>CALXOD010000069.1 GCA_944389925.1 uncultured Victivallaceae bacterium | reverse complement strand
CATCTCCACCATCGCCGGAAGTTTGTCGATCCACGGCATCACGTTGAACGGAGAACCGTTCACAAAACAAGCGACGACCCGCGGATTCGCGTCGCAGAGCGCCGAGATCAACTCATTCTGACCGGAGGGCAGATCCCACGCGCCGACGTCGGCGTTGGGCACATCGCCCCAGCCGATCGCCTCCCGGTCGTAACGATGGTTGCGCCCGCCGAAAAAGAGCACCGCATCGACCGTACGCGCGAGCTCGACCGCCTCCCGGAGCCGTTCTTCCGGAGAACCGATCCAGAGCAGACTGAATTCGGAGAACTCCTCGGAATAGCGCTCCATTTCCACTTCCAGTTTCAGCGGCACGCCCTTGCAAACTTCGATCACGGCGCCGCCATTGACCGGATAAACGATGCTCGCCCGGTTCGAAAGCAGTTCCACTCCATCGACCTTCACCCGGCCGAAGAGCCGTCCCGCCCGGTACGAGAGCCGGATCGTCTCATCTTTCACCGGTGTCGCCACACACTCCATCCGGCAGCTGAAACAACGCCGGTTGAGCGGATCGGAATTGTCGCGCCCCGCCGCGCCGAATTCGCCCCAGTGCAGATCGAACGACGGCGATACCCGTACCTCAAAGGGCTCGCCTGAGCAATCCTTCGATTCGTAATACGACAGCCGTACCCCCGGTTTCCCCTCCGGCGTGCGCAGCAGTTCCGCCGGAATCCGTTCACGGTCTTCGAACAGCGCTCCCGGCGCGAACACCACCTCCACCGAATCGCCGAGAAATTCGCGAATTCCCTCCAGCGGAGTAATTTCATAATCCGGATGCACCGCGCCGGAACCGCCGCAATGTTCCAGCGAACCGATGCTCTGGCGATAATCGGCATTCGGCCCCGTAACCAGAATCCGGCGCAACGTTTTGCGTTTCAAAGGCAGAATGCCGCCGCAATTTTTCAGAAGCACGCTCCCCTCGATTGCGCAGTCGAGCGCGAACTTCCGATGACGTGCGCTGTTGCATTCGGCCTCTCCCGGTTCAAACGGCACGCCGTCGATCCGTCCCGTACGGCAAAGCAGCCGGAGATTGCGGCGCACCATCTCATCGAGGGCCGCCATCGGAACTTTCCCGCTCTCGACCGCCGCCTTCAACTCCTTCCGGAAGAGATCGCTGCCCATTTCCAGGTCGAGTCCACCGAGCGCGCAGCCGACCACGTCGTGAACGGCCCCCCAGTCGGAAACCATCACGCCGTCGAAATTGTTTTCGTCCTTCATCACGGTCTGCTGCGTGAAACGGCACGCGGACGCGTAGGTGCCGTTGATTTTATTGTAACTGGACATCATCATCCACGGCGACGATTCCCGCACGACGATTTCAAACGGTCGCAGATACAAATTCCGCATGACCGCCTCGTCGCAATTCGAACTTCCGACGGAGCGGCAGATCTCCTGATTGTTGAGCGCCAGATGCTTGGGCGTGGCGGCGACCTTTTCGGACTGACAGCCGCGCACGTAACCGGCGGCGATTTCGCCCGCCAGAACCGGATCTTCGCCGTAGTATTCGAAATTGCGCCCGTTCATCGGGGTGCGCATTAAATTGAACCCCGGTCCCAGACTCACCTGAACATTGTTGGCAAGACATTCGCGCGCGATCAAAGCGCCGTATTGTTCCGCGTTCTCCGTATCGAAGGAAGCGGCCAGGTTCATCCCCGACGGCAGCGCCGTGGAGGTGCGCCCGTCCTCCAGCCGAATTCCCTGCGGCCCGTCGGCCATGGCGAGAGTCCGGATGCCGAAACGCGGCAGATTGCCGGCCTCCATGCCGGAAAAGCCACAACAAAGGTGGATTTTTTCATCGAGCGACAGTTGACCGAGGATTTCAGAGATGCGTTTTTCCATGATTTTCAAATGTTCCAAAATTGTTTCAGGATTCTTTAATGAAATAAAATCGTTCTGTTAAGATAGCATCGAACATGGTAATGTCCAGATCTGCGATTCAGTCATAAGCAAGATATTTTGCTTTTTTTTCGTCTGAAATAAAAATTCGGGCACGAAATAACGGAAAAAAAAGATGAGCACTCTTGAAAATTGCCAAAATGTCATGTATCTTTAAAAGAATGGTTTCACGCGACTAAAAAAAAGAATAGTTCAACAGCTTGCAAATCAATATGTTAAATTGATCACAAGCTTAAAGTTTGCAGGATATGAAATCTCTCCCGGGCGGCAAGTTATCCCGGAACAGCCGGCGAGATGTCTTCATTCCAGGGCGAATGGAGAACGGCGGGATGGGGCGGTTCTTCATTCTGAAAGTGAAATTCAGCATTCGCGTCAAAATATAAAAAACAAGGGAAGGAAAGGAAGAAAAATGAATCTGACCGGCTGGCTGATCGTGTTGATTCCGCTGATCGTCATCATCGGAGCGGCGTTTTACTCACGAAGATACGTCAGGGACATCGCCGATTATCTCGCTTCCGGTCGCGTCGCCGGTCGTTACGTCATCAGCGTCGGAGACATGAGTGCCGGTCTTTCGGTCATCACGCTGGTCGCTCTCTGCGAACAGAATTATCAGTGCGGCATGGCCATGAGTTTCTGGAACAACCTGACCGTTCCGCTCGGTCTTTTCATGGCGTTGAGCGGTTATTGCGTGTACCGGTTCCGCCAGGCGCGCTGCCTCTCCGCCGGCCAGTTCTTCGAACAGCGTTACAGCCGTCCCTTCCGTATTGTGGCGGCGATCATCCGCACTCTCGCAGAGATGGTCACCAACGCCATCGGACCGGCCGTGGCGGTGCGGTTCTTCATTTACTTTCTCGGAATCCCGCACAAACTGCCGATTTTCGGGTTCGAAATTCCGACCTACGGCGTGCTGGTGGCGATCCTGCTGATTCTCGCACTGGCGATCGTCTGGCCGGCGGGACGTATTTCGCTCCTGGTGACGGACTGCTTCCAGGGAATCATCAGTTATCCGATCTTCGTGATCTTCACGGTCTTCATTCTTACGAACATCTCCTGGTTCAGCGACGTCGCGCCGGTCATGCTCGACCGCGCGCCCGGAGAAAGCTTCCTCAACCCGATGGACATCGAGGAACTGCGTGATTTCAACATCTTCGCACTGGTCGTCACGATCACCAGCACCATCCTCAACCGCGCCGCATGGATCGGCAACGACACCACCAATGCCGGCCGCACTCCGCATGAGCAGAAAATGGCCAACATCCTCGGCACCTGGCGTAACGGTTTTTCCGGAACCATGATGACGCTGGTCGGAATTTTCGTCATCACCTTCATGCTCAACAACCGCTTCGCCCCCGCGGCCCATAATGTCCGGCTTGCGTTAACCGATAAAATCAGCCAGGAGGTCTTCGCCGATCAGACTCTGGTGCAGAAAAGGATCAATGAAAGCGTCTCAAAACTGCCGGTGGCGCAGCACCAGATCGGCGTCGACGCCCCTTATTCGCGCACTCACAATCCCGATATGCCTTTCCTTGATGCGACGCTCAAGAGCATTCAGGATTCAAGAACCGAAAACGGCAATGCGAAATTCCAGGAGTTTCGTTCGCTCTATTTCCAGATGATGATGCCGACCATGCTCCGGTCGCTTTTTCCGCCGATCCTGATGGGCATCTTCACGCTGCTGATGATCATGCTTCTGCTTTCGACCGACGACAGCCGGATCTTCAATGCGTCAAGTACGATCATTCAGGACGTGATTCTGCCGTTCCGCAAGACGCCGATGACCATGGAGGAACACCTGCTTTATTTGAAACTCTGTTCGCTCGGTGTAACAATTTTCTTCTTTATCGTATCGCTCTTTTTCGCCCAGCTCGACTATATCAACATGTTCACCACGATCATGTGCGCCGTCTGGCTGGGGGCGGCCGGGCCGATCATGGTCGGTGGATTGTACACCCGCTGGGGAACTACGTTCGGTGCGTGGTGCGCGTTATTTTTCGGTTCCGGCATTTCAATTCTCGGGCTCTTCTGCCAGCGCAACTGGGCGGATCTGATCTACCCGTGGCTGGAGGATTGCGGTTACGTCGAAGTGGTGGGAGCGTTCCTCGAGACCGTGTCGGCTCCGTTTGATCCGATCATCGTCTGGAAGATGGATGCGATCAAATTCCCGATCAACTCGATGGAGATCTTTTTCTTTTCAATGGTTGCCGGCGTAATCGCGTATATTGCCGGATCGTGGCTCACCTACAAGGAACCCTACAACCTTGACCGTCTGTTCCACCGGGGTATTTACAGCGACAACCCGGAAGAGCAAGAGGCACCCAAGCAAAAAATCTCCGTCTGGAACTGGGTTTACACGCAGCTCATCGGGATCACCTCCGAATATACCCGCGGCGACAAAGTCATCGCATGGAGCGTGTTCATCTATTCGCTGATCTACAGTTTCGGCATCATGTTCTGCGGTGTGCTGGTCTGGAATCTTTTCTTCCCGTTCAGCACCGACGCATGGGCGGTCTACTTCTTCATTACCATCATCGTCGTGGCGCTGGTGGTCGGAATCGTTTCGACCGTCTGGTTCCTGATCGGCGGATTGATCGACATGCGCGCGCTCTTCCGCGACCTTGAAGCGCGTATCGCCAACCCGCTTGACGACGGCCGGGTCGAGGGTCACGTCTCCGTGGCCGACAAGGCGCGGTTCGACGCACTTGAAAGCATGCAGCGGAAAAAAGAGGCCGAAGCAGCGGAAAAAGCTGCGGAGGAAAAGGCTGCGGAGGAAAACGGTGGGAAGTAATTTTTCCGCGTCGTTCCCGCAGGCAAAAATCAAAACCACCGGCTAAGCCGGTGGCGCCTTCAAGAAGATGTTACCGGGGCCCGCGATGCGGGTTCCGGAAGAATTCGCCAACTGCGGCTTTTTCACAGGCCGATGCGAAAACGGTTTCAGCATTTATTTTTTAAAGACGTTTTGTCACAATCGCCGGATGAGCACTTCGCCCTCCGGTATTTTTTTGTCTGTTCATTCCGGCTGCCCGTAACGATTGTTTGACAGCGAGAGTTATCCTGAGCGGCAATCAGGCGGAATAAAACAATTTGACGGATCAGAGTCGGATGGGACGGACATTTCAGACAGAGCCAACTTGCATGACTTGCCGGAATTTCGTCCGCGACATTGTACTTCTACGAAAAACGAGGAAGAACGCCCTCGGAAAAATTTTTGGACGGCTCCTGGCAGAGATGAGCATATTACATAAGACGACGCCTTTGAAGAGATGTCATTCCTGGACGGGATTGTGTCGACAGGAAATTACTCGATTCATCGAAAAATTTTACCATAATCCGGCATTTACAGGAATGTCGATTCGCCATGCAGTAAGAATACATCTCCTGCTCTTCCGCGGATTCCCCCGTGGATTTCCAGGTGAAGGTTTCTATTTGTGCGGAGACCGACGTCCCGAACAATCGATGCAGAGCTTCCGGAAAGTTCTTTGGCGTGCGAGGAAAACGACAATCCGAGAAAGCAGTTCTCATCCTGATTGATGTGCCAGGACTGGGCCCCGGGCGTCCGCCCCGGGTGGCGGTGCCGTTTTCCGCGCTGCTGAACCGGGCATTGACCAATCGCCGGCAATGCTGGTTGCAGGCGGATTTCGTGATACCGAGAATTCGGGCGATGTCGCTCTGGCGCATCGAATCGTTTTCATAGAGCAGCCGGAGAACATCGTGAGAACCCGGACTGATTCTTTCGGATTTTTCCTTGATCATCCGCACAGTGGAGAAACCTCGACTGTAACTGTATTTTCTGTATTGATTATGATACAATATAATTATTTTGTCAAGATGTCGGTCGATACTATTTATTTTCTGTTAACAGTCGAGAATTTACAAAAAATTCTCCCGTCTTCCGTTTTCATCCGGAAAACGCGCCGATCTGCTTCAACGTTTCCGGAACGCCGGCTCGGTGTCCGGCACGTATTCTCCGGAAGCTCCGGTACGGGGGGAATTTCTCCAGGAATACGACATGAAAAAAGGAGGTTCGTTTTACACGCCCCTCCTTCATTTCCTGTGCTGAACGACGATTTTGCGTCATTCGAACGGATTGTAAAAATCCGTGATGTCCACCGGAACGACCATCACAACCGGTTCCGGATCATCGTCACCGAACCCCATGATCTCGATGCTGACTTCCCCGGATTTTCCGTTATCAGTGACGGCCTTCCCGATCCATTTGGTTGACGATACTTTCTTCACAATCGTAACCGAAGTGCAGCTCGGCGCCCTGGAGCCTTCCATATCGGAAAGAAACTCGGTCATACCGTTCTTTGCTTCCCGGCAGATATATTCCTCGCGGGAGAAAGCCGGTTCGGACTTGATTTCCGGACTGGAGAACGTGCTGCCGGAAGAGTAGGAGGACGAACCGGAGGGCGCGGCAATCGTGAGACTTCCGGTTCCGATGGCGGCTCCGGGAGTGTTGAAACTCACGATCCAGAAATACAATGTCAGAATCGCCAGCGGAATGGAGAACAACTTGAAAATGGAATCAAGCTGAATCTCCTTTCTCTTAAACATGTAATACGGGTATACGATCGGGTAGAAGAACAACGCGCCGAGTATCCAGGCGAATGGATTGCCGATATCCTTGATTTTCCGGTTGCGGTACGCTTCGATCCCGATGAACACCGCGAAAATGAAGACGAAGAAACTCGTGGCCGACCAGCACTCGAATTCCTTTGTGCTCAACCAGGAACACAGCAGAATGATCAACGGCAGCGCCTGGAGTGAAAATCCCATGTTGACCGGTTTGAGATCGGTTCGGGCCGCGGGTTCAAGCGGTCTGCCGCAATTCGGGCAGCCGGTTGCATGGATGGAGACGTCCTTTCCGCAGTCCGGACATTTCCGGATGGTCGGATTCTGAGGCGCGCCGCAATTCGGGCAGCTGGTTGCATAACTCGAGACATCTTTCCCGCAGTCCGAACATTTTTTCAGCCCGGTACCGGAAGTATCCGGCTGGATTTCATTATTTTCCGCTTTCTTTTCTTCTTCCATAATGTTTTTCTCCCATGGTTCCGTTCTGAATCGACAACCAGGAGAGATTTCAGCAATCATCTCTCCTGGTTGAATGGATTCCTTAGAAATTCAGTTGCTCTCTTTTCTTCTGCTCATAATCATCCTGTTTCTTCCTCTCCGCTTTTTTTGCCAGTGCGGCCTGAATTTTCGGATATTGTTCCATTGCCCTGGCATAAAGCGCCTTATCGAAACATTCGATGATTACGACATTTTCATCAGCCCGCTGTCCGTTTAACTGAGCCTGCATCTGCAGGAAATTCGATAATACAGAGGTCACGGCCATGTCAATGAGATTATCCGCCCCCTCACCGGTTGAAGATTCCAACCGATAATTTTTCTTGTTCTGCATCACCTTGTGCCACAGTTGCGGCTTTGTATCGGAAGAAGTATAATCCAGAGATGCGACAATGCCATATTGCGCGAGCTGTTTTTCCATATCGGCAACCTTAAGATCGCGATTGAAGAATTCCTCAAAAGCCTCGTCTTCTTCCTGGTGAATTTTGTCTTTCTCCTTCTGCGGATAACCTTCAAGTGGAGAATAACTGAAACCGGCATGTACTTTCGCATTTACGAGGGCGAAGAGATAATCCGGATCTCCGGGCTGGATTTTCTCCAGTTTCGGCTCCTGAAGACCGGTCTCCTTTTCACTCTTGACCGTCATGAATATGCCGTCGTTTTCGAGGCGGAAGCCAACCGGCTTGTAAGTAACCCGATATGCGGTTCCGATGATAACTTTCGTAACTTTTTCTTCGGAAAGATTCTTCACCGTCAAATTCTCATAATCGGATTTCAGTTTCTCAATAATATCTTCAACTTTAATTCCGACGACCCTTTTGCGGACTCCAAATAAATACAACTCCGGATAAAGAAATTCTTCCGGCTTGTAATTATTGGAGTACACGACAATCGGAGTGATCACCTTACCGCCGCCAAGCAGACCGCCGAACATGCTGTTGAATACGTCATCAGCGTCTGGTGGACGGGTGTATTCATACAAATCAATCAGAACTTCATCCGGAAAGTCGGCCATGAAATATAAATCACCTGTGCGTGCACCGAAAAATGTTCCGCGATCCGTTACCTGGAGCGGAACGGATTCCTTCTTAAGCAGCGAAGCCATCGCAAATCGATCCGGCAGTTTCTTTTCTTTTATGATCTGCTCCGCGATGTCATAATCGCAACAGAAGTTTACATTAACGGGGAGGCCGCTGTGATAGTCAAAAAGTTTCTGATACCTTGATTTATCATACAAAGCAACCATAAATTGCTTGATTTCCTCGTTCACAACTGAAGCAAATTCGGCGGAACGTTTGAAATCTTCTGAAAACGCATCCATCCGGGTGACCTTTTCTGCAAAGTTAAGATCACTCCAGGCGATCAGTCTGCAGATTGCCGTGGGATCGAGATAGTTGGAAATTTGCAGAAGTACATCGTAATATGCGATGACATTTTTACTGGAGAGATGCTCATTGAACCATGATACCATTTTTTTGCAGAGCTCGTTATAAGAAATCTGCTGCTCTGCCTCCTTCTTTTCAGAGGCTGCTTTCAACGCCTTGCTGAACCAGGCGGCCGAGTCACTGTACGACGTCTCCGTTCCAAAACCCTCGCCGTAATATTGCCCGACTGAAACCATTGCGGCAAGATCTCCCGTTTCCGCCGCCTTTTTCATCCAGGCAAAACTCCGGCTTGTATCTTTCGCCGGTTTGCCGATAACAGCTTCGGTAAACAGACCGAGAATCGGCAGTTCATTAGCCGGATCGTAAACAAAAACCCTTTCCCCGTTGTATAAACTTGCCATTTTTTTCATGCTGGTGGCATCACCGCCGTCAGCCTTTGATTCAATCGTGCTGACGCACCCTGTCATCAACAACAGACCTGTCGCTGTAAAAACAATTTCCAGCAACGTCTTTTTCTTCATTGATAATTCCCCCTGTTTTGAAATCCAAAATTATCTCAGGATTCGAATCAAAATTCCTTCCGCGCGCAAAATTCGGTGGCGCAATCCTGGATAAATGATTATAACTTGATAAAAGTTAACATATTACCCTGGGATAACCGCCACCTGACTGGAACCGTACAATATTGACCGGCAATATTTGCAGATATTACGGACGATCAATATTGTTTCCGGAAAAACCCCGCAAAAATTGCAAAGGTGACTGCAAGCGAGCCGACCACATTGAAGATCGCTCCCTTCGCGGAACATTCGACCAACGGAATTCCTTCCGTGAGCAGCGGAGTCAAAAATCCGAAGCAGATGATCAATACGCAAATGAGGCTGAGAGCTGAAAACGCGATCTCGGCAATGTTGATGTCTTTCATGATGACAGATCCTTTTTTTGAGTTTTACTGTTGTTACGTTAAACAATGCACATCGATTTCATTCTCCCGGATGCGGACGGGAAGCCTCTCTTCCAGATTTTTCTCCGGCTCACTCTCCTTTCTGGTTGAACATGTTTGTCACGTCTCGTTTTGCGAGGGTGTTATTCACCTTTCGGAGCATAAAACGCAAAACGGCTCAGCTCAGAACGGAATGCGGGCAAGCCGGGTTTGGAAGTGCAGGACAGCGACGGGAAAAATCAAAAAAAGGAGCAAAAAAAAAAGCCGAACGCTTCCAATCACTGTGTCTAAAGGTCCCGCCAAGAACCTGCTTCTATCATGTGGAAGCGCCCGGCAAGATGTGAAGACACAATCTCACCGGGTATATTTCACCTGGGATAGAAGCAAATGAAACTTTCAACTTGGCGGGTTTATAGACACATTTGCTGAAATATACTCTTTGTAAAAGAACCGATGCCATAAAACGGCATCATGAAGAATATATCATTCCTTTACGGCGTTGTCAATAGATAATCACTCCATTCACTGAAAGTTTTTTTACCATAATCCGGCATTGATAAAAATATTAATTCGCCACACACGCGAATAACCCTCTTTCCCTTTCTTTCGCTTTCGCTTTCGCCTCCCCTCCCCTGCATTCCTCCCACGTCCTCCCTGTCCAGAGGCTTTTATCTGTACGGGAGACCGGAAATGATCGAACGCCGGAAAAATTCATTGCTGTCCGCTCCGGAAGCGCTCTCCGGATCGCCTTCCCGGGCCACGCGAGCGTCCATTCGCAAGGTGCGTCTCACTTCGATATATTCCAGCCACTCGACCGCGACGGAATGGAATCGCCCGTCACCGCCGCGGACGGTAACATGCTCTGTATGGGCGATGCCTTTGAAACCGATCGCGGTGATTCGCGCCGAAGTTCGATTCTCATCAAGGTGTTCAACTTCGGAAACCTTCAATAGATTTTCGGTAACACTTTCCGGATGTTTGTAGAGCCCCTCCCCCTGATAATTTGCGATGCTCTCCATCTCCCACGGCGATATTAAACGGTCGCCCCGCTCCCCGAAGGAAAAGGCCGACGGCGTGACCCGTGGCTCATTATACAATGGAATCGTCATCAGCGGTGCCAGTGAAAAATAAATCGATCGGAAAAATTCCGTATATTGCTCCAACAATGTTTTCCTGATTCTCGCCCAATTATATTCCTGCAACATCACCGGTTCCGTGGAGAAAGCAAGCCGCGTCAGATGCCGGGGAATGATGCAGGTGACCGTTCTGTCCTTCCGATAATGGAAATCATCCCCGTAACCGAATTTCGTATCGTTGAGCAACTGCACCATCTGCTGCTGCGCCAGCGGCGTGAACAACAGCCGGTATCCGACCTCGTCATTCCGATCCGTGGAGTTGAACAGCACTTCGAACTCGCGGTTGCTCATCATCGTAAAATTGCTCGCATCTGTCAAATCCCGTTCGAAACGGTGCAACGATGCCAACTTGAACCTTTTCCGAATGCTCCTGAAAAGAGAATGCCCGCCCCCGGACAGCGGCGACGGTTCCCGGGAAAAAACCAGCCCGGGCGCGGCATCGTGACCGAACAGCAGAAATTTTTCCTCGCGAAACTCCGGCGCCGGCCGCGTGACACTGGCGGTCAATGTCTGCGAATGAAAGACCGTGCGCATCTTGCCGTTGCGATCCCTTTCGCGGGAGGTCCAATGAATCGTCTTATAGCCGTAATAACTCTTCTCGACCCAGGAAAAACTTTTGACGTCAAGAAAAAGAAAAGGATAACCGTAAAATGTCCCGCTGTGAGTGTAAAGGATCGATTTGAGCGAAAATTCTCCGGGATCAAACTGAAACGTCCCGAAAAAATCCGCCAGACGCGACTCCGGAAGAAAATCATCGAACTTCAATTGTGGAATCGTCTTTTCCACGAGTCCGGTCACGGTGTTCCATTTCAGATACCGGTAAAACGGGCGCAGTTGATCCCACGCTTCGGATATTTTCCGGGAGATGTCGGCATTCAATTGTTCAACCACACCGCCGAGCCGGCGGATGGAGGGAACGCATTTCAACAATATGAACAGCAACCCGATCAGGCAGAAGCCAGCGAACCCGCCCCAGTGTTCCATCGAAACCGCCCGCCGGTCACTCAACCAATACCATAACAACGCCCCCCAGATCACGATTCCGGCCACGGGGAGAAGCAACAGAAAAATCCAGAGCGTCCGCTTCCTGGAGAGTGCATTGCGCTTCGCCAGAAGGTGATCGATTTTTCCGGACAACACCGCATTGGCCGTCAGATCGACTCCGGCGGACGCGACGGCACGATCGAGAAAATTCACCGCCAGTTCAAAAAATTTCTGTCTATATTCCTTCCGGTAGCGCTGCACCGGATCCCGGGTGTCGGAATTCATTAAAAGAACACCTCACGTGCGCGCGCCTTCGTCTCGGCGGAGGCGGTGAACGGAATGCGTGTCGTGTAATGATTCCGCGCGGCGACGATCATCCGGGTCGGCCACTCATAAAGCGAACGGTTCCAGAGATTGACCGTATCGTTGTAGAGGGTTCTCGCCGCGGTGATCTCGCGCTGCAGGTAACTGTTCTGGCGCATCGCCTCGGCAATCGCCTGATGGGCCTTCAACTCCGGATACGCTTCGATCTGCGGGAACAACCGTCCGAAGGAACGATCAAGTTCACTGGAGAGCTCATTGCGCTCGGAATCCAGGAGATGTCCGCCCCGGAGTGCGGCGACGGCTTTCATGACGTCTTTATCCAGATCGATCGCCTTCGCCACCAGCGGGGCGAGATTCTGCAGGATCTGGACGCGCTGCTCCAGATAATTGTCGATCTGCGAAGCGTCGGCTTGAATTTTCTGCTGCAACTGCCGGAAATAATTGGCCGCGTTGATCTTCATGAAAAGGAAAATCACCCCGGGCAGAATGCCGAGACACCAGAGCAGAATTTCAAACAGCAATGACCCCGCCCCCACCGTGACGGGCAACTGTTTTTCAATCACATTGACATCCCGTCCGGCGGCGTTGACCGGACCGGTCATTTCATCGAGTTCGTTTGCCATTTCACGTCCTTTCGATTGATTACATGACAAAATGCAACACACTTGAAATCAATTCGTTTTATCTGGAAAACCTCAGAATCCCGCCGACATCCCATTCCGTAAGGAACAACGCACCGAGCGTCAACGTCAGATGAAAGAGCGAAGTGTTCCATTTCAAATCTTTGCTCCACCCTTCGAAGGTGCGCGTCGCCCCCTCGTCGCTCATCTTCAGCCAGGCGTTTTCGTCGATCAGAAGTTCGTGCACCAGTTGCGTTTCACCTTCGCGGGTCAGAAACGCGAGCAACGGAAACGTTTCGAAAAAAAGACTCTGCGACAACCGCTTCTCCCGAATCATCGCGATGGTATTCTCGATGCCAGCCCGGGAGGGGAACAATTCGAAAAACGCGGCGAACACGTTTCCGGGCAAACTGATATGGGTTGTTTCGTCGCTGTCGCGAAACAACTCTTTTTCCGGATCGTAAAACACTCTCACAAACGCCTCCTCCAGCGGCGCCGGATCCTGATAAGGTTCGAATCCGATTCGTTCGGCGATCCGGTTCAGGGATTTGATCGCGCCGATGTAATAGGCGTTGATCACGTTGTGCCGGGTGTCACACCGCCGTCCCTCGGTAAGATCGACGTCGTAATTGTCGCGCATATTCGCCGGCCACTCGACCACGCACCATTTGTCAAGATGGTTGAGAAGCCCGTCACCGTCGGCATATTCTTCGCGATAAAAATCAAGGATGTCGGCAAAGGCGGCGTAACGCTCACGCACGAATTCCACGTTGCCGGTCAACGCGCAGTATTCCAGCAGCAACTGGAACATGATCAACGGATATTCGGCGATCTCCTGCATGAAGGAGCACGCCGCGCAGGTCATCAATCCCCGGTTGATGAACGACGTGCGGAGAAAATCGTCGAAGAACTTCTCCATGAGCGTGTAATCACGTGTCAACAAACAATGCGCCAGCAGACTGTAACAACCGTCGCCGAGATAATATCCCTTCTCCCGATCCATGCAGTCCTGGATCACCTCCTGCACGCCGTAGTGCAGCGAATCGACGCACAATTTCCAGATCGCGCGCGATTTTCCGTCGTCGAAACGGCAGGCGGCCCGCAACGTGAATGGATAATGCCGCGCCGTCAACCGGAAAGATGCCGGATCCGGTTCACACCCGGAGGGAAACAAAATTTCCACATAACGGAAACTCTTGTAATCAAATTGATTCAGCGTATCATACCCGCGACCGGACAATTTGAAATATTCGACGTAGCGGCAATTGGCCCGCAACTCATACCGCGCCGAGCCGTCGTCATTGAGTTCCTGCGCGAAACGCATCTCGATTTCATCTCCGCATCCACCGGAGGCCCGGAACGTCAGAGCGCCGACGAAGATTCCACCGAAATCAATCAGAAGCGCATTCGTGCCGCGTCTCTCCACGTTCGCCGGAGCAATCGATTCAAATTCCAGCTGTTTCGACGGCTGCCGGAAAAGCTGATAATCTGCGTGACGGCGGATTTTCGCGAATTCCCAATTTGAATCATCAAATCCGGGTTGTTCGAATCCGACCTCCGGCGCGGCGGCGTCATAACGCTCCATGAACTGAGTCTGATAACCGACCGTTCCGGCGGCGGAGAATCCGGAGTGAATCCGGCAGCGGAAATTCTCGTCCGAACTTAAAATCGTATCCCCTCCGACGATCAGATCGAGCAGCAGTCCGTGCTGCCGGTCGCCGCTGACCCAGACGCGATTGATCAATCCCTGATAAAAGGTATGCACCGCGATGGTGTTCCGGCCGGCCCGGAGGAATCGGGAGATGTCGATCCGGTTGTAAAAGTAGTGAAACGAATATCCCGCCGCCGGCCCCTGCGTGACGAAAACGCCGTTCACATAAAGTTTGTAATAATCATCGGCAGTGATGTGAATTACGGCGGGAGCGGTGGAATCGTCCAGTGTGAATGTCCGCCGGAAAAGGATGTGCCGGTTCTGGAGTGCAGGATCAACTTCCGGCAGTGCGGAATCGTCGAGCTGGCGGTGAAACACATTCTGCGGGACAAGACTGCAGAACTCGTCACTGGTGATCCACTTCCCTTTAAAAACGTCCGGAACTTCTTTTTTCATGGCGACTTGCAGCTCCTTTGTTACACCATCATGCCGAATGCTGGTTTTCAAGATATCCTCTTCAAGCAGGAATTGCCAGTCTCAAATAAAAATTTCCCGAAAAATTAATTTATTTTCCGCACCTTCTGCGAAAAAACAGGCGGCAGCAATTTGATTTTCCGGGATATTATACTATTATAATATTCAGTTCCGTCAACCATCCACGAGGAGGAAAGCAAATGCACTCAATCGCCATGTCAATCGGAAATCGGGCGTTGGTTTTGAAGGAATTCGCCCTCAATTACAACGGTCCGGTATACGTTCATATTGTCGCCCGGAGTTCCGGACTTATTTCATGGTTTCTGACAATGCTTGGAATTGATGTTACGACAACTTTTGAAGTTTACGCAGATCGGATCGAATTCAAACGCGGTTCGTTAAGTGGACAGATTCAAACCATTCTGCCGCTGCGGTCGATCAGCGTCACCTCCACGGGCTACACCAAACCGATTCTGTTTTTCGCCTTCGCGCTGTTTTTCTTTCTGATCGGCCTTTTCATGCTGCCAGCCATGATGGTTCATGGGGGGGAACTGGGAATTTTCGTCTTTTGCGCCTGGATGATTGGACTGGCCTGTATTCTTTTCTATTTCCTGAATAAGAGTCTGCTCATTGCCGTGGTTTCGCACAGCGGTCTGCCGGCGGCGATCTGCTTCAAGCGAAGTGTGATCGAAGGAGTAGGCATCGGTTCGGATCAGGCACAGGAGGTCATCAACATTATTACCCAGCTCCTGATGCAGCAGACGTCGAAATGAATTTCCCGCCGCGGAAGCGGATTCCCGTCCCTCTCCCGTTGAAACAAATGTTCCGGCGGGAGATCGACGGAACGTTGAGGCCGCCCGGTTCGAAAACGGGGAAGCTCCCGGATACGTCTTCAATTTGCAGGAATCAAAAAAAATGGGGTGGTAGACCGGACTCGAACCGGCGACCTCCTGGGCCACAACCAGGCGCTCTAACCAACTGAGCTACAACCACCATCCAGAGCAGTTTTTATAAAATAACATCATCTCCGGGAAAATCAAGCCCGAAAAAACGATTTTTTACCGTATTTTCCAGCTCGTCCGTCCCTCCTGCAGCAAGAGGACTCGACTCAATTGATTTCGCCGTCGCTCTGCAAATCCTTGACGATATCCTGGACCTCCTTGTCCGACCCTTCCGCCGGTTCGCCCCCGAGGGCCACCGTCGCTCCGGTGATCAGGTCCCGGATCCGGGTGCTGAATGCCGAAAGCGCAAAAAACGCCACCAGCGCAATCACCACCACCAGAATCACGTACTCCACGACTGCCTGACCCTTCTGGCGTCGACGCATTGACTTACGCTTCAACATAATCCCAACCTCCCGGTCTTTCGGAGCACTGCCGGCCCCGGTTATGATCGTTTATGGATACTCAATACTGATCCAGTTCACCAGCCGTCCGCCGTACAATGAAAAAAAGAACACCAGCGACAGCAACACCACCGCCACCAGCGACAGCATGACCAGGGCAATGGCATATTCGCTCATGATCTGGCCGCTGCAGTTTTTCCGTTCTGTTTTGTATCCGGCTGCATTCATTATAACGCTCCATAGCGGTCATATATTATACCGTTTCCGGTACGTTTGCAAATGAAACCGGAAAAAACCTCAGTCCATGTCCGCTTCCGGAACCCGCCCTTTGCGCTGGACAATCCGGTTCTGCTCATCCAGCACAATCACCTTCGGCTCAATCCGCGCTGCCTCCTCTTCCGTACAAAGGGAAAAAGCCATGATCGTCACCACATCTCCTTTTTTCCCTTTCAGCGCCGCCGGCCCGTTCAGACAGAATGCCCCTTCCCCCGGCCGACCGGGAATCGCATAGGTCTCCAGGCGCTCTCCATTGGTCCGGTTCACCACCAGAATCTTCTCATACGGCAAAATGCCCGCTTCTCTGAGATAGCGGATATCTATTTCCATACTGCCTTCGTATTCCAGATCGCAGCGGGTCAGGCGCGCGGTATGGATTTTTCCGCTCAACATCTGCTTTTGCATCGCTCTTCCAATCATTATGCGGCGCGCAACGGAAAAAAATCGGGAAGAAGACGCGCCGAAGGTTGTTTCTGTTCCCACCTTTAATATACCGCCTTTTCCCAAAAATACCAAACGCATCTGTGGCGGGAAATTTGCAAACCGTCCGCTTTGATGGTAAATTGTCCACGAACAGTTTGAATGAATCTTCTAAACCAAGGATCTGCCTTCCGATGAATCAGAATTATTTTTATGTCACAACTCCGATCTACTATGTGAATGACAAACCGCACATCGGTCATGCCTATACCACCATCCTGGCTGATGTTCTGGCCCGTTATTACCGTTCCTTGAACGTACCGACATTCTTTCTCACCGGTACCGATGAACACGGTCAGAAAGTGCAGAAGGCCGCTGACGCCCGCCGGATGGATCCCCAGGCACACTGCGATGAAACCGTGGTTCGCTTCCAGGAATTGTGGCGGAAGCTCGGCATTACCAATGACAAATTCATCCGCACCACCGACGCCGCGCACAAGGCGGTCGTGCAGGAGGTACTGCAGGACCTTTATGACCGGGGCGAAATCTACAAGGCGGAATACACCGGCTGGTATTGTGTCGGCGATGAACGCTTTTTCACCGAAAAAGACCTCGTGGACGGCAAATGTCCGGAATGCGGTCGGGAAGTCACCCGGATCGTCGAGTCCAATTACTTTTTCCGCATGAGCAAGTATCAGCAATGGCTGATTGACTATATCGAAACCCATCCGGATTTCATCCAGCCGTCGTTCCGGGCCAACGAAACGCTTGGCTTCCTGCGCAAAGAACTCTCCGATCTCTGCATCAGCCGCCCGAAATCCCGCCTGTCCTGGGGTATTGAACTGCCTTTCGACCGGGATTACGTCTGCTACGTCTGGTTTGACGCCCTGCTCAATTACGTCTCCGCCGTCGGTTACCGGCGCGATCAGGCCATGTTCGAAAAATGGTGGCCGGCATCGTACCATCTGATCGGCAAAGACATCCTGACCACCCACAGCGTCTACTGGCCGACCATGCTCAAAGCCATGAATCTGCCGCTGCCCCGGACTATTTTTGCCCACGGCTGGTGGCTGACCGGCAACACCAAAATGAGTAAATCCCTCGGCAACGTCGTCAACCCGATGGAAATGGTCGAAAAATACGGCGTCGATGCCTTCCGCTACTTCCTGCTCGCCGAAATGGCTCCGGGACAGGATGCCTCATTTACCGAAGAAGCATTCATCGCCCGTTACAACAGCGACCTGGCCAACGACCTGGGCAATCTGCTCAGCCGGGTGTTGAAAATGACCCTGCGCCATCTTCAGGGAGTCATCCCCCCCGCCGGTCCCCTGCAGGAAGAAGACCGGGAACTGTTGCAGACCGTCGCCAATGCGGTTGACGCCATGGAGCAGGCCCTGCATGCCATGAAGTGCGATCAGGGACTGGCCGCAGTCCTGAATGCAGTCCGTGCCGGCAACCGTTATCTCGAAAAAACCGCCCCGTGGACACTCGCCAAACGCGGCGATACCGAACGGCTTCAGACGGTTCTCCACACCGCGGCGGAAGCCCTGCGGCAGATCGCCATTCTGCTGCTGCCGGTCATGCCCGGGAAAATGACGGCGCTCGGCGAAGCGCTCGGCTTCGATCCCGAAGAATTCGCAGCGCAGCGCATTGCCGAGCTGCGGCAGTCCGGAGACTTCATTTCCGGTCGGGTCATGCGTGACACTGATGGGCTTTTCCCGCGGATCCAGACCGAAGAAAAAATGCAGAAATCAGCGGCTCCGGTTCCCGCTGCCTCTCCGAAAACGGCACCGAAAACAGTGCTCCCTGGGGTGGCTGACCTGATCACCATCGACGATTTCTTCAAAACTCAGCTGCGCACTGCGGAAATCCTCGCCGCCGAAAAAATCGACGGGGCGGACAAACTCCTGAAATTAAAAATCCGCATGGGACAGGAAGAACGTCAGCTGGTTGCAGGTATTGCCCGATACTATGCTCCGGAAGCCGTAATCGGCAAACACATCGTCGTCGTCGCCAACCTGAAACCGGCGAAAATCCGCGGCATCGAATCGCAGGGAATGCTGCTGGCTGCAAAAATCGGCCAGGAGCTGAAACTGATTACCGTCGATGGAGAAATCGCCTCGGGTGCCAGCGTCGGGTGAGTGCGTTTTCTATGGACGACTGGATTGAAATCGAACGGGATGAACGGCATATCCGGCGCGAACGCGCCAAAGCGCGGGAATTGCGCCGGACACCATATTTCCGGGAAAAATTCCGGCAGGGCATCTGTTACTACTGCAAGCGGAAATTTCCGGAAGAAGAGCTGACGCTGGATCATATCGTACCGATTGCCCGCGGCGGTCGCAGCACCCGCGGCAATCTCGTGGTCTGTTGCCGCGCCTGCAATCAGGCAAAAAAATACCTGACCCCCGCCGAAATGCTGTTGCGTGAACTATCTTCCGACGTCGAGTCCGGCACATCCGCCGCGGCCCCCTCGGAGAACTGAGCAGGCGCCTTCCGTTTGCTCCTGCGTTGAAAAGGGAATCTGGCTTCCCTCGTAGAAACGGCTCCATTCCAATACGGCAGCGGCCCGGAACAACACCGGAACCGCTGCACGATCCGGACATTTTCAGCCGTTCAGACGCCAGGAAGCAGATGTTTCCAGGAAGACCTGAATATTTTCCAGCGGCGTTCCCGCCAGAATGGTATTGCTGCAGCCGAAGAAATGCCGGGTATTTCCGCCCCCTTGAAGCACTTCATGCACATGCTGACGCACCGTTTCGACCGATCCCCGGCAGAGTACATCTCCCGCAACATTCCCCCACAGCACCAGCTCCGGATACCGGCGACGCAACTCAGCAGAAGTCATCGTTGCCAGAAAATCGATCTCGCCGTATCCGGGAATCCCGGCATCTATAAAAAGATCATCGGCAATGTCCCACACTTTGCCGTCGCTGCGCCACATATAATGCACGCCGCGCTCGCGGCTGTAGCGCGTAAAAGCCTTCAGCCGGGGCAACATCAGCTCCCGGAACAGATCCGGAGAATACATGGTCCCGTTGTTATCGGCCATATCTCCTCCCCCCAGCACGACTGCAATGCCGCGCTCAACAGCAGCATCTACCGATGCTTTGGCAATTTCCAACTGGCAATCCAGCAGATCAGCTACCGCCCCCGGTTCCAGCAGACAGGCCATCAGTGCCGCCTCGGTCACGCCGACGGAAAAACTGCCGCCCACCCCCAGCACCAGAAACTCATCTCCAACGCGCTTCTGCATCGCGGCCTCCCAGCTGCCGAAGGTACGCCGGGCATTTTCCACATTTTTCTCCAGCGCGGCGGCGGCCTGCCGGGCCCGTTCCGGCCAGTCTTCCGGTTCCACTGCCGGGGCGTTGGTTTCGATCACACCGTAATTGCCGGATGCCGGATCGTAATTCCACTTCTCCCAGATCCCATCCGGATCCCCGTAAAGAAAGGTATTTTCATCCAGTTTTTTCGTCGGTTTGCGGGCCATCCGCCAACCATGCCGAATCGCATCGGAGTGCATCAAACGCGCCAGCGCCAGCAGATCGTCATCCACGGCCGCTTCAAAATCCGCAAATGCCTGTTCCCCTTTCAGCAAGGCTTCCGCCTCGGCCCGCCAGAGGGATCCGGTTCCGGTATGCACGGGACGTCCCAGCATCCGCGAAGCGGTTTCACACGCCACGGTCGGTGTGTAATTCGGCAGACGATCAAGTGTTTCGCCAGCGATGGCGGCCAGACTGCGGCTCCGTCCGGTAAACCGCATCGGCTCCTGCGATGATGTGCCCATGAACCATTTCCTCCTATTTCAAATAGATTTGGTATTTCCTTCACTTAAATAATAATAGCGGCATTTCCCGGAAATATCTTCCCGCATATTAACATTCCTTGCCGTATTTTGAAGAAAATGGCTCTTAACGGGGACAATGTAATAACTTTGCAACAGTTATTTCCCGATACAGAATCGGCTGAAGATATTTTCCAGTACATCGGGATCCGTCGTTTCCCCGGTAATCCGGCCGATTGCCTCAATAGCTGCCCGCAGCGGAATGGCCGCCAGCTCCCATTCTCCAGCATTGATCAGCTTTGCTGCTTCCGGCAGGACTGTGGATGCCCGGTGCAGCTGCTCCTGATGCCGGGCATTAACCGCGATCTCCGGTTCCCGCCAATCCTTCTCCTGCCAGACCATGGCGGCAAACGTATCGGCCAGTTCCTCCAGTCCCGCCCCGGTCACAGCGGAAATCCGCACCGTCGGGAATGCCACCTGCGGCAACCCGACCTCCGGCGCAACATCCATCTTATTCCAGACCGCCACCGTGCACGGCGGCGCGGCGGCAGCCATCTCCGCGGCTTCCGCCTGCGGATCGGCAGCAGCATCCAGCACCCAGAATACCACTTCCGCAGTACGCAACGACTCCCGGCTCCGCTCCATGCCGATCCGTTCAATGACATCGCCCCCCTCCCGCAGTCCGGCGGTATCAATGAGCCGAACCGGAATACCACGGATCTCTGTCCGTTCCTCCAGCGTGTCCCGGGTGGTCCCCGCAATATCGGTGACAATCGCCCGCTCATAACCAAGCAGGCGGTTCAACAGACTGGATTTTCCGGCATTCGGCCGACCGGCGATCACCAGTCGCACCCCTTCCCGCAGCAAAGCCCCCGCGCGACCGCTCCGGGTCAAGGTTTCCAGCCGGGCGCACAGTGGCCCCAGCCGGACAGCCAGAGCATTGTCCCAGTCCAGCTCCTCATCGGGAAAATCCAGGTGGGATTCACATTCAGCCAGGATCTCCACCAGCTCACCACGCAATCGCCCCAGCTCGTCGCTGAGCGCTCCGGCCAGCTGGCGCTCCGCCAGATGCAGCGCCATATCACTCTGCGCCGCCACAAGATCGCCAACCGCCTCGGCCTGCACCAGATCGATTTTCCCGTTTGCGAATGCCCGGAAAGTAAATTCTCCCGGTTCCGCCATCCGGCACCCGGCCTCCCGAACCGCGGCAAGAACAGCATGCGCCGCCCGGGCTCCCCCGTGGCAATGCAGTTCCGCCACATCATCCCCGGTATAACTGTGCGGTCCCGGCATGAACACCCCGAGCACCTGATCGCCGCCAACCCGGCCGAGCACCATACGCCGGGGACACGTCGGCCCGGGCGGCATGCCGCCCTGCCAGACCTTCTGAAGCATCGGCCACGCGTCAGGACCGGCAATACGGATGACGGCAATCGCTCCGCCGATTGCCGTAGCCGGAGCGCAGATCGTGTCGGTTGTATTCATTTTGCGCCCTGTACGTTCAGAGCGTGACCCATTTCCCGGAACGGGCTGCTTCGTAACAGGCGATCACCAGCCGGGCGGTTTCCGCCGCGTCTTCACCGGTCACATAGGGAGCCCGATGATTACGCACGGCATCAATGATGTCGGCAATCTGGGCCGGATGCCCGCCACCGTAATACCCCTTGCTCACCTGCAAGGCATCGTCCAGTTTGCACTGGGCAAAGGCTTTTTCGATCTCTTTCTTCCGTACCGGATCAGTGAAGTTGAGGTATGACGGTACAAAATCGGTATATTCGATAAACCCTTCCGTGCCGGTAATGGTATAGCCGCTGCGCCATGTAACCGACCGACTGCCGGAAGTCGCCGCCACCGTCGCCAGGGCGCCGGAACGGAATCGCAGAGCAATGACAATGGTATCTTCGGTTTCAATAATGCCCTGATGCGCCAGATTGTCGTATTTCGCCGCCACGGCCTCCACCTCGCCCAGGAAGAAGCGCAGCAGGTCAAAATGATGTACCGACTGATTGATCAGTACGCTGCCGCCTTCCTGCGCCCAGGTGCCCCGCCAGGCGTCGGCCAGATAATATTCATCAGTCCGCAGGCAGCTGACATACAGCGTAGCACTCAAGACCCGCCCGAAGCGGCCGTCTGCAATCAACTGCCGCAACACCCGGTTGGTCGGTTCACAACGGTGCTGGAAAATCCCGCTGAACACCAGCTCCGGGTGCCGCTTCCGGGCCGCCAGCATCGACTGCAGGCCGGATGCCGTGCTGGTCAGACATTTTTCACAGACGACATGCTTGCCATGATCCAGAGCCGCGGATACAATCTCGGCGTGACTGAAATGATCGGTACAGACGCTGACCACGTCAATTTCAGGATCGGAGAGCAGTTCCATGTAATTGGTGGTCCGGTAGGGAATACCGTATTTGTCCCCCAGGGCATCGGCCTTGCTCCGCTCCAGATCACACAAATACTTGACCCGGACATCCGGAACCCGCAGATAGCTCTCAATATGAGTTGGAGCAATCACTCCGCAGCCAATGATACCGCAATTAATCTGCTTCATACAGCACCTCCTGTTTTCCTGAACCTCTCATTCTCCCATTGATTGCCGTCACCATAATAAACCGGTTTAAAAGAAAAAAGCAAATTCACACTCCGTTTTTTTCCGGTTTTTCCAGATCAGACCAACCCCAGAAGAATACGGCAGTTGTAAATCAGAAACCCGACATAAAGCAGCAGCAGAACCACGCCATGCACCCGGTTCAGTCGCCCACCGGTAGCCATACAGCCGAGCAATGCCACACCGGCCCCCACCATCAATGCCAGATTGACCGCGCCGTCGATACCGGCGATTTCAAGCGGTCGCACCAGGGCACAGGCGCCGAAAATCATCAGAATGTTGAAGGTGCAGCTGCCGATGATGTTACCGACCGCCAGATCATGACGGTTTTTCAGCACTCCGGCAAGTGTCACTGCCAGCTCCGGTACGGAAGTACCGAAGGCGACTACCGTCACTGAAATGATCATCGTACTGATCCCGAGTTTTTCCGCTCCCCATACCACATTGTCCACCAACAGTTTGGATCCGACAATCACCATAAACAGCCCCAGCGCCGCCAGACCGAAGCAACGCGCCGCGGAAGGCGGCGACGGTGGATTTTCCGTCGACTCAGCAACATCTGCCGCCTGGTCTTCTCTCTCCTCCTCCCGGGAAGTACCCGGATCGGAATTCCGGAGCAGACTGCGACAATACCAGACCGCCAACACCAGCAGCAGCAATCCACCCCAGCGGTTGATGCCGGGTTCGGGCACGCCGCTATTTCCCGGCACCCGGGTCAGCACTGTCAGCAACACCGTCAGCAGAAACACCAGAAACATAAATACCGCGTCCCGGGTCAAGAGTCTGCGGGAAAAACACAGAGATCCGCCGATCAGCGCCCCGAGTCCGAGCATCAGCGTAATATTGGTGGTAATGCTCCCTACAATATTCCCGACAATGAATTCCGGCTGATTGCAGAATGCGGCATACAAACTGGACGCCAGTTCCGGCAGCGAAGTACCGATACTGACCAGCGTCAAACCGATCGCCAGCTCCGACACCCGGAAGCGTCGGGCAATGTCCGCGGAGGCATCAATGAAGATGTCACTGCCTTTAATTAAAATCCATAAACCGCCCAGAAACAACAGAATGTTGACCACCAGCCAGGAACTGTGCAACTCCCAATCCATAATCCATCCCCGCTTCTCTACTTGAATGCCCGGGCTCGCAACTCTTTGAAGCCCGGATTCTGATCAAAAAAACAATCGTATAATGTACCATCGGAGAAGACATTTTACAATGGCCGGAAACAGTAAAAAGGAAGTGTTGCCTGGTACCGGAATCATCGTCCTTTCCGGAATCGGCTTGAGGCGTTCCCCTCCTGCCGGGATGTCGATGCCGGCCCATCCCGGTTTTATTCTGTTCTCGTCAATTCCCGACGAGAAATTCCGTACGGATTTCCGGATTCTTCGCTGGTTTCAACAGGCGGATGCCGAGCCGGAATACTCGCTGACGAGTGGGCGAATCCTCTTTGATTTCCGTCGGGATCAATTCAAACGGGCCGGAAGCGGTGATTTTGATGTGAAGTACCTTGCCGCTGTTTCTCACCTCCACGGTATCAGACGCGATTTTCTGGAATTCCACCGGAGCAATCAGCGCGGTTTCAAATGAGAGCGCCCTGGAAAATTTGCCACGATCGCAAACCACTATGCGTTCCGGACGGCGTTCCAGTGTAAAAAGCCGCTCCAGCGAACGGATGCAGGGATCTCCGTATGCGGGCTGCAGTTCGGTCCGCCAGCGAAATACCCCGTCCTCCTCCTCCGCTTCGCTTGTCCGGCAATCCGTCCCCCTTCCATCCCGCTGCAGTTTTCCATCCACCACCGGTACCGGATGCCCGAAAGAATTGAGCAGACCGGACTGATAACGATCCTTGCTGAAGGTTCTCCGGGTATACACTTCACTGCCCGGATCGAAAAGCATCGGCACGTTGTCAATCATAACCACATAAGAGCCGACATCATTGTGATTATGCGGTTCATGGTTACTCCCGCCCTTGATCGCGGCAGCAAAACGTTCTCCGGCAGCAGGACGCAACACCGCCACACCACCGGACGGGAACCAGGAAAAAGCAGGATCGCCGTCTTTTCCTTCCCCGCCTTCCACACGGACACTCCGCACCACCGGTGTCAACGCCACCATCGGCAGCTGTCCGTCCATCCAGAACGGCTCCCCGTCTCCTGCCGTACTCCCCGTCAGAAAATCCCGCCAGGAACAAAGCACCTCCGACACCCGCGTATTCAATCCGCAATCAGCAAACGCCGGTACCACTCCTCCGGACATTTGAATCGCCTCGCCATAACGTCCGGCGGCCCGCATGGCCGGGTGCTCCATCAAATTTACCGACCCATCGGTAGCCCGATATACCAGCAGAGCAAAGCGCAGATTGTGTCCATACCCGTAATTCCAATACCCCACACCTTCAAAACAATATCCGTCCGCCCCAAATCCCTGCAGCGAATAGGCAATCAGGCGTACCGCACCCGCCACAATCCGCGCCCGGACGTCAAAATCAGATTCCAATGCCAGTGCCGCACCGGTAACTCCTGCCAGACAGACGGCATTCCAGTTGGTTCGCGCCGTCAGCCACGAGTCCGCCTTGCGTTTCCCTTCCAGCATTTCCAGAAACGGCGTCAGCACCCGGGCGCGAATCTGCCGGTTCAAATCCTGAATCAACGCCGGATCCAGCGTCCCCTCCACCGTCCGGGATACCACAGCCAACCGCCAGCTGAGCAGTGCGGAAACCAGATCAATGGAAATCGTCTCGCCTTTCCAGATTCGGTTGCCCCGGTCATGCGCGGGCAACACCCAGCTTTTCGCCGCCAGAAAAACCCGCAGCGCAGCCTCCAGACGATCCCGGTAACGGGGATCGCCGGTCAGACACCAGGCCGCCGCGACCACGGTCACGTTCTTCTCCAGATTGATCCGGACATTCTGATAACGGGACCGATTGCCGTTACGGGAAAATTCCAGATACAAGTCGTCTGTCGGCACCGGCAGCGGGGATGCCAGGAGTTTTTCCGCAGCGGCAATCAGCTTGACCGCCTCCGGCCTCTTTGCCTGCTCCGCCCACCACGTCCGGTCGGAAAACGGCCGCTGATCTCCAAACCAGCATTCCCGCTGCAACGTTTCCGGAATCCGGGCCGCCAGCTGCTCCGTCACCGCGTCCGCTGTCATTTCCACTCCCGAAACCAGGCTCACGGCCCCCATCAGCCACCCTGTCAGCAAACAACACCAGCCTCTTTTCATAGGGTCTGTCTCCTTTTCTGAATTTTCCGCCCTTGTCCATTTCTTATGATTTGACAGATTATAACGGATTTTTCCAGTAAAAACAACCGTTCCCACCCTGAACTTCCCGAAAAATTCAGGAAAAACTCTTGACAGTCGTCATTTTCCTGATATGTTCCCCGGCAACATTTTTTCATTCAAAACGATGATCCCGGGAGATGTCGCCGCATGACCGAATCAACGGCCGGAATTGATCTTCATGTTCACAGCACCGCCTCTGACGGCAGCGTTCCGCCGGAAAAAATCCCGGAAATGGCCGTCTCGGCGAACCTGTGTGCCGTAGCATTGACCGATCACGACACAGTGGCCGGCATCGCCGCATTTCTCGCTGCGGCCCGGGCCTTTCCTCAGCTGGAAGCCATTGCCGGTGTAGAGCTTGCCGCCCAGTACAGCAGCCGGGAAATTCATTTCACAGGGTTGTTCATCGATCCAGAAGCCCCTGCCCTCCAGGATTTTCTGGAACGGCAGCGGCAGGAACGGCTGGAGCGGGCGGACGGCATCCGCAGACGCCTCTCCTCTCTGGGGTATCCCCTCACGGACGAAGAAATTGCCGAAGCCGGCGGCGGCGAGGTCACCGGACGCCCCCATTTCGCCCGGGCATTGCAGAAAAAATACTCCTTCTCCAGCATGACGGAAGTATTTGACAAGCTCCTGAAGCGCGGCTGTCCCGCCTATATTCCCCGCAAATTGCCACCACCTCATGCCGTCATTGAAGCCATTCATGCCGCCGGCGGCGTAGCTGTCTGGGCCCATCCGGTTTACCGTCAGCGTAATGAGCGTTCCTGGGTACGCCGGATCATGAAAAAATTCGCCCCGCTGGGACTGGACGCCGCCGAAAGTTATTACAGTTTATTCGGTCCGGCTGAAACTGAACTCATCACCGAGCTGGCCGCGGAGTACGGCCTGGCCCTTTCCGGCGGCAGTGATTTTCACGGCGAAAACACGCCTCGGATCGCCCTCGGCTCCGGCGCCGGGAAAATGTTCGTCCCTGCCCACCTCCTCCAGGAGCTGAAAAAGAAAAAGGCAAACCGCACACACCCCTGACCCAGGATATGCGCGGTTTGCTTCAACAGCTGCAGAAGCCGGCACACCCACCGGCTCCTATCCGGTTATTGCACGGAAAAATGAATGATCACACTTTTTCCGGCACAATTGAAAACAAGAGTGGTCTTGCCAGGAGCCATGGCTTTCAGTTCAACTTCCGCCTTGTCATAGCGAAACGGCCAGATACCGCCGATATCATGCTCCAGTTTGACCTGGCAGACTGCCGGATCATACTGGCTCACAGTCCAGTACCGATCATTGGCGCCGTCTTCGCCCAGCTCGAAATCAATTTCAGAACCACGCGGCAACGACACCTGCAGTTCCGTTTTTTCCGCAAGCCGGCTTAACGCATAGAATTTATCATGAATCAGCGGTCGCACCACACCGGGCTGCGCGGAAGCAACACCTGCCGCCTCTGCGGCAACAGCCCGGACGACCGGAGTAACGCTCTGCATCGCCGCGGATGCCGGCGGATAAACAGACTTGAATTCCGCCTCCACCTCTTCAAAAACCACCCGGGTACCCGGGTTGGCAGTCAGACAGATCCGGATGAATTTGACATTCGGATCCGTCAGCGAAAAGTAATTTTTGACCTCGCTGCCGGCCTCCGACAATTGATAGGCGCGACTCTGCCCGGCCTTGACCAGCGGCTTCTTGGCCTGGTCGAACGCCTGGAACCCCACCGATGCCATTCCGTTGCCGCGCAAAGAAACCTCCAGTTTCAACGTCCGGCCCGCCACCGGGAAAAAGTCAGAACAAACCGTTTTGGCATTTCCATCAGGGGCAACGACCTTCAATCCGAATTCATCCCAATCCTCTCCCGGCACCACTTTCGTCTGTCCGGGCAGTTCATCCGCCGTCCATCCGGGAGCCATCACCGCTCCGGGAGCAGCCCCGCCGAAATCACCGTTCACCCGCAGCTCCACCTCGTCGTCCCCCCACGCAACGACAGTGAGTCCAGCAAACAAAGCACAACCCCATAAAAACTTACGACAATGTACCATAACCACTCCTTTCCTTCCGGGATTCCATCCCGCATTTTCCGGCGCATGGATTCATGGCCTGCATCCGCCAACGTCTCCGCGCCCCCGCCTCCGGACAAACTCCGGCAACATCCACGGCCTGTCTCCTCTTCCGCAAGGCCGCACGGCGGCATACTATAACACCATCGGCACATTCATGCAAATCTCCCCTTTCTGCCGACGACTGTCCACCTCCTCTTCTCCGGGGCGGCGACGTGCTCAGCAGATTTCCGTTCGTTCCGGAATCGACTCCGCCGCCCCCGGCCGGGTAACCGTAACCGCCGCAGCACGACAAGCCAATGTCAACGCCGCAGCCGTCCCCATCCCTTCCTGTATTCCCGCTAGAAAATAACCAATGAACGTATCTCCTGCCGCCGTCGTATCCACCGGAGTCACCTTCGGGGAAGATGCCCGGAAACGTTCCGCACCGCGCGCCGCAACCGCCCCGTCCGGGCCCAGTGTCACCACCACCAGCGTTTCAGGATAACGACGGCTCAAATGCTCCAGAATCGCCTCAGGCTCATCCACTCCCGCCAGACCGCTCCCCTCAATTTCATTAACTAGCAACACATCAAGATATTCCAGCGGCACCTCCAATGCCGGATCAAACGGAGCAAAATTGAACGCACAATATGCCCCCGCCATCCGGGCCCGGCGCATCATCCGGCCGGGATCGTTCACCTCATTCTGCAACAAAATCCAGTCCCCCGGCGCAACCATCGCGAACACCCGGTCCAGAAATCCATCATCCAATTGATGGTTCGTACCGGGATACAGCACGATCGCATTATCTGCCGCATCATCCACCATGATCACCGCATGTCCGCTTGGACCCGTTCCGGTTTCGATCAATGAGACGTCCACGCCGGCATTACGCAAGGTTGCGATCAGTTCTCCTCCGTCAGCCCCCACCTTACCCGCATGAAAAACGCGAACGCCCGCCCGGGCCAATGCCACCGATTGATTGGCTCCCTTACCACCGCAATGCACGGTGCGGGTCCGGGAAGTCAACGTTTCTCCCGGGCGCACGATGTGTTCCAGTGTATATACCAGGTCGATATTGAGCGAACCAATATTGAACACCGCTGCCATGATTTCTGAGCTCCTTTTTTTCCGACTGCTGGTCTCTTTTCACCCGGGAATTATGATAGCATCATCCGGGCTTTCCGCCAAATCCGCATTTTTATAAAATAAAACAAAAGACGGCATTGCAAATGAAAAACCCGGCGTTATATTTCTTCTTGATCAGGTATGAAGCGTTCCATAAACGGATTCCGACAGTCTCTGCCGCCCAAGGAGCCAGATTCCCGGCAGAGAGAAAAAAAGGAAGAGGTATCGCGTCTTTCAGTAGACGCCTTCCCGATTTGGTCGGACAGTGAACGAGTTCAACCGGATGAAAAAACGACAATTATTATAGCAAAGAGAATCATATAACATAGTCGGCGGCACTTCCAGATGCCACCGGCCATCAGCAAGGCAGAAAAATGGCAGAAAATCCGAAACTGACAGTCCTGTTTGAAAAGCTGCGCGGCAAAACCTTCGTACTGGACAAACCGGAAATGAGTGCCGGCCGGAAGGATGCAATGGATATCTGCATCAAGGATCCCAGCTTGAGCGGCCATCATTGCGATTTCATCCGTCTGGAGTCCGGAAGTTACCTCATCCGGGACAATAACAGCACCAACGGTACCCGGGTCAACAACGTGCCGATCACGGAGCATGAGCTGAAAAATTCGGACATCATCCAACTCGGCGGGGTGGAAATCCTCTATGACTGCGCCGCGGACGGGGAAGGCCCTGTCTCCGGCAGCGGTTTCGGGCGGACCCACACCATCAATCTCGACAGTCTTGAGTCCAACCTGTCCACGGTCAAGGAACTGAGCAATTACTCCCCCTTTGCCGAGGTCGAGGTCAAACAACAGGCGCGAACCCACAAAATCATGCTGGCCGGTCTGGTGATTCTCGCTCTGGGGCTGATTGCCGTCGTGGCTCTGCTGATAGTGAAAATTTTCTCCATTGGGGAATAAGGAATCAACGGCATTTCTCAGCCCACTGTCGCATTTTGCAGGCTCAAGCACCATCGACGAAAAAGTTTTTCCGGCTTGCCGTCCGATGAATATTTTTTGATCCCGGCTTCGTCCGGAAAACTGGAACAGGACTGATTTTTTTATGGCAAACAATGCAATGCTCCGGCCTCCGCAGCGCTCTGGCAAAGCCGCGCTGGTCTGGTTGCTCATCTTTATTCTGCTCGGCTCTCTTTTGTTGTTCAACGGCATTCACCCGGCTAAGGTGACGGAGCTGGATCAAACCGAATTTGAAGCGAAACTCGCCGAAGGCGCCATCAAAACCGCTGTGGTCACCTCGGAAACCAACCGGGTTCTGACGATTGAGGGCAAATATACGGTGGTGCCACCTGCCCCCGCCGGAACCGCTGTACCTCAGGCAGCCGGTCAGAATGAGGCCCAGTACAAAACCCGGATCATTTACTCTGAAAAACTGGGAGAACTGCTGGCGCGGACTCAGTTGAAAGTGGAAGCGGGCCAGGATTCCTGGTGGACGCTGATTGTGCCGCTGCTGCCGGTGATTCTGATCCTGGTGGCCATCTACTTTTTTACCTCCCGTCAGATTAAAATGGCGGGGCGCGGCGCCATGGATTTCGGCAAGAGCCGGGCCCGGATGATTCCGCCTGATGAACTGCATGTAAAATTTGATGACATCGCCGGCGCCGATGAAGCCAAGGAGGAAATTCAGGAAATCGTCGAATTTCTCCGCGATCCGTTGAAATTCCAGCTCGTCGGCGGCCGCATTCCCAAAGGGTGTCTGCTCGTCGGTGAACCCGGTACCGGGAAGACTCTCATGGCCAAGGCCGTCGCCTGCGAAGCCGGAGTACCGTTTTTCTCCATCAGCGGTTCCGATTTTGTGGAAATGTTCGTCGGGGTCGGCGCCAGCCGGGTTCGCGACATGTTTGAGCAGGCCCGAAAAAATACCCCCTGCTTGATCTTCATCGATGAAATTGATGCCGTCGGCCGTTCCCGCTTCTCCGGATGGGGCGGCGGCCACGATGAACGGGAACAGACTCTCAATGCCATGCTCGTCGAAATGGACGGTCTGGAAAGCCGCTCCGGCGTCATTGTGCTCGCCGCGACGAACCGGCCTGACGTGCTGGACCCGGCCCTGCTCCGACCGGGACGCTTTGACCGGCAGATCGTCATGGATCTGCCCGACATCGTCGGGCGGCGCAAGATCCTCGAAGTGCATGCCCAAAAAATTAAAATCGACGACACCGTGGATCTGGACGTTATTGCCCGCACCACCCCGGGATTCAGCGGGGCAGATCTCGCCAACCTCTGCAACGAAGCCGCGCTGCTGGCTGCCCGTTACGGGCGGGAAGCAGTCAGTGCCGCCGATATGGAGGAAGCCCGGGACAAAGTCTGTTACGGACGGGAACGCCGCAGCCGCCGCATTGTGGAACGGGAACGCCGCCTGACCGCTTATCACGAAGCCGGCCATGCACTGGTGGCGATTCATTCCGAACACAGTACGCCGGTTCACAAAGTGACCATTATTCCGCGTGGACAGTCCTACCTCGGCGCGACGTTCATGATGCCCAAAGAAGATGTATACACCCACAGCAGACTGGAAATGCTCGACGAAATGGCCGTATCAATGGGGGGCCGTGTCGCCGAAGAACTGGTCTTTGGCGACATCACGACCGGTGCCGCCGCCGATATCGACCATCTGACCAGAATGGCCCGTGCCATGGTTTGTGTCTACGGTATGACCGATGCGCTCGGCCCGGTCAAATACAGCGATATGCGCGCCCATCCCCATGTGCGAATTGATATGCCGCAGCAGGATATGCTCGGCCCCGAAACCGCACGGGAAATCGATCTGGAAATCCGGAAACTCATTGCGCGGGCCCATGACCGCGCCCGGGCCCTTCTGACCGAATATCGTGCACAATTGGAAAAACTGGCAACCGCCCTGCTGGAAAAAGAGACCATGTCCATCGACGAAATCCGCCAGTTGCTGGATCTGGAGCCGGGTTCCGAAAATCAAGCGGACAACTCCGATGCTCCCGGCGAAACCATCGCTCCGGTTGATGAGCATGAAACTGTCCCCACCAACGATCCGGCCTGATCACGGCGGCACCATTCTGGAATGCCACATTCAACCCGGTGCCGCCGCCGGGCGGATTGCCGGGGAGTACGACGGTCGCTTGAAAATCGCCGTCGCCGCCCCCCCGGTTGATGGCAAGGCGAATGCCGCTTTGATCCGCTTTTTCAGTAAGAAGCTGGCAATTCCGCCAAGCCGGATTCAGATCGTCAGCGGAGAAACCGGTCGCAAAAAACGGCTGTTTTTCGTTGGCCTGACCCCGGAGCAATTAGTCGACCTCCTGGCACCGCACCTGCCGGAATGACGCAACCGGTTTCTTTCCTGCAAGTACTGTAGAAAAGTCGCGGGAAAGGTCGACATTTTGCAGGATCTCCCTTGCTTTTTTTCATTTGAATATTATACTTACTTTGAAAAAGCGGAACAATGCGACTGCAGTCTTCCCCCGGCAACGACAGCGGTTCTGAAAATATCTCTGCCCAATCCGGGATCCGGCCCATTGCTGGCGAAAGATGCCGGAAGACACCAGCAATCGCCCAGTGGTATCAGAAGTTTGCATAGAACCTGAAACCGGAAAAAGAAAGGTCCGATCGTCTGTCATCATGCAGGATATTGATGTCACCAGGGTACTGACCCCGGAGCAAATTGAACAGGCGGCTACGGCACGGCCCCCTGCTGCGAGCGGGTCCGGAAATGGTGATTCGGATACTATTTCCGATCTGTCTGTGGACGAATCCCGGGAGTTTCTGGAAAGCCTGCCCCGGCTGAATCAACGTTATCACCGGGAAGATCTCTTTGCCGAAGGTGGATTCGGTTTGATTTTCCGGGCGCATGACCGCTTTCTGGACCGGACGGTCATTATCAAATCGCTGCGTCCGGAATTGACGAAAAATCCGGAAGCCGTTCTCAAATTCCTCCGGGAAGCCAAGTTGAATTCCCGTCTGGATCACCCGTCCATTGTACCGCTTTACAGCCTCGACGGAGATTCAGAAAAAGGGCTGCATCTGGCAATGAAGTTCGTCGACGGCATCACCCTGCGGGAATTCCTCATAAGTGCACGCCGGACCGGAGAAAATCCCCCTCTTTCCGCAGCGGAAGAACAGGCGGCATTACATGTGCGGCTGGAATATTTTCTGAAACTCTGCGAAGCCATTGCCTATGCCCATAATCGCGGTGTCGTGCACTGTGACCTCAAGCCTGAAAACATCATGGTGGGCAAACATGGGGAACTTTATGTGATGGACTGGGGCAGCGCGGCTTTAACCGGCACCATACGCGGCCGGAAAATCGAGGGGACTCCCGCTTACGTCGCCCCGGAAACACTGAAGGAAGGGGCCGTCACACCGGCCGCAGACATCTTTGCCCTAGGTATGATTCTGTATGCGCTGGCCACGTTGCAACGGGGCGTGGGAGGAAATTCCGCCCGGGAGGTACTGGACCGGATACAGACGGGACAGTTTGAACCGGTTCGACATTTTCACCCCCATGTAAAAATCCCGCCAGCGCTTACCGCCATCATTGAACATGCCCGCTGCCCCGCCCCTGCCGGCCGTTATCAGAATGTCCAGGAACTGGCGGACGACATCCGGCATTTTCTATTCAACGAAGAGGTATCCGCCTGTCCGGACGGTCCGGTGCAGCGCATTGCCCGACGCATGTACAAGTACCGCATCCAATCGCTGGCGGTGGGAGCCACCCTGCTGTTTCTCCTCTCCGGCCTGACCGCATGGAGCCTCTATCGGGAAAATCGCAGCAGTACGGAATCGAATCTCCGTACGCTCCAGCGATTGGCCCTCCAGCGTCAAACCGAAGTTACCGCGGGAACCATCAACAATCTGCTGTTGTCCATTCAAGAGCAACTAAAGGCCTTCAGCACCGGATTGAGCATCGAATACGGCAAATCGGAACGTCCCCGCGGTTCCGAACAAATTTTCTTCAACCGGGATTATCTCAATCCCCGGACAGCGCCAAAGGATCTGACCTTTTCGCCCATTTTCAATCGCCCGATCAGCATGACCCATTCTTCCTGCCACCGCCCTGACGACATGTCCCGGGAAGAAGCAACCCGGCTACTCCAGACCCTGCCTCTGCCGGAACACGGTGGTTTGGGCCTGTTGCTGCGCGGAATTACCGCCGTTGACGGAACGGAACGGAACGTGCGCCAAAATGTGATGACATTCATGGAAAAGGGCGGAGCAATAAGACGCCTTTCCTTTCTGTTCAATAACGGAATCGGCCTCCGTTATCCCGGCATGTTTGAAAAAATACCGCCATCCCAATTCCAGGATAAACGAATCCGGGAATTGCGTCGACGTAATCCACGCGCCTTTTACTGGGGACTGCCCCGGCTTGACAGTGCCAATCATCTGATTTTCTCCTGCTGGGGACCACTGATTGATGCGGACGGCAATGAAGAAGGAGCTATCGGAGTGGATGTGTGTTTTCATGAAGTGGTCAAGAATTTGTACGAAGCCACCGCCGTTCCGGACGCACCGTCCGTCTATTACCTGGTCAATGAACAGGACGAAATCATTTTCTCCTCCCGGCAGCGGGAACTTGCCGAACATCGGCAACTGACTGCGGAGAAAGTGGCAAAACTCCCCCCGCTCAAAAAGTTTCCTGTTCCTGCCCTGCTGGAACGAATCCGCAACTCCACGATCCGTCAGGCCGAATATGAACAGGACGGGCACCGCTATATCGTCTCATGGAGTCCGATTGCCGCAACCAAATGGCTGCTGATTCAGGTCACGGACGCCACCCGGATGCCGCCTCCGGAGATCGCCCCCACTATCCATTACCGAACTCAACCGCCCTTTTCCCCCCTCCGGTGATCAACAGCTGCTTGCAAAATGCCGGCAGGCATGCTATAGTAAATATGCAGTCAGTGTTTTAACTGTCGAAACCTTGATCCGTTTGAAAGAGGATCGATCGGCGGCCAATCGTAAAGTACGATCGCCGATCACCGGAAGGTTGCGGAAAAGTCCTGTTGTTTTCTAGTTCAGAGGACTGTTTCGTCTGCTTTCCCATCCGGCGGTTCAGGGCAAAGACCCAGAAGGATGCGGAAAATGGAAGAGGCGAAACATATTTGTGTCTACTCAGGTTCAGCTCACCCGAAATTGTCACAGGACATCGCTGCCTATCTCGGCGTGCCCCTCGGCAAAGTTCATCCGACAAAATTTCCGGATGGGGAAGTTTTCGTCCAGTTCGAGGAAAACGTCCGCCGCGCCGACGCCTTTCTGATCCAGCCGACCTGCGCGCCGACCAACGACAACCTCATGGAACTGCTCATCATGATCGACGCCGCCAAACGAGCCTCCGCGGCCCGGATTACGGCGGTGCTGCCGTATTTCGGTTATGCCCGCCAGGATCGCAAGGACAAACCGCGGGTGCCGATTACCGCCAAGCTCGTAGCCAATCTGCTGACGGTTGCCGGAGCCAACCGAATCATCGCCATGGACCTGCATTCCCAGCAAATTCAGGGATTCTTTGACATCCCGATGGACCATCTGTACGCCCGGCCGGTGCTGGCCCCCTACCTCAAACAGGTGCTGGGCCCGGATCCGGTGGTGGTCGCCCCGGACTCCGGCAGTGCCAAGATGGCCATGTCCTATGGCGACGTACTTGGCGGCGGTTTCGCGGTAGTGGCCAAGCGCCGGATCAATGCAACGACCGTCGCCTCCTCCCATCTGGTCGGCGATGTCCGGGACAAAGTCTGTGTCATCACCGACGACCTGACCTCCACTGCGGGCACGCTCTGTGCCGCCGCCCGCATTCTCAAGGCAAACGGCGCGGCCAAAGTATACTGCGCCGTTTCTCACTGCCTGCTGAATGAGGCTGGCAAGCAGAAATTGCTCGCCACCCCCGAAATTGAACAGATTGTCACCACCGACGCCGTTCCGCAGCACGATGATCTCGGCGGAAAAATCAAAGTCGTCAGCGTCGCGCCGATTCTGGGCGAAGCCATCCGTCGTATTCATGACGGGAAATCGGTATCCTCGCTGTTTTATATCAACCATTGATCATACGCTTTTTGGCCGTAAACATCAACGAAAGGATTCCCATGAGCAAGGACAACAACGAAATCGCGGTGCAGCCGCGGAGCGAGTTCGGCAACAACGCCGCGCGCCGCGCCCGCAACGCCGGACTGATCCCGGCCATTATTTATGGCAAGGGTCAGGAACCCCGGGCCATCTACCTCAATGCCGGTGACTGGACCTCACTGGCTCAGCACCATCATCATCTGATCTACCTCGTCGACGGCGACCGGAAACAGGCCGCACTGGTCAAGGAAGTCCAGATCAACCATCTCAAAAACTATTACGTTCACGTTGATTTCCAGGCGGTGGACGTCCATGCGAAAGTGCATTCGACCGTCTCCCTGCATGCGATCGGCGACTGCATCGGCGCAGCTCATGGCGGTACCCTCGAACAGAGCATCCATGAACTCGCAGTGGAATGCACGCCGGCAGACCTGGTTGACGAAATCAAGGTCAATGTGGCGGATCTCGACATCGGTGATCACCTGCTGGTAAAAGACATTGTCATGCCTTCCGGTATGACCGCCCTGACGGAAGCCGATGCAATTGTCTTCCATGTGGCGCGCCCGATGCAGGAAGAAGAAGCGGCTCCGGCGGCTGCGGAAGCGACCGAACCCGAAGCCATCAAGGAAAAGAAGAAGGAAGACGCCGAATAAGCGTTTTCCCGGAGAATCCGGACCATGATGCAGCAGGAACCGCGAATCAGTCTGATTGTCGGACTGGGCAATCCCGGAAGGGAATATGCCGGAACCCGGCATAATGCCGGTTTCGATGTAGTGGCGCGACTGCTGCGGCGTTTTCCCGGAGAATTCGCGGAGAGCCACCGTCACGAAAGCCGCTGCTTTGAAGGACGGTTCCGCGGGCGGTCGCTGATGCTCCAGCTGCCGCAGACCTATATGAACCTGAGTGGCACGGCGGTGGCCGGACTGCTCAGAAAACGGGGCCTGGCCCCGGAAGAAATGCTGGTAATTTCCGATGATCTGGATCTGCCGCTCGGCCGGATGCGAATTCGTGTCGGCGGCTCGGCCGGCGGTCACCGCGGCCTGGAATCGATCATTGCGGAAACGGGCAGTGCCGGATTCGTCCGGCTCAGGATCGGGATCGGCCGCGACCGGAACGAAGCTGTCACCGATTATGTCCTCGGCCGGATGGACGAGGCAGAACAGCCGATCTACGAAAAGGTTCTGGATGGGGCGACAGATGCGGCCCTGGCGATTCTCACCGGCGGGGTTTCCCGGGCGATGAATCAGTACAACGCCTGGCGTCCCGCCACGCAGGAGACGGACAGCGGCGATGCCGCGGAAGTAAAAAAAACGGAGACGCTTTCCTGAATGGGAAAGCCACGAGAAAAGAGGTCTTATTTTGAAAAAATACGAAGCTGTGTTCATTCTGGACATTCGCAAGGTGGACGATGAAGGAGAAGCCTTCAGCAAGGATTTCGCCGCGTTGATCGACGCGCTCGGCGGGAAACTGACCGCCGCAGCCTCCATGGGACGCAAACAGTTCACCTACGACATCAACAAACGCAAAGCCGGTATCTATTGGAACTTCTTCTTCGAACTCGCCCCCTCCAAGGTGATCGAGCTCAAAGATAAGTTCAGACTGAATGAAAAGGTGCTGCGCAATCTGATCATCATCGACGAACGTCCGGCCGCTCTCCCGGCCGAACCCGCGTCGGAAGTTGAATAATCGGACGGCCCGGCACCCCATCCGGGAAAGGATACGGGAGGTAATAGCATGGCATCTCTGAATAAAGTCTTTCTGATCGGCAATCTGACGCGGGAACCGGATCTGCGTTATACGCCGTCCGGAGCCGCTGTCTGCGAACTCGGGCTGGCGGTCAACCGCCGCTTCACTGTCAACAATCAGGACCGCGAGGAAACCTGTTTTGTCGATGTGACGGTTTGGAGCAAATCCGCGGAAAACTGCAAGCGTTTTCTGGAAAAAGGCTCGCCCGTCATGGTGGAAGGACGCCTCCAGTACGACACGTGGGAAGATCGCGAAGGCGGTGGCAAACGCTCCCGCCTCCGGGTGGTCGCCGAACAGATCCAGTTCCTCGGCAACCGCCGCGATGGCGGCGGAGAAGGTGGTTACGACCAGCAGCGTGGTGGTTACGACCAGCAGCGTGGCGGCAATTATGAGCCGCGTCCGTACAACCGGGCCGGCAATGGCGGAGCCCCCGCCGGTTCGCGCGGAGGACAACCGATGCCGCCGATGCCGGAAGCTGCATTCAATCCGGGCACCGAGGCTGAGGAAGACATTCCATTCTGACCAAAAAGTACTTTTAAAAAAAACAACAACCCTGGAAAGGCGAAAACATGCAAAAAAGAAGTTCGCGTCGGCGCCAGCCGGCCAAACCGAAGATCTGCCGCTTCTGCGAAGCCAAAGTCCGTTATATTGATTTCAAGGATGCGGAAACGCTCTCTAAATTCCAGACCGAAAAGGGTAAAATCATGCCCCGCCGCATCACCGGCACCTGCCTGGATCACCAGAAGATGCTCTGCACCGCCATCAAACGCGCCCGGATCATCAGCCTGGTCTACTAATTGAGAGGAGATAAACTATCATGGCAGCTCATATCAGCCTGATTTTGCTGGAAGACGTCGAAAATCTGGGTCTTGCCGGCGACGAAGTGCATGTGGCGCCCGGTTACGCCCGCAACTATCTGTTGCCGCGCGGCCTCGCCGCCAAGGCCACGCCCGGAACGCTCCGGTTGCTCGCGGCCCGCAAGGAAAAGATTGAAGCCAAGCGTGCCGCCGACCTGGCTGCAGCCAAGGAACTGGCCGCCAAACTGGCGGAACTGGAAATTTCGATTGCCGCCCAGGCTGCGGAAGACGAACAGCTCTTCGGTTCGGTCACTGCGCGCAGCATCGCCGAAAAACTCGCTGAAAGCGGTTTCTCGATCGATCACAACCACGTCAAGCTTGAAGCTCCGATCAAAACCCTCGGCAGCTACACCGTCGATGTCAAACTGCACGCTGACGTCGTGGTGCCGCTCAAGGTCTGGGTTGTCCGCGGCTGACGCGGCGCCGAGAGGAGTCTCATGCCGGAAGAACGCAGCATGACCAAAACGGCCTCCGCCTCATTGCCGGCGCCGGACCGGGCACTGCCCGCCGATCCGGCCATGGAGCGGGCGGTTCTTTCGGCCATGCTGCGGGAACCGATTCCCTGCGTGGACATCGCCCTCAGCCAGTTCGGCCGTAATCCGGAGGTGTTTCACACGCAGGTTCACCGCGAGATTTTCGCGGCAATTCTCGCTTTGGCCGATCATCCGCACAAGCAGGTGGATGTCGTGGCCGTAGCCCATCAGCTCCAGACGGTGGGAAAACTGGAAGAGATCGGCGGCGAAGTGTTTCTGGCCGAATTGTACGGTACGGTGGCCACCACTGTCAATCTTGAGTCCTGGTGTATCACGCTGCGGGAGCTTTTCACACTGCGTAGGATGATCGCGGTCTGTTCTGAATCCATGCTGCGCTGTTTTGATCCCGCGGCCAATGCCCCCCGTTTGTTGGAAGAGGTTGAAACGGCCGTATACAATATCCGCAATGCGGAGAATAAGACCAATTGCGCCGAAATCAGGGATTGCATCGTCGACCAATTCAAGTATCTTCAAGACGTGCTTGACGGAAAAATCGAAGTCGGGATTTCCACCGGCTTCGCACAGCTTGATGCCTATACCGGCGGCCTCAAACCCGGGGAAATGTTCGTTCTGGCCGCCCGCCCCTCGATCGGGAAAACCTCTCTGGCACTCAATATCATCCGCAACATGGCCCTGCCAACGCGTTCCCCCCGGCCGCGCAAAGTCGCTTTCTTCAGTCTGGAAATGACGACGGAACAGATCGCCCGGCGGTTGTTGTGCACGGAAGCGGGCCTTTCCGAAACAGTCTTCTGGAATAAAACCTTCCAGCCCGGCGACATGAGCAAGCTGACCCAGGCGATCAGCGCCTTCCGGGATGCCCGGATCTACATTGACCCGACCGGTGGCCTGACTATTTCGGAATTGCGCGCCAAAGCCCGCCGGCTGCGCATGACCCCGGATGCGGACGGCACACCGTCCATCGACGTCGTGGTAATCGACTACCTGCAGCTGATGCACGCCGACAATCAGACAGACGGTCGTCAAAATGAGGTTGCCGCCATTTCCAGCGGCATCAAATCCCTGGCCAAGGATCTGAACATTCCGGTACTGGTTCTGGCTCAGCTCAACCGCGAAGTGGACAAGACGGCCGGGGCATCCGCCCGTCCGAAACTTTCGCATCTGCGTGAATCCGGTGCGATTGAACAGGATGCCGACATCGTTACCTTCCTGCACCGCAACCGGGATGATGCCAAGGAAGTTTCCTCCGCCTCCCAGAGCGTCGAGGCGGAACTGATCCTCGAAAAAAACCGTAATGGCCGCACCGGCGTCATCAAGCTGAATTTCTTCCCGACCCGCATGGAATTCACCGCGGCCAGCCCCTATCGCGAAGAAGATGGACCTCCGACCTGATCACGGCCAGGAAGTCCCGATAGCCCGATCCTTACCGATATCAGAAAACAGCTCCATCAAACGCGATGCACAGCCCTTTTCTGACGAAAACGGTTTCCTCCGTCGGTCGCAAACAGCCCGTCTCCGCATCATATCGAAAGCGACAGATCGTATCACTCCGTTCATTCGCCACCCACAGATGCCGCCCGTCCGGTTCAAAGGCGAAATCGCGCGGCCAATCCCCTCCGGACTCCACCGTCCGCAACAACCGGAGGCGCCCCACCCCGTCCGCAACCAGGACGGCCAGGGCATTCTGTCCCCGGTTGGAGACCAGCAGAAAACGCCCGTCGGGGCTGTTCCGGATCGCCGCCGGATAATTTTCCACATACACACCCTCCGGTAACGTTGAAACCGTTGACAGCCGTTCCGGCGGAGCGCCCTGTCGCCAGCGGAAGGAACTGACCGTGCTGCCCAGCTCTCCCGCCACAAAAAAGAAATTCTCCCGCCACACCAGATGGCGCGGTCCCGTTCCCGGCGGCAACTCCGCCCGAAATGCCGCCGGTTCCCGAATTCCGGATACCGGATCATAAGCATAAAACAATACAGCGTCGATCCCCAGATCCACCGCCGCCAGATACGCTCCATCCGGCGTGAATCCGACAAAATGCGCATGCGGCCCCTCCTGTCGCGGCGTCGGTCCGCTCCCGGCATGCCGGATCACCCGCCCTGTCGTCGGCAATCCCCCCCCCGCCATCTGATATTCCGCCAGAGTACCGTCTCCATAATTGGCCACATAAAGAAATCGGTCGTCCGGACTCAGCACCAGATGACAGCTGACCGTTCCCAGAGCCGGCACCTTCGCCTCCAGCCGGGCACGGCCATCCGTCGCCAGACGGAATACCGCCAGTTCCCCGCTTTCGGACAGCGTCCCGTACAGACGGCGCCGATCGCGACTCCAGATGGTGTAATTCAATCCCGGCGCCGAAACGAAATCCGTCACCTCCCAACGACCTTTCTCCAGCTGCTCCACCCGATACAGCCCCCCGTTCTCCGGCATCGCATCCTCGGAACCGATTCGCAAAACCACCGCCTGCCCGCTATGGACTGCTTTCCTCATCTTATCCTCCTCTTGTCAGAAAATTTCACCACCATCCGTCCTTGCATTACGCGCTGTTCCGCCGGCATTTTTCAGGAAACCGGATAAGGCCGGTAACGGCGGCGATATTCCGCAGGCGGAATTCCCACATTCTGGCGAAACTGACGGTAAAATACCTCCAGCGACTCAAATCCACATTCCGCGGCAATGAATTTCACCGGCTCCTCACCGCCGGCCAGCAGCAGTCTGGCCCGATTCAGGCGCTTGCGCAGCAACCACCGGTGCGGTGAACTATGCAGATGCTCCCGGAAAAGCGCAAACAGATAGGGTCGACTCACTCCCCCCGCTGCCGCCAGCACCTCCGCCGAAAGCATTTCGGTATAATGCTCCTCCATATATTGCAGAATCCGCCGCAACGGTTTGGGATAAAGCGCCTTCACCACGGGGCCGGCATTCAACGCCCGCCAGGCAAGCGCCGCGTAAACATAAGCCGTCAGTGCCTGCCGGTCATAACGCTGCTCATGAAACGCCGCCAGCATTTCCGCTCCGAATTCCACCGCCGCCTCCGGCTGCTTCCAGACCGTCACCCGACCGGCGGGGCGACACGGTAAATCCACTTCGAACTTGAACACTGCGCAACGATAAGGATCCTCCTCCGGCGTTCGATGTACCGTCCACTCGCCGGGCTCATGCCAGAACATCGCACCACGCCCGAACACCGCTTCCGTACCGTCCTGCTCGAAAAATACCCGCCCGCCGGTGATCAGCTCCACCAGCTCCGTGTGTTCCGGGATCTGTACCGGCGTTATCCGACGATCCGAAGGCGCGGAATAAAAACTTACCGCAGCCAGACGTTTTACATGTTCATACATGGTTCCCTTTCCGGCACCGGAGAAAAAATCCGGCCTTGCATATTTTCTGTCAAATAATCATACTTTTCGTCAATTGCGATTCCTCAATTCATACCATATACTATGTATGAAACATACTTTCCGTTAAAGAAAGGTCAAGCCCCAAAACAGGAGGAAATGAGAAAATGTTGCGTCCCGTAGCTGTTCAGTTGTATTCGCTGCGCGAACAAGCCGAAAAAGATTTTGTGGCAGTGTTGAAGAAGGTCGCGGACATCGGTTATCAGGCCGTCGAACCAGCCGGCTTCTGGAATCTGCGTCCGAGCGAATTCAAAAAAATCATTGACGACCTCGGCTTGAAAATGTACTCCTCACATTCCCCCTGGGCTCGCCCCAACAACCTCGGCGAATGCATGGAAATCGCCTCCATTCTGGGACTGGACAAGATCGTCTGCGGCTATGGCCCCGAAGAATTCCGCGACATGGATGCGATCAAACGCACCGCGGAACAGACTTCAAAAATGGCGGAAATCGTCGGGAAACAGGGTTTTACCCTTTTCCAGCACAACCACTACTGGGAATTTGACCGGCTCGACGGCCGGATCAAATACGATATCTACGCCGAACTCTGCCCGGAAGTCAAATTTGAAATCGACTCCTTCTGGTCCACCAACTTCGGCGCGGAAGATCCTGTGGCCATGCTCAAGCTCTTCGGAGACCGGGTCATCCTGCTGCATATGAAAGATGGTTCGCTCAAGCGTACCGACGACGGACTCCGCATCGTCAACGGAATCTACGACAACAAAGCCGACCTGCGCCCGCTCGGAACCGGCGACCTGCCGATCGCCGACCTGATCGCAGCGGCTCCGGCCACTGTCGGCAGCGTGGTCGTCGAACTGGACTACTGCAATACCGAAATGGTGCAGGCTCTGGAAATCAGTTACCGGTTCGTCACCTCCTCCGGTCTGCTCGCCGGCAACAAATAACTTCTTTTATCCTATTGGGAGGCCATTGTCATGAAAACCACCAAAGTCGGCATCATCGGCTGCGGCATGATCAGCGACACTTACTTCAAGGCTGCCACTAAATTCCGCATCTTGGAGGTCGTCGCCTGCTCGGACATCATTCCGTCCCGTTCCGCGGCGAAAAAAGAACTTTACGGTGTTCCCAACGTAACCAATGAGGAACTCCTCGCCAATCCGGAGATCGAAATCGTTCTCAACCTCACGCCGCCGCAGGTCCATTCGAAGATTGCCATCGACACTTTGAATGCCGGCAAACACGCCTATTCGGAAAAACCCTTCGGCGTAGACGCCGCCGATGCGGCAAAAGTCATGAAGCTGGCGCAGGAAAAAGGCCTGCGCGTCGGCTGTGCCCCGGATACCTTCCTCGGCGGCGGCCAGCAGACCGCCCGCAAACTGATCGATGACGGCTGGATCGGCAAACCCCTCTCCGGTACCGCCATCGTCATGGGACGCGGTCCGGAAAAATGGGGACAGGCTCCCTTCTTCTACGATTACGGCGCTGGCCCGATGCTGGACCTCGGCCCGTATTACATGACCGCGCTGGTCAACCTGCTCGGCCCGGCCAAAAGCGTCATCGCCCGGACCACCAAGGGATTCGACTACCGGACCCTCGGCGCGGAAGTCAGCGAAACCTATCAGGGAATCTACAAACCGTACGACCGGTATCCGGTCAACGTCACCACCCACCTGACCGGCGTCATCGAATTTCAATGCGGCGCCCTGATCACCGTGATTGCCAGTTTCGACTGCTACAAGCACGGTCACAACCCGATTGAAATCTACGGTACCGAAGGGTCGCTGCAGGTTCCCGATCCCAACACCTTCGGCGGCCCGGTTCGAGTCTTCCGAAACGGCTACAACGACTGGGAAGACGTACCGCTGGCCTTCGGCTATACGGAAAACAGCCGGAGCATCGGCGCCGCCGACATGGCTTACGCGTTGCGCAGCGGCCGGGCACACCGGGCCTGCGGCGAGCAGGCCAACCATGTGCTTGAAATCATGCTGGCATTTGACAAATCCAGCAAGCTCGGCACCCGGGTCGATCTGGAAACCACCTGCCCGCGTCCGGCACCTCTGCCGCTCGGGTTGGAACCTGGCGAACTGCCGGAATAAGCGCTCCAACCGTTCTTTCCGCCACCCAAACCGGCAGTGGCCGTGCATCTTGCGGCACAGATCCGGGTGGCGAAAAGGATTATCGCGTTTCACCGTTGAACCGCAAGGAACGGTGAAACGCAATTATTTTTTCAGAGGAATATCTTGACATTTTCTCTAAAAGAGAGTATGGTAAGAGATCGTAATTTTCGTTATTGCGATACCGCCGGGTTGCGGCCCCATGAATAAGGCTTGACGCCGGAATCCGTGCGGAAAAAGTTCAAACCAGAGGGAAACACCTCAAACAGAAAGGGATTGGTAATGCCAACCGCAAGTCGAGCGAAACACAAGTTCTGCCGCCGCATCGGCCAGTGCATCTGGGGATGCCCGAACTGCCCTACCGTTAAAGGCATGGCCCGCGCCTATCCGGCCGGCCCGCACGGCAAAGGTCGTCGCGCCAAGCTCTCCACCTATGGAGAACTGTTGATCGAAAAGCAGAAACTTAAAAACTACTACGCCATCAGCGAAAAACAGCTCCAGATCGCTTATACCAAAGCCAAGGCCGGTACCGGTCAGGCCGGGGAAAAGCTGTTCAGTGCCCTGGAAACCCGTCTGGATGCGCTGGTTTATCGTGCCGGCTTCGCACCGACGATTTTCGCGGCCAAACAGTATGTGAACCATGGCCACATTCTCGTGGACGGCAAAAAGGTGGACCGCGCCTCCTGCCGGGTGAAAGAAGGCCAGGTCATCACCATCAATGCGGAAAAGTCTCCGGCGATTGCCGAAGCCGCCAAAAAGAGCAATTCCACCATTCCGGCCTATCTGGAAGTCGACCGTGACAACCTAAAGGCCACGCTGGTCCGGGTGCCGCAGGCGGATGAAATTCCGGTCAACGTCAAGATTATGAGCGTGATCGAATACTACGCCCGCTAATAGTGGGTTCCCCCCACGAATCTGTGGACAGAAGCGCCGTTCCCATTGGGGACGGTGCTTTTTTCTTTTATCGCCGCAACGGAAACTGAAAACCGGCAGCGAGGGAAAAACTTTTCTATTTTGATAAATCCTGCAATCCCCGCTTGCTTTTCGTGAATTGCGGGTGTAATTGTTTATCCGGATATGGAAAATCATGCGTTTCCCGTAACGGATTTCTTCATTGAGATTCGGCCGGGGGGACCGGATCATCCGGATTGAACAAGAACAGGAAAGGATTTCTGAACAATGAATGCAAAAATGTTAAGTCTGACTCTGGCCGCCGGCGCGTTGATGGTCCAGCTGACCGCCGCCGAACAGCCGGCCGCCGCGCCCGCCGAAGTCAAACCTGCCGCACCCGCCGCGGAAAAACCGGCACAGACCGCAGAACAACCGGATCTGTGGAGCTTTCTGCCGCCAGTTATCGCCCGGGTAAACGGGAAAGACATCACCAAACAGGAATTCGTCGACGTTATGAATGCCCAGCTCAAAGGACCGGATGGGAAGATCCCGCCGATGATCACCGCGGAACTGCTCGAACGGGTCGCTCCGATGCAGGTCAAAGCCTTCGTCGACCAGAAGCTGTTGCTGGAAGCTGCGGAAAAGGCCGGCTTCAAACCCTCTGCCGAACTGGTGAAAAATACCATGAAGGAACAGCTTGACTCCATGCCCAAAGAACAGCGGGAAATGGTCAAGCTGCAGCTCCAGATGACCGGTAAGAACGAAGACGCCTATATCGATGAAATGGCCAAGAATCCGACCATTCAGGAAAGCTTTGCCATTGAGCGTTATCTGGACAAGACGGTCGTTTCGAAAATCACCGTCACCGATGCCGAAGCCAAAGCCTATTATGATGCGAACATCGCACGCTTCAAGGAACCCGCCGATCCGGCCAACACCATCCGTGCGTCTCATATTCTGATCAGCACTCCGGACAAGGCCACCAAGGAGCAGCTCGATGCGGCCAAGGCCAAGGCGGAAGCAATTCTGGCCGACCTTAAGAAAAATCCGGCCGGATTCGAAGCCGCAGCCAAAGAAAACAGCGACTGTCCCAGCAAGGAAAACGGCGGTTCGCTCGGCGCTTTCGGCAAGGGGCAGATGGTCAAGGAATTCGAAGAAGCTGCCTTCGCCCTCAAGGAAGGCGAACTCTCCGGGTTGGTGAAGACTCAGTTCGGCTACCACATCATCCGCCGCGATGCCGCCCAGCCGGAAAAGACCATCCCGTTTGAAGAAGTCAAGGATCGTCTGCTGGAAGGCCTCAAGGGTCAAAAAGCCCAGGCCGAAGTCGAAAAGATGCTGGCAGAGCTTGAAGCAGCCAACAAAGCGGAATTCCTGGTCAAGGCCCCGGCCCCCGCCCCGACCCCGGCCGAAGCGACCAAGTAACCCCAATCACGGTTCATTCCCCGACGCCGCCGGCGCCGGGGATTTTTTTTATTATGGAATCGGGTCGACGACATTGGCGGACTTGTTTTTTCACTTCTCCGGGTGTATTTTATGACAGGAGTAAGACTTTTTTTCTCAACCGGAAAAGGATACCCATGCTAGAACCACGCTCCAATCTGAAACCCCTGCAGTCCCTGCCCCTCTGGCCGGAACGCTGTTCCGCCGGCACAGGCAATATCGAAGATGACTATCAGCCGATGCTGGACTGTTATCCGCTTGAAGACGGACAGCCACACCCGATTCTGGTCATATTTCCCGGTGGAGCCTACAGATTCCGGGCCCAGCATGAAGGCGTGGACATTGCAGAACGATTCCGCCGGCTCGGCTGTCATGCATTTGTCGTGCAATACCGCACGGCCCCCTACCGTTTTCCCGAACCGCAGCGAGACGCCTTCCGCGCCATCCGCCTGGTGCGGCAGCTGGCAGATCGGTGGCAGATGCTTCCAGATTGTCTGGCAGTCTGCGGTTTTTCCGCAGGAGGCCATCTGGCTGCCTCTACCGGCACCCTCTTCGAGGAAATCAATGCCGATGCCGGCGATGCAGCTGACGGTTTCGATATGAAGCCGAATGCCATGATTCTGGGATATCCGGTCATCTCCTTCGGCCCGAACGGTCACGAAGGCTCCGGCCAGAATCTTCTCGGAGAAAAACTGGAGGCGGAACGGAAACGCTATTCTCTGGAGAATCGGGTTGGCGCACACACTCCGCCGACCTTTCTCTGGCATACGGCTACAGACGCAGGCGTCCCGGTGGAGAACAGTCTGATGTTTGCCGCTGCACTGCGAACCCACCAGCGGCCGTGGGGACTGCACGTCTTCCCGGACGGCGTCCACGGACTGGGGCTGGCGCCGGAACATCCCGATATCGCAGTCTGGCCGGAACTGGCGCGGGATTTTCTGCGGGATCAATGCGGTTTTCCGCTTTGAAGGTAACAGAATAACACCGGAATGATTTCCGAAGGAACCATGTGGCATGTTTTATTTTGATCCGATGTATTTTCTCTTCATTCTCCCGGGACTGCTGCTGGCGATGTGGGCATCCTATCGCACCAAAAGCACTTTTGCCCACTACTCGCAGATTCCGGCCTCCTCAGGCATGACCGGCGCACAGGCTGCAGCCCGACTGTTGCAGAATGCCGGAATCGACAATGTGCAGATTGAACGGACGGACGGATTTCTTTCCGACCACTACGATCCGGTCTCCCGAAAGCTGCGACTTTCGGACGAAGTTTTTTCGGGACGCAGCCTCTCGTCCATCGGAGTCGCCTGCCACGAGGCCGGACACGCGATCCAGCATGCTCAGGCCTATGGGCCGCTGACGCTGCGCAGCATGATGGTACCGGTGGTGTCGCTGGCATCGCCGTTGTCCTATATTGTCATTCTGGCGGGTTTTTTCATGCATGCGCCGGGATTGATTTTCGCCGGAGCAATGATTTTCGGTGCGGCGGTGCTCTTTTCCATCGTCACGCTGCCGGTGGAATACGATGCCAGCGCCCGCGCCAGAAAACTCATGGAAAGCGCCGGTATCGTCACCTCCCGGGAAGCAGACGCGGCAGGCAAAGTCCTGAATGCCGCATTTCTGACCTATGTGGCCTCCGCCGTCAACTCGTTGCTGGTGCTGCTGTACTACCTCTACCGTGCCGGGCTCTTCGGCGGGCGGCGTGACTGAAGAAAAATCCGGAGCAACTGGGCATGGACCGGTCGTTATTCACTGCAAAATTCAAACGGGATTACGTTGCCGCCTCAGCGGTCGTAATTTTCTGTTTAATCGTAATTTCGGAAGTTGTGCTGGCGGTCGGAATCCCGACCTACCTGCTCCGGTCCGACATCTGGGCCCTGCAAATCAAACGCCAGCAACTGCTGAGCAGTTTCGATTCGCTGCGCAATAACTGCAACGAAGCCCGGATCAGGGACACAGCGGCCGACGAGGAAAATAAAATCGTCCTGTGGACTCTGAACCTCATGGCCAACTATCTGCGGTTGCACCGGCAGACCATCTCCGCCGGAGAAATTGCCGAAATTCAGCAGGACATCAGCGACCTGCGCCTGATCGCCGCCCGGGCGATCCAGGGAAAAACCGTCAACCAGGAAATGGAACTCAATCCACAGCCGTTCCTCACCGCCCTCACCCGGCAGGTGGCGGACAGCTTTGCGAACTCAAAAAACCATGAAAGCAAATAAACTGATCTCTCTCATCGACCGGTTTCGGGAAAAGCGCATTGCCGTGATCGGCGACTTGATGCTCGATGTTTATCTGTGGGGACGTGCCACCCGGATTTCTCCGGAAGCGCCGGTTCCGGTCGTTTCCATCGACCGGACCAGCAGCTGTCTCGGCGGCGCCGCCAACGTCATGCGCAACCTGGTCACACTGGGCGGGTCCGCACTGGCTTTCGGCATGATCGGCGATGACGCGGACGGCCGGGAACTCTGCCGGCAGCTGGCGGAATACGGCATCAATCCGGAATCGGTCTGCGTTGATCCGATGCGTCAAACCACTCACAAACAACGGGTCATTGCCGGTACCCAGCAATTGCTCCGGGTCGATCATGAGGACGCTTCACCCGCTCCGGCGCGACTCCGGGAAGCCATTACGGAAAAGGTCCTGGCCCTGATTGCGGCAGGAGAAATTGATGCGGTGATTTTTGAAGATTACGACAAAGGCCTGCTGTCCGATGAAATGCTTTCCGCCATCGTTCCCGCCGCCGCCCGGCGAGGGATCATCACCGCACTGGACCCGAAACCCGGCAACCTCTCTCCCGTTCAGGGGCTGACCGTCATCAAACCGAATCGTCAGGAAGCCGTCGCCATGGCGGCCCTGCCGAATCACTCCGGGCATGAAGCGGAAATGGAACTGGATCGCGTGGCGGAACGACTCCAGCAGCAGTGGGCTCCGGAATATCTGCTGATCTCCCTCGCCGCAGAGGGCATGGCCCTGTACAGACGGAATGGGACAAAAACCGTGATTCCGACTCGTGCGCGGGAAGTTTTCGACGTCTCGGGTGCGGGAGACACCGTTGTTGCGGCGTTTACGCTGGCCCTGGCTGCCGGTGCCACACCGGCGGAGGCAGCTGAAATCGGGAATTATGCGGCCGGTATTGTCGTCGGAAAAGTCGGCACCGTTCCCGTTGCCGCTGACGAAGTGAAAAAAGAACTCAACCGGGAGAACTGACCCCATGGACCAAGTTGTTATCGCCATCCCTGCCCGCTATGGCAGTACCCGTTTCCCGGGCAAACCGCTGGCGTTGCTCCGCGGCAAACCGATGATCCGTCATGTTTACGAAAAAGCCGCCGCCTCCACCGCCGATCTCGTGATTGTCGCAACTGATGATGACCGGATTCGCAAGGCGGTGGAATCCTTCGGGGGAAAAGCGGTTATGACCCGTGCCGACCATCCCTCCGGCAGTGACCGGATCCGCGAAGCCATTTCCGGCCTGGACTGCGATATCATTATCAACGTGCAGGGCGATGAACCGCTGATCCCGACTTCCGTCATCGACGAATTGATCACCTTGATGAAGAATCATCCGGAATACGAAATGGCCACCGTCGCCGTACCCGCCGATGCCGAGGCATTGCACGATCCCAACCGTCCCAAAGTGGTATTCGGGGCGACCGGAGCGGCGCTTTATTTCAGCCGTTCCCTCATTCCCTTCCGGCGGGAAGGCGGCGAAGCGACCACCGTATACGCTCACTGGGGCATTTATGCCTATCGGCGTGCGGCATTGGAAAAGTTCGTGCAGCTCCCCCCCGGACGCCTCGAAATGTGCGAAAAACTTGAACAGCTCCGGGCGCTGGAGAACGGCATTGGTATTCAAGTTCTGGTGTCTCAACTTACCAGCATCGGCATTGATACGCCCGAAGATTTGGCGCGGGCCGAACAACGGTTGCAGGAGGCGGGATTATGAACAGTGTCACCATCGGCAGCGCCGTAGTCATCGGCAACGGTCATCCGGTTCTGATCGGCGGCCCCTGCATGGCGGAAAGCTTGGAGCTCTGTCTGGAATGCGCCGAGTATTTGAGCAACCTGTGCCGGGAACTTAATGTCGGATATATTTTTAAGGCGTCCTACGACAAGGCGAACCGTACCAGCGGCAGTTCCCGCCGCGGTCCCGGTCTGACTGCCGGACTGGCTATGCTGGCGGAAGTCAAACACCGTTTCGGCATCCCGGTGGTCACTGACGTACATGAATCCACCGACGTGCCGCAGGTGGCAGAAGTTGTTGATCTGCTTCAGATTCCGGCTTTTCTATGCCGCCAGACCGATCTGCTTGTCGCCGCGGCCAGATCCGGCAAACCGGTCAATATCAAAAAAGGCCAGTTCATGGCTCCCGAGGACATGCGCGGCGCCGTGGAAAAAATTCGTCTCGCCGGCAACCATCAGATTCTGCTGACCGAACGCGGCAGCACTTTCGGATACCATAACCTGGTTGTCGATTTCCGTTCACTCCCGATCATGCGCAGCTTTGGTGTGCCGGTGGTGTTCGATGCCACACACTCCGTGCAGCTTCCCGGCGGACTCGGCGGTGCGTCCGGCGGCAACCGGGAGTTCGTCCGCCCGCTGGCCCGAGCCGCGGCAGCGGTGGGGATCGATGCGCTGTTCGCTGAAGTACATCCCCGTCCGGATCAGGCCTGGTCAGACGGCCCCAATTCGCTTTCGTTCGAAGACATCCGCGAAGTCCTCGCCGAAGTCCTCGCTATTGCCAAACTTTCATAATCAAACAGGAATCTCCGGCATGCCGTTTCGTTTTTTCCGTACATGTTTTCCGATGTTTCTGCTGCTGGCACCGGCCGCTCTTCCACTGGTTCCGGTGTCCGTCTGCGCCAATTCTCTTAATGAACTGCGTGGTTTGAAAACACGGGAATCCCGTCTTCCGGTTTACCACAAAAACCGCCTGCAGCTGATGATCTACAGCGCCGAAGCAGAACGCCAGGGCGACCTCATCATCACCACCGGCCCGGTTATGGACATTATCCGTCGCGATGCCGATATCGACCTGATCGACAATACCAGGAAAACCGTGCTTTATCCGCTGAATGCTCCGCTTGCCGACGTGCTGGCTTTCTGGGCACAACGTCTGTACAGCGAAGGTGTTATCAGCAGTACCCGCGCAGATATCAACCAGGAAAATCAGCAGGCGGCAGGTGGTGAGCCGGTTTTCTTCCGGTCACCGCTGCTGGATCTGGACGGCGTCGGCTTTGACGCGGATTATTCCCAGCGTACGCTTTCAGTCCGGAAAAACGTGCGAATCGTCCTGCGCACCGCCGCCAGCAACCCGGCCAATCTTCTCAAAAGTGGAAAAATTCCTGAAAAATACGAATTCATCAACGCGTATGCCGATTCCCTTTATATCGATTTCAACAAAGGAGAAATCATCCTCCGCGGTCACGTCAAAATCAATGAAGAACGGGCAACCGTCACCTGCGACCGGCTGTTGATCTATTTGGACCGCAACGACCGAAATCCCGAAAATTCGTCCGGTGCAGATCCCTTCGCCGCTTCAGGCGTCGAGGGAATATCCAAAATCATCTGCGAAGGCCATGTCGTCATTGATCGGCAACTCGCCGCCGCTGCCGCTGCGGAACCACGGCAGCGCGCCACCGCCGATCGGGTGGAATACCTGATGCAATCCGGCCTGATCACGTTGACCGGATTGCCGGACAATCCCCCCACCCTGCATCGCGGCAACGATACCCTCAGCGGCGAAACCATCGAAATCCACCGCAACACGGAGCAGATGGCCGTCCGCAAAAACTGCCGACTGGTCTTCCACCGGGAAGATACGGATCAGAACACCACCAAGCGGACCGATCTGCGTTCCGACGCTCTGGATATGGATTATCGGAAGAACTCTGCCATCTTCACCGGCAATGTCGTGGTGGAAGATCCCGACATGCAACTGACCTGCCGTACCATGAATATTTCCTTCCGCACCACGGAGCCGCATGCCGCCGCAGCCCCCGCAACCGATACCACGCTGATGCCCGGCATCAATGCCGGCGGGAAACGGGAACTTGCTGAAATTGTCTGTCATGACGATGTCCGAGTCGTCCGCCGCGGAACCTCCCCGGAAGGCGGAGAACGGGCGGAAGCCGCTCAAGCCGTGCTGGATTACACCCAACGCAAGGTCACCCTCTCCGGCGCACATCCCCGGCTGGTGCGGGGAGATGACTCCCTGACCGGAGAACAGCTGATTCTCTGGCTCAACGAAGAACGTCTGTGTTCTCCCGGAGACAGCCGGATTGTGCTCTGTTCCGCGCCGGCTCCGGGCAAAGCCGCCGTCCAGACGGTGATCACCTCCGACTCCAGTGATCTGGATTACGGTGGGAATCTCCTGACGTTCAAAGGCAACGTGAAGGTCCGCGACGCCCGCAGGACGCTGGCCTGTGACGAAACGAAAATACACCTGAAAAACGCTCCCGGTGAAAAAG
>CALXOD010000068.1 GCA_944389925.1 uncultured Victivallaceae bacterium | reverse complement strand
TTCGGGAAGACCCGGATTTCTGTACCCAGAACGGAAATTTTTAATCGAATCAGGAAGGAAGTGTTCCGCGGAATGAAACGGATTCTCTGTATCGGTGCCGGCTACGTCGGCGGCCCGACCATGGCGGGAAGATGATGCCGGACTTCGCATTTGTGATTCCCCAGCGATGAAGAATGCCAGACTGAATCTTGCCGATGTGAAAAAGAATATTGCTTACTGTACAAGTGCCTTATGGAACGGTTGAAGGAACTCACATCATCGCAATCTTGGCTGATTGGCAAGAATGCAAAGGACTTGATTTTCGTAACATTTATCAGTTGTTGGAAAAACGACATTTATTTTTGACGGCAGCAATATACTTGATTATGCCCTGTTTGTACGCTCAGTGATTCAATGTATAGGGTATCGGCAAAAATTCAAAATTCATTTTCTATGAAAAAAATTCTCTTAATTTACCATTTTTTCCATCCGGATCCCGTTATCAGTGCCCGGTTGTTTTCGGATTTGGCGAAAGAGTTGGTGCAGGCCGGCCACCCGGTGACGGTGTTCACCGGGAATAGATTGATTCGATCGGATGAAACATTGCCGTTTCAGGAAAAATGGCATGGCGTGGAAATTCAACGTTTCTCGCGGCCAAATTTTTCACAGAGAAGCAATTTCGGACGATTGTTCAATTCTGCAGTTCTTCAAATAAAATGGTTGTCAGCATTCTGGAAACAACGGAAAAATTTTGATGCCGTCATCATTGGTACTGCCCCGCAGTTTTCCTACCTGATGTTTCCGTTCATCCGGCTGATCAATCGGCAGGTTCGTTTGATACACTGGGCGTTTGACATTTATCCCGAAGCGATCCTGGTCAATTCCCCGCGCTGGATGAAACTGCTTGCCTGTCTGACCAAGCCGTTCATTCCTCCGGCGTACCGCGTCGTCGATGACATGGTTGACATCGGGCCATGCATGCAGAAACTTCTAGGTAAATACCATCATCATGCCCGAGTGGCCACCCTAACGCCCTGGGCGTTGGTGGAACCGGCTTCTCCCCCATCGGCCTCTCCGGAAATCAGGGAAAAGCTTTTCGGCAAGGCGAAAATCGGTTTGCTTTATTCCGGTACAGTCGGGTATGCCCATGACATTACTCCTTTCATCCGCCTGGCCCGCAAATGTCGAAATCTTGGTATTGACGCAGCTTTCTGCTTCGCAGGATATGGGAATCAATATCAGGAACAGACCGCTCAAATTACACAGGAAGACACCAATATCCGGTTGGCCGGCTTCGCCTCGGAAGCGGAATTGGAAGAACGCCTGGCTGCGGCTGACATTCATATGATTTCCCTGCGGCCGGGGTGGGAAGGAATTGTGGTACCTTCCAAATTTTTTGGTGCCCTGGCCATTGGACGGCCGGTGCTATTCTCCGGCACAGCGGACAGCGATATCGCCAACTGGTGCCGGGAATATGGAATCGGATATGAATTGGACGAAAACTTCCCCGACAGATTGAAAAAATTCCTTGACACTCCGGAACTTTTATCCAAACTTCAACAGAAAGCATTTAAGATTTACAACGAACATTTTTCAAAAGTGGTTGTAATTCGCGGTTGGCAAAATCTATTGACGAACGAGAAATAAATCAAGCATCCGCCTAAAGGGCCTATCGTTTTTTCACACAAACAGTTTTTTCAGTGTGATTGCTTGCTCCGTTTCATTATTTTTGCAGAAATTGTCTTTTTTAGCCGATAACGAATCCAGAACCGTCATTTGCCCACTCAGTCAATATCCAATCTGGTGGAGATAAAAATGCTGAAAAATATTTCCCCCCTGCTTTCTCCGGAACTTCTGAAAATTCTCTGCGAAATGGGACATGGTGATACCATCGTATTGGCCGATGCCAATTTTCCATCTCATTCCCTGGGACCGCAGGTCATTCATGCCGATGGAATCAAAATACCGGATCTGCTGCAGGCGATCATGCCGCTCTGGGAACTGGATACTTATGTGCCTTCGCCCTTTTTGATGATGCAAGCCGTTGAAGGGGACACCCTGGATGAAGACTATGTTGCATATTGCAGCCGTTGTCTGAACCATTTGCCCGCCTTTCTGGAACGTTTCGCTTTTTACGAACAGGCCGGCAAGGCATATTGCATCGTCCATACAGGGGAAACCAGAAAATACGGTAATGTCATTTTGCAGAAAGGCGTGATTTCCGCATGAGAAAAAAGGTTTTCGTTTCCGGTTGTTACGATATGCTTCACTCCGGACATGTCGCTTTTCTGGAGGAAGCGGCCAAACTTGGCGATCTGTATGTCGGTCTGGGCTCCGACAAAACGATCTTTGAGTTGAAGGGACGCCAAACCATCAATAAAGACGCAGAGCGGCTGTACATGGTCAAGGCGTTGCGTTGCGTCAAGGACGCCTGGATCAGTTCCGGCAGCGGGATCATGGATTTCGAGAAAGAGGTGCGTGAACTTCGCCCGGATATTTTCTTTGTCAATACCGATGGTTATACGCCGGAAAAGAAAGCTTTCTGCGAAAAGCTCGGTATTGAACTTGTAGTCAGTCACCGGGTGCCGGAAGCAGGACTGCCGGCCCGTTCGACCACGGCGCTGCGTCAGGAGTGCAGAATCCCTTACCGGGTGGAACTTTGCGGCGGATGGCTCGATCAACCGAGCGTTAACTCGCTCTGTCCGGGGTCAGTGATTGTGATGTCCATTGAACCGACGATGGAGTTCAACGACAAAAGCGGCATGGCGACAAGTTCGCGTAAGAAAGCGATCGATCTGTGGCAGACGCAGATTCCCGCCGGCAATCGCGAGGAGCTGGCCAGGCTGCTCTTCTGCGTTGATAATCCGCCCGGCACCCAAGCGATCAGCGGTTCGCAGGATCAGTTGGGCCTGCTGCTTCCCGGCCTCAACAAACTGAATTATGACAACGGATACTGGCCGGTTTCAATTGAGTCGATCACCGATGACACCCTATTGAATTACATTGCCGAACATCTCTATCTGGTGGCTTTGCCGCCGCGTCCCAGCGGGTATGATGTTTTGAGCAATACCCACATCAATTATGACAGTGCTCGAAAACTCGCCGATGCGACAGAGTGCTGCTGGCAGGCTATAAAAGCAGGTAACACCAGAGCCTGGGGCGACGCGACCCGGCGATGTTTTGAGGCGCAAATCGAGATGTATCCGGCGATGCAGACGAAGGATATGCGTGCAGCGATCGAAGAGTATCGCAACCAGGCCTGCGGCTGGAAAGTCACCGGTTGCGGCGGTGGCGGTTATTGGATCCTGATTTCTGAAAAACCGATTCCCAATGCCATCAAAGTAACCCCTTGCCATATCAATTAAGCTGTATGCCAGGAAGAGTTCGGTGGCTTCGACATGACGCAAAAATAGAGATTCCTTCAAAAATATAGAAAGAACCATTATGAAACGTGAGATTCGCAATTCGCGGATTCTGGTGACCGGCGGGGCCGGGTTCATCGGGTCCAATCTGGTGGAAACGCTGCTGGCCCAAGACAACGAAGTGGTCGTATTGGACAACTTCATGACAGGGAAAATGGAAAATCTGCTCCCATTCTTCGAAAATCGCCACTTCAAACTGATCGTCGGCGATATTCGGGACATGAGAAAATGCCGGGAAGCGGTTGCCGGTATTGATTATGTGCTTCACGAAGCGGCCCTGGGCAGTGTACCGCGTTCGGTGAAGGACCCGATGACCTCAACCGAAGTGAATATTTCCGGTTTCGTCAACATGCTTTTCGCCGCGCAGGAGGCGAAAGTGAAGCGTTTTGTTTACGCGGCAAGCTCCTCTACTTACGGCGACAGTAAAACCCTGCCGAAGGTAGAGGAACAGATCGGGAAACCCCTTTCCCCCTATGCCATCACCAAATACGTCAACGAGCTTTACGCCGAAAATTTCAGCCGTCTCTATGGCATTGAAACCATTGGGCTGCGCTATTTCAATGTCTTCGGTCGACGGCAGGATCCCTGCGGCGCTTATGCGGCGGTGATTCCGAAGTTCGTGATGAGTCTGATGAAACATGAAAGTCCGGTAATCAACGGAGACGGTAGTTACAGCCGGGACTTCACCTACATCGACAACGTGCTACAGGCCAATCAGTTGGCCTTGCTGGCGGAGAAACCGGAAGCGGTCAATCAGGTTTACAATGTGGCGTTCGGCGAACGGACGACGTTGAATGAACTCTTTTTCAGTTTGCGGGATAATCTGGCCGGCTTCGATCCGGCTATTGCAGCGGTCGAACCGACTTACGGCCCGAATCGTGCAGGAGACATCCCGCACAGCCTGGCCTGCATCGACAAGGCCCGGCGGCTGCTCGGATACGCACCGGAATTCAGCGTTAAAACCGGTCTGGCTGCGGCGACAAAATGGTATTTCGAAAATCTGAAATGACCTCGCAGACCTTCTTCTCCTGATGCTGCCATCATGGCCGGAGAGCGTGGAGAACGCTTCCGGCCGGCGGGGCGACGGGTCCCCTTCCCATAATTACTGCCGCTGCCGGAGGAAATTAAAAAACGGACAACGACTTTCCTCTTGTTCGCGCCGGAACAGCGCCTGGTAATGTAGCGCCCCGATATGAATCTCCCTGCCCTTTTCCTCGGTAAATGTGATTGTCCCCCCAATCGCGAGAGCCTCACGAGTCATTCTCCCGATGTACCCGGCTGCATTCTCACGGAAGCCCCCCATTACAGACGGTATTCCAATCATACATGGCAGCATGTACAGGTTCGATCTCAATAGGAACGTCTCTCGACTCTTTCAGCAGTCTTGTCTCTTCGTAAATCGTTGAATCTTTTTTCCGATTTCATATCACCGGGATCCAGCATTCTGCCATACCGTTCGGAGTCTGGACACATGCGCTCCCGCTCCAATATTCCATGGGGGGGGGCGGTACTGATCATCATTTTTCACAGTCCGCACTGCCCCTTCGTAACATACTGCTCCTAACAATATTGTCAAAAAGGTTGCCAATATGCCGGCGACCTCCCCCTTTTTCCTCCTTTGCCGTTTTGTGATAGTGTCATGACAGCATACAAAACGCGGAAGATTGACGAAAAACTGCCATTGAACAGCATCGCGAAAGCCCCAATGCAAAATTTTAGAACAATGATTCAATATCGAAATGAAGAATAGGATATGACGAGGAGGATATCTGCATGTTGTAAAGAATTGGACATTTTTCTCCCCACATGATTCTAAACAGTAAATGATTAAACTTGATTACCGTATTGCATGGTCATCTATTTCATCCCCTCTCCCCCTCCGTCTCCAGTAAAATAAAAAAAACAGCCGCCGTTTTCCCCGCCGCACGGACAGAGAAACAGCGGCTGCCGAAAACGGATCTTTATTTACTCAGAAAATCCGTGATCTTGCGGGCGATAAATTCATGCCCGGCATTGTTCGGATGCGCCATATCGGCAAAATTCGCCTTGAACTCCTCTTCCGGCAACGCCTTGAAATCCGCAGCCAAGTCATAGACCGCAATCCCGCGTTCCTGCCCCAGTTGACGTACTTCATCGGCAAAATCATCCATCATCGTATAACGCACGCCCCGCCCCGGAATCGTCGCAAACAACAGAAATGCCGGACTGCCGCCGGTGATCGATTTCACCTTGTCGATATAAGCTGCCAATGATTTACGATAATAACGCGGCGACCAGGCGGCACTCTTGTCGTTATAGCCAATCAGCACCGTCACCAGATCCGGTTTTTTCCCGGCAAAGTCACGCCCTGCCCAGACCTGCAGATCAAACGTCCGCGCGCCCCCCACAGCCACCACTTCCACCTGGATTTTGTCGTTGTGGAAAGCCTGCCGCAGATACTCCTGCAACTTCACTCCATAGCGGTTGGCATCGGCATCCTGAACCGACGTTCCGGCGGTGATGGAGTCACCGGAGCAGATAATCAATACCGGTTCCCCCGCCTTCATTTTTTCAATCACGCCGGACAGCGGCTTTTCCGGATATGGCTCCAGCGGAGTGGCAGCGGCCTCTTTGACCAGTGTCAGATCATCCACCGTTACGGTGTACGGTGCAATGGGACGATTGCAATGTTCTATCTGCCATCGATCTCCGAAAATTACCGTACCGACCCCGCCCGCATTCAATGCCCCTGGCGCGCCAAATTCCCCATTCTCCACGCCGCCTGGCGGCACGAAATCCTGCCATGCCAGTGTAACGGTCTGCCAGGCATCCCCCTCCACCGGCACATAGGCCGTATATCTCCAGGAGCCCTGATTGCTGCTGATTCCGGCCACGGCCACCGGCAACATGACTTTTTGGCCGGGCTCGCCCTTGACCCGGAACCGGATCCCCTTATGACCAGCAAACAGCATCGATTCGTCCATATCCAGCAGCGGCGCACCGGTCACGATCGCTGGCAGAGTCAACTGCATCGCCGGATTACCATCCACAGTCACGCTCCGGGGAGCACGATCCCGCCGGTTGCTCTTCCACTTCGCGATTGAAGAAAAGTCATCCAGTACGAAATCCTGTGCAGCATCCAGCTTCCGCTCCGGAACAGGTTCCAGACGCCGGGCGACAATCCGGCTGATCACCGCCTCACCACCGGCATCGACGCCGACGAAGACACTCATCTCCTCCGGCGTATTGCCGCGACCGGCGCGGGGCGTAAAACGCCCCTTGTATACTGTTTCCTGCTCTCCGAGTGTCTCAGCAGAAGATGATGATTCGCAGAATCCCCCCTGACTATTATAGGCATAAATGCCGTATTCGAGTTTTCCTTTGCCGCGGGCCGTTACTTCGATTTCAAATGCCTCATCGGGGCGACATTCAATCCGGGGCTTTGCGGTATACAGATGCGTCCGCTGTCCAGCAGAGGTGATGACAAGCGCTCCGTCCTTGAGCACAACCGTTCCCCATGGCTTGTTCCATTCGCCCTTGTTTTGTACCCAGCGAACCGGAACGCCATCTTTGTCAACCCCCTCCTTGAAATCCCCGTTGATCGCCAAAGCGGCGGGATCGGCGCCTGCCTTCTCCACGAGCCGCGCGGCAATATGGGTAATCACCACTTCGGAGCCGGGACCCGCGCCGACCACAATCCGGGCCATTTCCGGCGTATTGCCGCGACCGGCGCGGGGAAGCAGCTGTTGTTTAAAAACCGTCTCCTTGTCACTCAGCGGCACTTTGACGATCGTCGACTCACAGAACATGCCTTTGCTCGTATATGCGTAAATGCCGAATTCCAACGTTCCTTTGCCACGAGCCGTCACCTCCACTTCGAACTCGTCTCCCGGATGAAACTTGAAATTCCGGGAGCGGGTATACAAGTGTGTTTCTCTGGCGGGCGAAACGATGGTCAGGATGCCGTTCTCCAGCACAGCCCGGCCCCAGGGCTTATTCCATTCTCCTTTGTTTTGCGTCCACCCGACCGGAATGCCGTCCTGGCCGGCCCCCTCCTTAAAATCTCCGTTGATCGCCAGATCTGCCGCGGCCGCGCTGCTCAGCACCGCTGCCGCCCATACAGAAAGCATCGTCATCCACTGTTTTCTCATTGTCGCCTCTCCGCTGTTCGGGTGAATTTCTGCGATTCTTGTGATGGGACATCTGCAATTATTATGAATATATATCCGCCTGGAGGAATCTGTCAACCGGCATCGCTCATTATTTTTCACAGTGATTTTTATTTTGTTCCAAACCGGTAATGACATCCAGCTGAAAATATTCTCCTCGACAACTCCACCGCTTTCTGCCTCCGGAAACTCAAGTTACCTTCATTGGGGAGACACTCCGGCAATTATCCTGATAATCGGGATAAGATCGGACTTTTCTCTAAAAAAATCCGCGATAGTCTTGTTATTATCCTGATTTTTCATTATAATTAGACCAGCAAACAATTGAGGACGGCATGAAGTTTGACGGAAAAGCAGAACGGATCGCCGCCGCATTGCGGCACCGCATCGACCGGAACGAGTTTCGCCCCGGTGCCCTGCTGCCGACAACGATGGAACTGGCTGCGGAATACGGCGTTGCCAAATCCACCGTCACTCGCGCCCTGGCAAAATTGACCGGAGAAAACCGTATCGTCACCCGGCGCGGCTGCGGCTGTCGGGTGTTGCCACCACAGACCGGCATGATTGACCACCGGGCGCGGGAAATCGGTTTTTATCTGCCCCGAATGCTCTTCGACTACAATCAGCGTTCTTCCAGCGGCGATGTCTGGAGTGAAATCATCTCCGGTGCCGCGGCGGTGGCGGCCCGCTCCGGTTATCGGTTGGCGTTCATTCCGACTCTGGGAAAATCCTCCTGCGACGACCTGCGCGAAAGCGGTTGCCGCCATGTTTTGATCTATGGAGGTAATGCGGAATTTTTCGAAGAATTCATCACCAGCACTCTGCCTCGCGAGCTGAATTATGTCCTGTTGAACCGGCCCATGCCGCTCCGACAGCTCAACGTAGTGGACGAATTCGGTGAAGCCAGTGGGGTAGCACTGTGCCGGGAACTGGGCAACCGAGGATTCCGTCGGCTGGCGGTATTGGGAACCAACCGGGAAGCGTTTGAATTCACCCGGATTTTTCCCGCCCACGCCCGGTATCTGGCGGAAGCGCACCTGCCTCGGGTACCGCTGGTCTGTCGCGTCCCGGAAGAGGCTTCTGATACCGAATACGATGCAGCAATCCGCATGCTCTGGTCTGCAGCGGAAAAGCCCGATGCGCTGCTGGTATTCCGAGCCCGTTTCTTCGATGGTACCATGCGTGCCCTGCAACGTGCCGGGATCCGGGTTCCCGGAGATCTGCCTGTACTGCAGCTTGAAAGTGAAAGTTATTCCGATGTATGGCATTGGCAGAATCGTCCTGTTTCCGGTTACGCACTGGTGGGCAAAAGGGAGTTTGGAGCTTACGCTGCCCGACTGCTGCTACAGCAGATCCGCCATCCGGACCGCGGACCGACGCAAGCGGAATTGCCGTTATTTCCGGTTTTCGGGGCAACTGCGGATTTACCGCCGGAAGCGTCAAGGATCGAAGTATGCGATCCTGTAACTCTGGCATACCGTCCAGAAGCGGTTCTGCCGCCTCCGGAACCGATGCCTTTTTTGAAAAAAGAAGCAGGAGTGTGGTCAAGCGTGTAAAGCCTTCTCGCCGGCTCCGCCCCCTAGCACCGGGAAGCCCAGGGAAGTGAGTTTTTTTTAACGGTCGAAAGAACTGAGTGTATCAAAAAAATAGAGTTTTCATAAAAAACATATTTTTTACAATGGTCCCCTATAAAAACACAGGAGTGAGAATGAAAAAAACATTCGCCTGGATGGCCGCAGCTTCGCTGACGGCCGGGCTGCCGCTCTCCGGAGCGGAAAAGATCGGACCGGACACCCCGGACGCTTTCGCCCAGAAGGTCAATGCCCTGCGGCAGGCTTACGATCGTCCTCCGGTGGACACGAAACAGAAACTGAACAAAGGCAATCTGCAATATCAGCTGGAACAGGCGGACAAGATCTGCGACGGTTTTGTTTTTTTCTATAACAGCGAACCGATTGAAGTCGGCCTCAAGGAGATTGACTGGTTCGGCAAACAACGCAACCATCAGGAATGGGTGGCACAGCTCAACCGTTTTTTCATGCTGGAACGGTTGATCACCGCTTATCAGCAAACCGGCGATGAAAAATATCCGGAACGCGCCAAGGCTTTGATGGATGACTGGTTTCATTTCTGGAAAAAACACAATTACCGATTCGTGGACCCGCAAAACAACAATGTACTGAACTGCTCTTTGCGCATCCGCAGCTGGATTCAAGCTCTGGCCGCCTTCCGCAACACCCGGGCGTTCGATGACGCGTTCGTAGCACGGCTGCTGGAAAACCTGACCCGGCAGGCCAATATGCTTGCCGAACGCACCAAGCCCGGCAACAGCAACTGGCAGATCGCTCAGGCTACCGCTCTTCTTGAAGCCGGAATTGTACTTGATTTTCTACCCGACGCGGCCCAATGGCGCCAGAAAGGTGCGGAAGTTCTCAATGCCTGCTTCGTACGCCAGTTCCGCCCGGACGGCAGCCATTTGGAAAACACAACTGGTTATCAGTCCTGGATGACGGAAGAAATGATCGCCGCCTATCTGGTCGGCCGTCTGCGTCCCGATCTGCAGTTGCAGACCAATTTGGACATTATCGCCAACGCATTGCAATTCAATCACCTGTCTCGCCGATTTGCCTTTAACGACAGCAGCTATGGCAGAGAATTTCCCGCCTGGAAGCCCCTGCCCGATCTCAGGCGTCATGCCCGGAGGCTTCAGATCGACTGGACTCCGTGGGAACGGCATGTATTTCCGGACGCGGGGCTGGTTTTCGGTGGCAACGAGCGGGAAATCTTCTGCTTTGACGCCGGCCGTTACGGCGGCTGGCACAGCCATCTCAGCCGCCTGAGCATCGTCTTCGGCGCGGACGGGTATCATCTGCTGATCGATCCGGCAATCACCACCTACGAACGCAGCAAAAACACCTATGAATGCGGCCGTACCACCTGGAGTCATCCGACGGTCAACTTCAATGGCGCCCACCAGATACGTCAGGATGCAACCCTGCTCGATGCACAACTGAATCCCCGTTACAGCGTCATGGTCGGAGAATTCAACGGCGGCTCCTTCCAGGGTCCCTTCAGCGATCGTTACGAGAAAAATCTCGACGCAGATTTCCGACGGATGGTGTTGTGGCTCGACCGTGATTATCTCCTGATCTTCGACCGAACCCGGATCGTCCGTACACCGGATGGGAAAACCGTCACCAACTATGTATTCCCGGCTGCACCGATGGAAAAATGGCAACTGGATCCGGAACATCTTGCCTGGTACTCGCTCAATGCCAAACGTCCCAATCTCTATCTGAAAATGTTGCTCAAGCCGGCGGAGAAGGTGAATATAACCTGCGTGGAAGGCCAGGAAACGCCCACTTATGCCGGCTGGACGGGCACGGTGGCGGAAAAACTCGTTCCTGCCCCGCTCGTCACCTTCAGTGCCGATACCGGCAACGACGTGGCCAATGCCGTGACACTTGCCGCGGCCTTCCCGGCCGGAGCGTCCGTTCCGGCGGCCACCGTAACGACGGCGGCTCCCGGACAGCTGGATTTCAGCTGCAAAGGCGTGGCGGATATTCTGCGTTACAGTCCGGATTTCACCACCGTCACCCGGTTGCGTGCCGGCAAGGTGGAGTCCGAAGCGGTATTGCTGCTGGTGCGCGACGGCAAACGGGCCTTCTGCTACCGGGCCCGGAATCTGCATGTTGACGGCCGGGCACTGCCACTGCCGAACGCGGATTATACCGGCTGGATTGACCTGCCGTAAATCCTCCGGAAGGAATGGTACCATGAAAGCAAAATTCTTTACGTTGATCGAACTTCTGGTGGTCATCGCCATCATCGCCATCCTTGCCTCCATGCTGCTTCCCGCCCTGAATCAGGCCCGGGCCAAAGCCCGCAATATCGAATGCGGCAATAATTTGAAACAACACGGAAATGCGATTCAAATGTACGGGCTGGACAACAACGACTTTTTCAGTTATGTCATGAATCAAAGCGGTGGCGGCTGGCGACTGCTGCTTCCCTACCTCGGCCTCCAGCAAAGCAAACTCGACACCACCTATTCCCACAGTCCGGAAATCATCCATCGTCCGATCATCTGTCCCAGTGCGAAATATACACACGTTTACTATCCACAGGTGGTATCAGCATATGGTTTCAACAATTTCGGTGCCAACTTCGGTTATCTGACCGCGACCCTCGACCGGAAACCAAAGAAAATAGGCACCATCCGCAATGCCTCTCGCGTCATGGCCATTGCCGATGGACGACTCAATCCGCTGACCCGCTCCGGCGGCATCATCTGGAATGGAGACACCCCTGCCAATGCCAATGCCTCCAATGGCAATATCGATTTGCTGGAAGTGGTCGAACTCCGGCATAGCGGATTCCAGAATTTTCTCTTCAGCGACATGCACTTCGCGCCGCTGAAAACCTATGGATTGAGCATCTATTCAGATGACGGGAAACTCCTGAGAACCGGAGAAATCTGAATCGCCGTCCGGAAACGGCGCCCTCCCCATACAGCAGCAATGCCAGCCCCCCCTCTCCCCCAATTGCAGGCGAAAGGCAATAACGGGGAGGGATCAGTATTTCCTCCCATGAATCGGCATCCAGAAATGCCCGCACTTCTGCAAACTTTCCCCCCGGCCCCCGGATGGCAGGCTCCTGATCAGTCCCATCGTACCGAATCATCCTACCAAACAGGCATGGCCCCGATAGAGGATATTGTCTGGTCTCCGCTCATTTTTCTACCATGGCGCTTTAAAATATCCACTCTTGGGCAGGTAGGTTTCCTCATATTTCCAGCGAAATGTTTCACAGATATTGGCATAAATCCGGACCCAGCGAAAAATCTCCTTATAAATCGGGAAAAAAGGAATATAACTGAGCAAAAACCATTCCGTCTCCCGGCGCTCGCTGTAATAAAGAACGCCCCCCAGGGAAATGGCCGTCAGCAACAAATAAACGCCATAACAGAACACTTGCGCAAATACCCAGATCTTCCAGTCCAGATACAGCAGAATCGCCGTATAAAACAAGTAGACCAGCGGCAGCAGATAAATCATGAAAAATTCCTGAAGCAGCTCAATAGAGAAACGAACGTTGCCGCTTTTCCATGGGATCATCATATCGCGATGTTTATGAAAATAGGTGCGAACCGCTCCTTTATCCCAGCGGACCCTCTGCCGGATTAATGCCATCAGCGACCCGGGCGCATGCGTCATGGCAATCGCATAAGGAGCCAAAGCAATATCCCATCCCGCCCGGCGCATCTTCAGGGAGATATCGGCATCTTCCGCCAGTTCCGGATCCCAGCCGTCAAATGCCAGAAGCGCCTCCCGCCGGAATGCCCCGAATGCCCCGGATGCCTGCAAGGTCACATGACGCTGGCTGGTCCAACGTTTCCAGATACCGATGGAAATTGAATATTCCATATACTGGCACACGGTCCAGATGGAATCATCCACATTCTCGATTTTCAAATTTCCGGCGACCACTCCGATCTTCGGATCATAAAAGGGACCGATCATTTCCGCAATCATATTCCGATCATAAGAAGTATCCGCGTCCAGACTGATAATGAATTCGCCTTTGGCATGGTACAAACCGATATTGGAAGCAACGGGCCGTCCCACTCGACCGCACGATTCATCATTGCGGATGAAACGGATCAGGCCACGTTTCTCATATTCCCGGCAGACCTGTTCCATTCGATCCGTGCTGTTGTCATCAATCACCAGAATTTCACGATTCTGATAGGGCAAGGCAAGCAATGAGTCCAAGGTGGTCGCGATGATTTCCGCCTCATTGCGGCCGGCGATGATGATGCTGACGGAGGGGTTGGTTTTCAGAAACGCCTCTTTCTCCCGCCGGTCATCCTTCTCCTTTCCACAGAAACTGCGCAGGACCATCCATGGCACCGGAAGACAGTAACGCAACGCTTCATAAAGCACCAGGGGACAAAACAAAAGCACCCCGGTCAACGTCCCGATTGACGCCAGGGTATCCACGCAATAGCATTCAATGGTATAAAGGAAGGTCTGGAAATCCATTTTTTCACCATAAAACAGCCGTTCCCACCTGTCCGTTCAGCAAACGGGGAGCTTGTTCGGAAAATTCCAGACTGGCAACCCGGAATAATCCGTCAGCCTGTTTCGTCTGCGAGTGAAGAAGTTTGGGGAGTGGCTGCAAATCAGGAGCCAATACGGCTATCCGGGCACTGAATTTCCGATCCCCCAGCCGCAGCAGCAGCCTGTCATTGACCGCCACCTTCTCGGCAAAACGTTCGGGAATATAGGCAAGCAGCGAATAGTGATGTTCCGAAAGCAGCCGCGCCAGAGTTTCGCCCGCAACGACCTTGTCCCCTGTACGGAAAGAGGCGGGAAAGAGGACACCTCCATTTCCGGCATGCAGCTGCAACAGCATACCCTCCGGAACAAATTTCATAAGCGCAAGCTGTTTTTCCAACTGCTGCCGGAAAAGGCGATTCAATTTCAATCGCTGTTCTGAACCTTGTTCCTCTTCTGCAATCGCCTGAGTTTCCCGCAGAATGGCTTTTTTGAATAGAAGCCAGCAAAATCTCGTTTTTCTGTATTTCCAATTCTGTTTTCTTCAATTCATCCGCGGCAATATCATACTGTTCTTCGGCGTTGCTGAGTTCACTGTTGCGAATGGCTTCCAACTGAAACAGGCGTCTGGCACTGTCTCGCCGTTTCTGCTGCATGTCCAGTATTTTCAAGCACTGGCTGCGGGATTGACGCGCCAGACGCAGATCCGCTTCTGTTCTTTTCTGCTCATGCAGAAACCGTTCCACATTCTGGTGCATCTCAGCAATGCGTTCGGCATCCTGTCGCTCCTCTTCCCGTATATTCCGCAAACGATCCTGCAGCAAATGCGCCTGTTCCAGCAACGTCCCGCCGGATTCCGGCGGAACCAGCACCTCTGCAATCAAAGCCCCCTTTTCCATTTTTCCGGCAGGAGCCAGGAAACGGATTTCCCCATTGGCCGGCGAAGTCAGTTCATTCCCCTGTATCTGATAGACGACGGGAAAACGTTCCGGCCTCAGCATGAAATACAGAACAATTCCGACACAGATCCCCAGAAAGATCCCGGTGATCAGCCAGCCTCGCAAAATGGATTTTCGTTTTTTCCGATTATCCTGTGGCGTTGCATTCAGAAAAGCCTCGCCCTGCTCCCGCAGTGAATGAATACTCATGGGGGTCACCTCATTTTTTGAAAACCGGCATCGTCATGAATCACCATGCCGCAGAAGTTTTTATTTTTTGAAAAACGTTTGGCACATTCTTGAAGAACAGTACGAAATTCCTGCCGGCTTAATCCGAAAAAAGACACGCCAACTTCATCAACCGCCTGCGTTTCCACCGCAACCCGCAATCCACAGGCAAGATCGCTCCGGTTGAGCACCGGAGAAGCTCGATCCACCCCCCGTCGCCAGGTGTCCTGATAAGCCATCAATGTCAGAGAATTCACCTGATCGGCAATCTCCTTCAAAAAGTCGTTCCTGCTTCCCAAAACCGGAATTCCGGCATAATTGCAGGGAACGGCGACATCCAGCAGCGTAGTGTCAGCAAGCGTCTTCCGCACCTCTCTCAGCAAATCCAGATAGTTTCGAACCAGCTTATCCCGCTGTCCCGTGCGCCATCCGGCAACGGAATGCGGCTCCACGTCCAGGGAAAATCCGTCAAATCCGTAACTGCCACGTGCCATCCGTTGGCGATTGAACTCCAGGAAAGAGTCCAGCAAAATTCTCAAATCTCCCCGTTGGGCAGGATCCAGCCACTCCTGTTCACCCGCCAGCGCAAAAACCCGGATGTTTCTGCGGCGGCACTCTTCTATGAAATAACTGTATTCAGGTTCGAATTTCTGCAGAAATGGCTGCTGGTCCTTTCCCATCGAAAAATAACAATACACCAATGAGATATTTTCCTGTTCACAGCGGGTCAGAAATTCGTTCCGCCGCTCTTTGGAGCAAAGCGTCTCCAGAGCTTTCCAGAGATAAACACCTCTGTTCTCAATCACATTTTCCGCCTGCCCGGGCAAGTTTTTTGTCTCCAGACTGGAAATGCAACGCTGTATAAAAAGATCTGAACGCCCTGCCGCCTGATATAATTGACTTAAGCGCCGCAATCGTTCGTAATCGCTTTCCCTGCCGGAGGTCTGTTCCTCCAGGCTGGCAACCTCGGCGGTATATTCATTTTCGTCACGATTCGGAGACATCATATCCTGATTGCCATAATTCTGCAGCAATCCGGCAACTCGAGCCTGTTCCCGCAGGGTTTCCGCTCGGAAAAACGATGCCGGCGGCGGCTGTTTTCATGGGCATAATCGCTCCATAACGAAACAATTTCTCCCTGCATGGCCCCTTCCAATTCATATTTCCGCATGCGCAACGCCATAATTCTGGCTTCATAGTCTTCATAATAGGAACTGAAAAACACCGGTAAACGCATTGGCATCACATGGCTTATTCCAAGAAGCAGAAAATCATCGACCAGCCGCTGCCAGTCAATAAATCCAACACCATAGGAAAGCTGCAGGCGCACGGCATCAATACGGGTCTGTTCCGGTCCCATATCCCGGGTTGCCGCCTCCTGCTGAATCAATGCTTCCAGCAGCCGGAGTTCCTGCCGGTTGACTCTGCTCTGTGCCAAGAACCAGTCGATCTCGTGGAGAGTATACAAGCTCTCCAGTTTTTCCGGAATGTCTCCGGAAGGAAGCAGGTGAATCGGTTTTTCCGGATTGCATCCTATCAGACAGGCCAATTCCGTCTGCGTCTGAACGAGCCGCAGCAGAATTTCCTCCTGACGGCTCTTGAGCGCCTCCTGCAGATTTCTGGCAAAGAGGACGCGCTCGGAAGTACCGTACCCCTCTTGAAGCTGATGTTGGAAACGTTCCTGCTGGCGTATGTTCCGCTGCAGTTGATAACGGATGTTTTCCAGATTATCCCAGTGCTGCCAGTATTGGAAGGCCAACCGGGTCAATCGTCCGGAAAACTCATTGACGGCCTTCAATATTTCCGCCTGATAATACAGAATTCTCCAGTCATCATAATAACGTTTCGCCCAGCGCAGTGGAAGATTCGGGAAGACCGGCACGGAAAAACCGGAAATAAAGCGAATGAAGTTGTCATTACCGATGCGGTCTCCGATTACATAATACGGATCATCCGGCGTGTCAAAAAGAATATTGCTTGTCACCAGATAGTCCGCTCCTAAAAAGAAGTCCGGGCCGAGATCAAATAAATTCTGAGTCCGTTTCGCCCGGACGGCCAGCAGATTGTAATAACTCTGGAGAATCAGGGGAGAATTGCGGAGTCCATACTCAAACAGACTCCGGAGAGTCACGGAAGCAGGCAGCTGATTCCCCGGAAGATCCTTCCTGAAATGCAGATAAAAATCTTTTAATAAAGAATGCGGAATCATCCGCAGTACTTGTGCGATTTCAGCATCAGTCGCCGGCCGGCATGACTCATCTTCCGGATCATAAATCCGGAAATCCCGGAAATTCCCTGAATCCTTTACAAAAAGCAGTTTCCCGTCCGGCAGAAAGCAGGGCAGCATCGCCTTTTCAGAAATAAGCTCGCGACTGGGGTCGTCAAGCCTGTCGATAAACAATCGAGTATTACCTTTGCGGTCGTCCTCCACATACGCCAGATAAGTACCGCTTGAATCCCAGACGCCCTGTATGGAATCAAACGGACTGTCGGTGAGAGGTTTTATATCTTCAATCATCCAGGTTTTATCCTGAGCCATGTAGTGTACGGTCAAAAGATAGAGTTCATAGTTGTTTTTCCGCAGAATGGGCACGATGGTGTCCGACCGCAACGAAAGAAGTATCTGAAAAAACGGTCTCCGTTCTTTTCCTGCCGAATCTCCCGTGTATTCCATTGAACCAGGGGAACGGAACATAAAAGCTTCTTTTCTTTTTTCCCACGCAGTTCCTGGTAAATATGCACCAGCGGAGGCGCCTGTTTAAAAAGAGCAGGCAGAACAGAAAAAGCCCCTGGATTTTCTCCCAGCGGCAGTTTCTCTCCTTGAACCATTTTGGCAACGAGCGCCTGGTTCTGGATATTTTCCCTGCCGTCACCAGAGCCCACTATTTCCAGGGGCAGATTCCGATAAAGATTGAAATGGTTGGCCTGGGCTGTAATCAAATGCTCGTCAAAGCGATCTGCCCGGTAACTGCAGGAGGAACTCAACAGCAAAAGAAAACAGCAGGTTGTCAGGAAATAGTTTTTCATTTCTCGTTTTCTTTCCTGTTCTTGATTTCTCCCAGAAACTCCTGCAGAAGTTTTGCCGCATCAGTGCCCGCATGGACAGGAAAAGAGCGGACTTCCGGTTTCACGGGAATCCCGAGTCGCAGAAGCAGCTCGTCCAGGTGTTGTTTGATGCTATGCAAATTTGAATCGGATTTTTCGCGGAAATATCCAAACGGCAGCACCAGCAAAAGTCCTTCCGACTCCCTCCAGACTGCCTCTGCGGAATCACATTCCGAGGTCAACTGTTGCAGCAATTGATTTTGTTTTTCCGACTCCTGTGCTCTGACATCCAGCAAAACCAGCGAAAGGGGAATCCCACATTCTCGCGCCATTTTGCAACTCTGCCCCAGCAAATAGAAAAAAGTTGCTTGAGAGACAGTCCCTTCGCTTCTCTCCTGCTCCGGCAGAGTCGCAGAATATTCGGGTAATTGCTGATAAGAATAAATATGAATTTCTTCCATGACGGCTTCCTGTGGCTCAAAGTCTTTGCGGCACTGCAGGCAGACACATCGCACCCCCGGAATGCTGAAATCCACCCCGCAGGAGCGGCAATGACTGGAACGGATCAACTTTTCATAATCCAAGCCGATATGTCGTAAAATGCGGGAACACTTCGGGCAGCGCAGCTCTTCCGAATCGGCCACATTAAAATCCTGTGCCTTGCCCACATAGCCACAGGGGAAATGGTGATACATTTCCGAAATTTGAAAATCAATTCCCCTGCATTGCGGACAGGTTTCCCGGAAATTAATCTGTGGAGAAAGGCATTGGGGACAGCGGTGAATCTTATCGAATACCTTCTTCCTCAGCCCCCCCTGCGGAGGCGAGATCACGAAGAAGAAACAAAGCATCATCCCGATCTCCCGCAAAAAAGCGCTCAACGTTCGGATAATGGAAATCTCCATTCCGGTAAACCGGCTCAATCTCCTGCCTTTGCCTTTGGAGAAGCAGCAGAAATTCATCGATTTTTGCAGGCGGAACCGTCTGGTACCAGACAGAGGAATCCGGAGCATTGTTTTTTATTCCCAATTCGTTCAGCAACCGGTACAACTCTTTCCGCACCAGAGAACGCTGCATTACATATTGAAAGCCTTCTACCGTTGTCTGGCCCCCATCTGTCAGCAGAACCGAAAAAGAGCAGAAGCCGCTGGAAGAAGCTTGCCGGAACTGAAAAAGTTGATCTGAAGAACAGAACCGGTTATTAAGGATCAAAGAAAACAATTTCAGAATCAGGGCCGTCGGCAGAAAGACTTTCCTTATTATCTATGATTCGGCAGGAAAGACCGATCAGATGGATTGCTGTTTGGAAAGAGTTTTGCAGATTCAAATCATTTGAAATGAGTACCAATTCCGTATTTGACATCATTCCTCCGTTCTGCAGATTTATAAAGTCATTGAGTTTCCTGTAAAACAATAGAATCTACCATCTAACGAAACAGAAGCAAAAATTTTCTAAAATACTATACCGCTTTGCCTGCCAATTGCAAATACTCAAAAAAACTTCATATCATGAATAGTTGTCTCATCTGTACGACGCCCCCCACAAGGTACTGAGAGGATGTCTTCGGCAAAATGCCTGAATCAGCCACTTTCCTCTTCAAAAGCGGAAGATTCACGGAGTAAATTCATAGAAAAAACAGTTCAAGCAATCTTTCCAAGAATCATATCATCTTCTCACAAGAAATCTATTAAATTCGAAGAACCGCCGCAACTCCTGTCGCAGACTGAAAAAATATAATGCATAAAAAATTCATGATTCATTGAAGATGTTTTGCCACAGAGTTCCTACTTAAAGCAAAGAAGTTTTATAATAAAGTTGTATTCCTCTTAGCAAAGAAATTATTATAAATTATACATATAAGGCAGTAACACAAATGCAGATGCGAAATTGCGGATACCCCCCAAAAGCTCCATCCACAGGAGCACTTCCCGGATAACTCAGCATTGAGACAGAGAGTTACAACGATCAAAGAGCCAGCTTCCCCTTTTTAAGATTTAGAGTTTACCGAAAAAGAGAGATAAAGTAAAAAAGTCGATTATGCAAAAGCCAGATACGAGAAGAAAAAAACTTTTAAGGGAAGACTGATTCCTTACTTCCCGATCTTCCTTTTTCCACACCTATTCGAGCAGCACGGATTCAATTGGTAGGCGATGTTGAGACCTTGCAGAAATTTTCTCTTCACCTCAAAACGGCGAATTTTTCAAATCTCCAAAGGGCGGCAATTCATCTTTTCGAAAAAATATCCGCGAAATCCATTCAAATTCAGGCAAAGGTTCTCATCTAATGAATACGACTGATCGCATTACCAAATTAAAATGTGCGCAATTTTCCGAACATTATCTGAAAACACACCTTCATAAGAGAAAAGTGGAGATTCTCCGCTTTCGGGCAAAACGTGAGTTGAGCTCAAACTTACCCCCAAAACGAAAAAAACGACCAGAATACCGGTCGGTGGAGAATTTTGAAAATGGTGGGCGTTACTTTAATTCTTCAGAATAGTTCTCGCAATCTCAAAACAGTTGCTGACAATGCAATCTTGCAGAACTGTGCCGTTTCTTCGGAAAAAATCTCAAAAAGTATAAAAATCAAAATAGAGAACGGCTTTTACCTAAAAGTAAATGACTGTTAATTCTGATAAAATGAAAACCGCTCCAGAAAACAGTCGCACCGACGACATTTTTAAAAATGCTCAATCTGACCAGACAGACCAGATTGAACATTAGAGTTTAGGTTCCGATATAGGTTATAATTACAAGAACGACAGTAAGACAGATATTTATTGACATTAGCGTTTATCCATAAGCCAAAACTTGTGTTCCAAATCGATAAAAACACAATAGAAAGTATTTTTATCAAATCTAAATCCAGTTTTTGAATGATACTGATCATGTTTTTCTTCAGGAACAACAAAACCTACAAGCCTTTGTTTACCAGAAAGAACAAAACGTCCCCAACGCACATCAGCTGGCACATGTTTAGGATATAGATATTCGGTTTTGTTTTCTAGGGGAAATGAAGGATAATACTCCAAATAGTGTCCTGCTTTTGAACCTTGATGCCGTTCATTCTCCCAGTAAGACAAACTGTGTTCTGAAAACAATTTTACCTTTTCGATAAGGTCATCTCCATGTCCAGAAATATCTACCGCAGGAGGATTAGCATTTAGATAGTGAAAATTAAACTTGCATCTTTCTGTTAATTTGTCGTTATCATCTTCCAAACTAATTTGAGGTAATGTATTAAGAAATGCTTGAGTTTTTCTATTTTCTATCTTCTTATTTTTTCTCATAACTTAGGAACACCTCCGATTCGCCCTTGTTCATATGGTGTTCTGATATTTCTATCTTTTCTTATTATCGCCGACGAGCACTCGCTGATGAGATATCCATAGCTTTCATTATTCTCTTTATTTAACAAAAATGTCTCATCAGATTTTAATTCATCTAAAATAGTCGTGTTATGTGTCGTAAAAATTATCTGACCGCAATTATGTATATTGCGTTGTTTGTACAATGAGATTATCTTCTTTACTAAAAGGGGGTGCAATCCCATATCCAATTCATCAAACAGTAACAAGCTGTTAGGTCTATTAATCGCAAACAAGAAAAAGAAAAGATTAATATATAAAAATTGAGTACCTCTTGATTCTGATTTATAAGGTAAGAAATGCTTTTTACCTTCAACCTCATGGCAAAATGATGGAACAAATATGGTACTTCCATCGACCATTTGTTCTTCTTTCAGAACTATATCAGAAATCCCAATATCACTTTCAACAATAAATTTTTTTACCTCGGCAAAGCGATTTTTATCTTTGTAATAAATATTAGAAATATCTGAAAGCGTTTGCTTGCCATATTCTTCAGCACAATCAAAAAACATCGATATTGTAGAATGTGTCATTGACACGTTACTAACACAACGATAAAAAATATTATAGATAGGATTTAAACATTCGATTTCATTTTGATGGGCGATGCTGATAATAGAGGCATTTTTTCTGCATTTTAAGTTTTCCAGTTCCTTAAATTCAGTAATACATTTTTTTATTGCATCATGCTCTCTTGTAAAAACATGAACATACCTCTTTCTCTTTCTTGATAGACATTCCATTACTATCTCTTTTTTGGATACAATCAATTCATAGATGTAACTGATATCATCAATAGTAAATTCAATAAAAAATTCACTTGGCTTTGAAGAATCAAAAAATGGAACAACTCCAATCGAATCTTCTGGTTTCAAACTCCCAAATGAGTTCGCTACAAAGTCCATAAAAAAAGCAAGCGCTTTTAACAGATTTGTCTTTCCGGCACCATTTGCTCCTTTAACATTCAGAAGCGTATTAACTTTGCCATCATCAGATTCAAAAGAGCATTCAACTCCTTCGTCAAATGATAAAAAATTGCGAAATCCAAATCTTAAAATCATAGTAACCTCCATACATTCTAAGACATAATATATCGTTATTTTTTGAAAAACCAAGCCATAAAATGCAACTTTTGACAAAAATGGCAAAAAACGGCAATTAGACAAGTAATTGTAATGATGTAGTTCGTCAATATTCCAATTACAATCTCATCATGTTATCGAAATAAAAAACGTGCTCTCATAACATAGAGAGAATGTCAACATATTTTTCACAACAATATGAGTTAAGCCTATTTTTTATCTTGCATAATTTTGACAATTACAATATTTTAATCAACTTGTAATCTACTTGGGAGGAATTATGCAAAAAAATTATGAAGATTTTATAAATGCTCTAGCCAATGGGACATCTGTTAAAGACTTATGCGGACAATTCGGTATATGCAAAAGTACCGCTTATAACTGGATCACTCCGAGTGCTGCAGAAGAAAAATTTGCAGCAGAAAAATAAAAGGGCATTTTGGAATTTTCCAACAGAAATTGTCCAAAATACCCTTACAATACCATCTGGTGGGCGATGACGGACTCGAACCGCCGACATTCACGGTGTAAACGTGACGCTCTAACCAACTGAGCTAATCGCCCCTGAAGCAGGTTCCATACTATACAGCCAAGCAGCAGGAAATCAAGTCCAATATTTTTTTTCACGGCTGAAAGAGAAAAATTCCTCCGTCTATCACTGTAAATAACACCCCTCCATCCGGAAGCGGTGTAAAACGGTTTACCGCCGATGTCCCGACTGCTTCCTGCCGCACCTCGTACGGCGGCACTGCCGTTACTCGGGCCACTTTCCCATCTCGCGAGCCAAGATACACCAATCCTCCCTGCTCCAGCACCGGACAGGGATTGTGTTCCCCCGTCCATCCCAATGCAATCAACTGTTCCACCTTGCCGTCCGGAGATGCAGCAGCCATCAACGCCAGTTCCCCTTTCATGGTTTTCCCATAAACAATGCGACCGTCTCCGGATAGTCCGATCGATTCACGGTAAAGACATTCATTGGACCGGAAAAGCGTTTTTCCCGTCTTCGCATCAATCGCATTCAAATACCGGTCCGGCGTCGCAATAAAAATGCGTCCGCAGGACAATAACGGCGTGGAATTTCCCGGAGAAAACAACCGGTTCGGTTTGCCGTGCGTCCATTTCCACACCACCTCGCCGTTTTTCGCATCCAGAGCGTACAAATATCCGTCCCAGGCTGGAGCGTATATAACCGCATCCGCCACCAGTGGCCGTGCCTGAAATCGTGCATCAGCCACCTTTTTACAGAAAAGAATACGGCCGCTCTTCCCATCAATTCCGTAGAAATTGCCGGAGGAATCCCCGATGAAAAAACGCCCATCGGCCATGATGCCGTCCGCCGACACCGGAGAATCGGTATCAACGGTCCAACGCAGAGAACCATCCGCAGCATTCAGTCCCACCACCCGGTTGTTGACACAACCGAGTGCCACTACGCCATCGGCGCAGGCGGGCGTCGAATACACCTGCCCGCCAACCGAAGTTTCCCAGAGCAATTGCCCTTTTCGGAAATCAACCGCCTTGACCTTTCCGTCGGATGTTCCATAGAACATGGCATCTCCCAAGACCGCAACTCCGGTGTAGACCGTAGCCGAATCCCGCCAAACCTCACGGGCAGCACCGGACGGAGACGGCGCCTCCGGCGGCAGAGCGATGGCATCCGGCCAGTTTTCCGAGCGTTCCCGTTCCAACCGAAACACTTCCCGCGGCAGTTCTCCCAGAACTTTCTCCTGATAGACCACCATATCCGGCGTTAGTTCCACAATGCCGTATCCTACCGTCTTTCCCCGGGACAATGCCCGGCTCAGAATCCCTGGAATCCCGTGATAGTTGAAAAGCCGAATCCGATGCCAGTGCCCTCCGATGACCACCGCCACCGGATGTTTCTGTAAAATCCGCTGCAAATCCGCCCAGTTTCCGACCCCTTCGGTCAAAGGATAATGGGCCATCAGCACCACCTCTTCCCCCGCGCACGAGGCCAGCGTCTGTTTCAGCCAGCTCAAATCATCGGATCGGACAAACCCATCCCCCATCTTCATATACGGACCGGTACTGAATCCTACCACCCGGCAATCGCCGATCCGGGCATTCACCCGTTCACTGCCGTAGCGCCGAATCCACCCCTGTCCCGCGGTCGGAGACCAGTTGGTTTCATGATTTCCAGGTACGGCAAAAAAAGGAACGGTCAATTGTCGCAGCACGTTTCCCACCGCGTCCAGCTCTGCTTCCGTCCCCTGATTGGTCAAGTCACCGGGAACCAGTACAAAATCAAATGCCCCCGCATTGATTTCCCGAACAGCTTCAGCCAGGCGGCGTTCATTGACATTTCCCGGCGAAACGTGTACATCTGCCAAAACGGCAAATCTTGCCCCCGCCGCTGACATTCCTCCGGTCAATACCCATACAATCAGCAGCAATCCCGAAAACCAATGGCTGTTTTTCATCGTTCGTCCGTCCCCGCCTTCTCCGGATTTTACTTTTATCCGCGGGACAACAATCGCTCCCGCAGCAACCCGCTCTCCGCCTGCCCCCAGTAACTCTCCGCATGTGCTGCCGGAGCCGCCGCCAGAAAACGGCGCAAATCTTCCATGGTATTTAAAAATGACGCTCCGGAACGGAACTCCCCGGCAAATCCCCGGCCGCGCAGATAATCATGCACCATCTTGCGGGCCATCCGCATAGCCACGATTTCTCCGTATTCCTGCGTCATCTCCAGCACATGCCGTTCCACTTCCGCCAGCAGCTCCGTCACGGTGGGTGGCGTAAATGCCGCACCTGCGCTCAATTCCCGAAACAGCCACGGATTCCCCATTGCACCACGGGCGACCATAATCGGACCGCAACCGCTTTCACGCCGCATTTGTTCAGCTGAATCCGCATTCATAATTCCGCCGTTACCAACGATCTGCACCGGAACAGACTCTCTGACGGCACGAATGATCTCATAGTGAACCGGCCCCGAATAAAAGGCCTCTTTGATCCGCCCGTGAATCGTCACTGCCCGAGCTCCAAGTTCGTACAGACCGCGTACCAGAGCCATCGTCGGAGCAGGATCGGTTTCGGAAAGAATCCGGATTTTTGCAGAAAGGACATGCCGGCTCCGTTCCCGGAACAGAGCAAACAAAGCTAAAGCACGCTCCACATTTCGTCCGAGTGCCGCCCCCGCTCCCTTTCGAGCCACTTTCGGCACCGGACAGCCGAGATTGAAATCCAGCACATCGAAATCATACTCATTGAGTACATCAAGGGCCACCCGTAACTGTTCAGGATCGCCCCCGACCAGCTGCACGCCGAGAAACTCCTCAGCCGCATCACGCCGCAACAATCCTTCTGAACGCTTTCTCGCATAAGCCAGCGAAGCAGCATCCACCATTTCCGTAAAAGCAAAACGACAACCATGCCGCCGCATCGAACGACGATACGGCACGTCCGTATAACCGGAAAGCGGCGCCATAATCACCGCATCAGCGGGATAAAGCGGCGTCAAACCACCAGCTCTTCCCACTGCCGCGGTCTCCTGACAGCTTTGTTCAGAAAGGTTCAAATCTGATCCAGCGTCCCTTTGTAGGACTCCAGCAGCGCCGCCACCGGCACCTGAACGGAACCGATCTTCAATACCGGTTCGGCAGTTACCACCCCGACCCGGGCAAAAGGCACTCCGGAGAGCATTCTTTCAAATTCTGTCGCATGTTCCGGAGCGACTGCCGCCACAAAACGGCTGTTCGACTCGGAGAAAAGCAGCTCTTCCAAACGGAGGTTGCCGTCCTGCGGTACTTTTTCCGGATCAATATCGGCCCCCAGCCGGCCTGCCATCGCCATCCTGGCAAAAGCGATGCCGAGCCCGCCGAGAGCAGGCGTATGGAGAGCATCCACCAGTTCGGCCTGCGTCGCAGCGGCAACCTTTTCGTAAATCGCCACGGCACCGGCAGCATCGACCCGCGGCACCCGGTTCCCCACCGCGCCCAGCATGGCATAGAATTCGGATCCGCCGAGTTCGGCAAACGTCTTGCCGATCACATAAATCCACTCGCCCGGACGCTTGAAATCAAGCGTCAGCGCTTTACGTACGTCCTTCATTTTGGCAATGGCGCTGAAGAGCACTGTCGGCGGAATTGAAATCTTGCGGCCGCCGCGGGTACTGTCGTTCTTCATCGAATCTTTGCCGGAAATCAGCGGAACCCGGAAGGCTTTGGTATAATCATAAAGTCCCTGGTTGGCCCGCACCAGCTGGGCCAACTTGTATTCTCCGTCCGGAGTCTTTTCGCTCTGCACCGGATCCGGCCAGCAGAAGTTGTCCAGCCCGGCGATATGACCGAGTTCACCGCCCACGGCAATGATCCGGCGAATCGCCAGGTCCGTAATCGACGCAGCCATGTGATAGGTGTCGATGTCGCTGTAACGCGGCAGAATACCGCTCGACAGAATCACCCCTTCGGTACTCAGCGGCTCGATCATGGTCACCGTCGCGTCCGCCGCCACGTCCCGGCATTTGCCGACAAAGGGCTTGGTCACGCTGAGCCCCTTGACTTCGTGGTCATACTGCCGTGCCTTGAATTCGTCGGAACAAATGTTGAGCCGGCCCACCATTGCGGTCAAATCGGCGGCAACATCCCGCCCGGCAAATTCCGGTTCCGGAAAGACTGGGGCCTTCCACCGGGCATTGAGCCGGAGACGCGGCAAACCATCGTGCATAAAACTGATATCCAGCAACGCGACGGTCTTCCCGTTGTATTCCATATGGAATTTACCGTCGTCGGTGAACTCGCCCAGTACGCTTACTTCCACGTCACGGTCAGCAGCCAGCTGCCGGAATTCCTCGATGTGTTCCGGCGGCACCGCGAAACTCATCCGTTCCTGCGCTTCGGAAACAAGGATTTCCCAGGGATCAAGTCCCGCATATTTGAGCGGAGCCTTGCCGAGGTCCATCCGGCACCCGCCACATAATTCGGCCATTTCCCCGACGCTGGAGGAAAGCCCGCCCGCGCCGTTGTCGGTGATGAACCGGTACAGTCCGCGCTGCCGCGCCTCGTAGATGAAGTCGCTGAGTTTCTTCTGTGTGATCGGGTCGCCGATCTGCACGGCCTGCACCGGACTATCCTTGTGCAGCTCTTCGCTGGAGAAGGTTGCTCCGTGAATGCCGTCCTTGCCAATGCGGCCACCGCCCATGACGATCAGGTCGCCGGGGCGGATTGATTTCTCATAGCCCTTGACACCGGCCACGGTTTTCGGCAGGGTGCCGACCGTGCCGCAGTAAACCAATGGTTTGCCGATATAACGCTCGTCAAAATACTCCCAGCCGTTACCGTAGGGAATGCCGCTCTGGTTGCCGCCGTCGATGACGCCTTTGTGCACGCCGTCCCGCAACCGCCGGGGATGCAGCAGCCCTTCCGGCACGTCCTTGTCTTCGGTAAACGGTGATCCCAGGCAATACCCCCAGACGTTGATCAGCAGATCCGCGCCCTGGCCGGTGCCAAGGGGGTCGCGGTTGACACCGACGATACCGGTCATGGCACCGCCGTAGGGATCAAGCGCGGAGGGACTGTTGTGGGTTTCCACCTTGTACACCAGATCCACTTTATCATTAAACGTGATCACCCCGGCATTATCGTGGAAGACCGACACCAGAAAATCGACTTCTTTACCGATTTCATTGGTGCTCTTTTTAATAAAAGTTTTATAACAGGAATCCACCGTCAGAGTAGTCCCGTCTTCTTCGTTGACATAATCGATGATCGCGGCGAAAATCTTATGCTTGCAGTGTTCGCTCCAGGTCTGGGCGAGCACTTCCAGCTCCACATCGGTCGGGTTGGCTGAGAGTCCGTACGCCTCCCGGCCGGTGGCATGCCGGAAATAGTTCTGAATCGCCTTCATCTCCTCCAGAGTCAGCGCCAGAATGCCTTTCCGGCTGATTTCCAGCAACTCTTCATCGGACACTTCAAGATTGTATTCCCGCACCCGGCCGCCGGACGTACCGGTCACCAGCGGCAGGTTTTCCGGAATCCCCTGCGCGGCTTCCGCTCCGGTAAGAATCCGGACGGACTGGATCAATTCATTGGCCAGCAGCTTCCGGGCGATTTTTTCGACCACTTCACGGGTCAGTTCCCGGCCGTACAACAGATATTCCACCGAACTGAATACCTGCTCCTCGTCACGCAGCCGCCGTCCGATGATGTCGCCGATCGCGGCGCGGGCAGAACGCCCCACATTGTCGGTCACGCCCGGCCGGAAGCCGACGGCCACCAGAAAATCACATTGCGGCAGTTCCGCGAAGTTTTCCGAACGGCTGCTGCCGACCCGCCAGCATTGGAGCACCGGATTGACCAGCAGTCCGGCAATGCGGGTCATATCCTCCGGCCCGAGATCGGCGGAGACGGTATAGACATCCCGGGTCCATACCTGATCGACGGCCACTCCGAAAAAGTTCTGAATCTGGCGTTTCACTCCTTCGCCCCGGGCATCGCGCCACTGCGGCAACGGAGAAATTTCAATCCGTTCGTTCATGAATTCCAGCCTTTCCTTGGAAAATCGCTTTGGTATCTAAAGAAATATTGCATGGTAATGTACACCCGGAACCGCTGTTATGAAAGGGAGCGAAGACTTTTTTTCCATGGATTGTTGTTCCGGAAGCGGCAAATACCATCCCCTGTGTACCGGATCGCAACGGAGGAGCTTCTTTTTCGGTCAGAAGCCGCAGCGCTGATGTAGGAAATCCACGAGAATCGGGCGGTATTTTTCCAGCGAAAATGCCTCGGCACGCCTTGCCGCACCGTGCACCAGCGCTTCCCGGCGTTCCGAGTCCGCCAATACTTTCAAAGCGGATCTCCATTCCTCCGGTGTCGTCGCCAGGAAACCGCACTCCGGTGTCACCACCCGGACGTTTTCTCCCACCGGACTTGCGATCACGGGCAGCCCGGCCGCGAGATACTGGATGATTTTATACGCCGACTTCCCCCGCGAAAACGCATCGTCGGTCAACGGCATGATTCCCACGTGAGCGGAAGCAATCACTGTTGCCTCCCGCTCCGCCGACCAGTCCTCAAACACCATCGAAACCCCGGGAATACGCCGCGGTTCCAGCTCCTTCCTTGCCAGCACCAGCAATTCGAAATCCACCACGGAGGCCATCGCCTGTAATGTTTCCGAGAAAAGCTCCAGATATCGATAAGTGACCGGCGTCCCCGCCCAGACCACGGTAAAACGCGAACGTTTCGGCACGTCTTTCCGATACTCGGCAAGCTCGACCACAGTGGGAATTTTTATGCAGTTGGCGTTCAACGGGACGACTTTTTCCGCCAGAAAATCGTTGGCGACAATCACGCCCGCCGCCCCGGCCACCAGCCGGTCATATTTCCCCTCCAGCCGGGTACCCGCATATTTTTCCCAGACATTGTCATCGAAATTCAACACATAACGATGATGCCGCAATACCGCCTGTTCCACGCCCGTCGGAAGCGACGGCAACAATTCGTATTCGATCAACAGCCGCTCCGGCAATCCCGGCAACGCCGCCAGACGTCGCAGCAGCGCCGCCGCCGCCAGCCACCGGGATTTTTCGCCGTCACGGTACAACCGCTCCAGATAGGTGCGCCCGAAAAACGGCAGCATCCGCACCGCGAAGCCCCCCTCCTCCAGCGCGGCCCGATAAGCATAATACCGCAATCGGCTGGAAGCACCGAGTTCGTCGTACCGGGTGCAGACCGTCAGCGGCGCTTTCATTTCAAGCTCCGCAGCCGCCCGCCGGCGGCAGATCCAGCATGGTCATGAAACCGGTGAAACCACCTCGTCCCAGGCGCCGCACCGTGGCGCTGACCATGGCACAGGTCCCCTGATCTCCGTTCACCCCTCCACGAATCGTACTCTCAATGGCCGGAACGCCGCGGATCGTTACCCGGTCGCAGGGCTCCGGCTCGCCGATCGCAGCGACGAATTCCAGCGTAATCACCGTCCGCCCGTCTGCGGCAATCCCCCGTCCGATCTGACGCACTCCGCGCGCCTCGCCGGCACGCACCGGAATGGCACCGGGAATATTCACATCACACTCCGCCATTACCGGTTGCAGTTCCTCCGTCACCTCAGCGAGATCCCACCCCAGGGCCGAAGCGATGAAATCCACCGATTCCGGCAACCCGACGTGGCGCAGAGTCCCCGCCGCCTCCCGCGCCCGAAACTCCTCCGGCGTCAGCCCCGCACCGATTTTCCGCTGAAACTGCATTCGGCGCGGCGACGCATCCTGAATACGTTCAACCAGCACGTGTTCAATGCGCGAACTCGCCGCCGACAGCATCACCGGCACCAGGTCCATCAAAAATCCCGGATTGATCCCCGTAGCCAGAATCGCTACTCCCGCCTCACGGGCAGCCCCATCCAGGCACCGGGCAAGCTCCGGATGCCTCCGGTACGGCCAGGAGAGTTCCTCGCAGGTCGTCACCACTGACATGCCCGCCGCCGCCAGCTCCAGAATCACGGGGGCAGCCGCCTCCGCAGCGGAGACGGTGGTCACGACCGCCACTTGCCCCCGTACACAATCCTTCACCGCGGAAACCACTTTCAAATCACACCCGGTTTCCACTCCGGCCAGGGCATCCACCTCCCGGCCCGCCAACTCCGGATCGGCGTCAATCACGCCCACCACCCGGAACAATTCAGAACCGGCCCAATGCCGGAACAACATCCGGCCGATCTGTCCGAATCCGCAAATCACCACATCCATCATCATTGCAAAAGAAATTCCGTCCTTTCCGCGATTAAAATTTATCCACGAATACCGACTGTACCCGGTTTGTCTTCTTTAACTTACTCCGCCAGCGCCCGGTTGATCCGTTCGCGCACCCCCAGAAGCCAATCGGCGCTCCGGGGATAATCCGTCATCGAAAGACGGTAATCCAGCCCCTCGTGCAGCAGTGCCAGCACTGCTTCCCGGCCGATCTTTCGCTCCAGCGCCCGAAGTGCCCGAAGATCCTGAATGGCTTCGAAAAAGACCTCGTGCCGCAGCGAATCATACGGCACCCCGTCCGGCCCCGGATAGACGATGAAGGGATCACCGGCGGGCACCCAGTTTCCGGCATTGGTCTCATTCCAGGGATCTACCGGATACAGGGAATACTGTGAATAATAGAAATTGAAGCCCCACTGCAGGAAACCGACGATATCATAACAGTAGAACATCACCCCCATAATCCGGTTTCTGGCAGACGGCATGGCGCAGAAGCGATTCGGCACCAGCTTCTCCTGCCCCACGCAGTAATAGGTCCAGAGTTCGGATACCTGCCCGACAAAAGGCTCAATATGATTGTTTGCCGGAACCGGTCGCCGGACCAGGCCGCGCTTGTAAAATTCAAAACTGGAAAGCACCTCCACCGTCGGGGCCCCCTCGATCAGGGAATTCAACAGTGCCGAAGCCTTGGAATAACTTTCGATATTCTCTTCGCTCGGTTCGTCGGAAACTGAGAAGAAAATGTTCTTTTCCAATCCCCGTTTCCGGAAAAACGCCAGCAGTTCCGGCATCAGTTGCCGGAGAAAATCAGCATACGACGGATCATCAGAGGCTACATCCCAGCCGAAAATCCGTTTTTCCACGCCATCGACAACGGCAACAATCTTCGGTGTTGCCTTCGCGCCCCACTGGGTAAAGGCGTGAGACATGGCGAAATGGGTGATTCCACACCGCTTCCCGAGTTCAATATAACGTTCCAGCAGAGAAAAATCAAATGTATAACGGTTGCCGTTTCTGGTGATCCGCAGCAACTGGGTAGTGGGCCGTTCCCGCCCGATCGCCGTATCCAGCGGCGGCGTCCACAAGGGGGTCAGCAGCACGTTCAAACCGTGAGCGGCACCGCAGCGTACAAAATTTTCAATGATTTCCCAATGCTTTTCACTCCAGCACGGCACATTGTAACAGGTGGCCAGGCAATCCACATGAAACCATTCGTACCGCAGCAGCGTCTGTTCCGGCAAAACAAACGGCAGAACCTCCAGCTGAAATACCGTCTCGACCGCATCCTTGCCGCTCCCCATGGTCTGCTGGTCCATACCGGCATCGGACAACGTGATCTTCACGTCGTACATCCCCGGCCTGCAGTCCTCCGGCACCCGTACCGTCACCCACAATGCACGCCACTGATCTCCGGGCAACCGCCAGAAACGGTCACGCAACGGCCGCAGCGCATCAGGATAAAGTCCGGGACGGTCGCGCAACATGTACGGATCATCCTGCAGCAACGGCACCCGATTGGGCACGGACACCACCTCCCGCACCTCCACCGGCAGTTCTCCTGACGCGGCAACTTCCAAGCCACATCCGGTAACGACTCCATCCACGCGCTCACTGCGCACTGCGACCTGAAACGAATACACTTCCCCCCGCGCCGCACTGCCGCGATGCAGAGCAGCAGCACGCAACTCTTCATCCAGAAACACTTTTTCCAGAGAGCTGACCGGTCGAATGCTGAGTCTCATACCGTTTTCCCTTTCATTCTGAATTTTTAACGGACTCGTCCGTATGATTCCATTCCGTTCATGTCCGTTAAATATATCGCGGCCGTCCTCTTTTTCCACAGTTCCAACACAGTTTTTTCCATTCCAGAATGGGATCATGAAAAAAACTTACAAAGTGTTCCATTCAGCCGGAACTCTTGACATTCATTTTTTCAGTTGTAAACTCTCTTCCATCTCATTGCCTCTTTGACAACGAAACGAGAAAGGACAGACTGAATGAAACGATTTCTGTTCGCCGCCGCGCTCCTGACCGCAGCCTGGTCGGAAGCACTCGCCGAGTCTTCCGTCACCACGCTGGTCAAGGACAACTTTGATCAAGGAGCCCCTGTCGCCCCCCATAACGTGCCCGCCGGATGGGAATACTATCAGCAATGGGCCAGGGGCGGCACCATTGAACTCATCCCCGAAAATTCCGGACGTGCCGTGCAATTGCGCGACGTCACCGACGACGGAGAAATCGGCATCTGCCGGAAATTCGCGTTCAAACCCGGCGAATACTATCGGGCCACCGTCCGGGCCAAACTGCCGTCCGGGACGGAAAAATCCACCTTCTTTCTGCAAATCACTTTTTTCCGTCCTAACGAACGCCCGCTGAACGCCAGCATCGCACTGTCCGCGCCGGACGACCGGCATTACGCTACCTTCTCCACCGAACTTCAGGCGCCGCCGAACGCCACGGTCGGCAGGATTTACATCTACTCCGGACGCAAACCGACCGGGGCGGTCATGCTGGACGATTTTCTGCTGCAAAGCTCCCCGACGCCCATTCCCGCTCCCCGGGGGGATCCCCGCTTTGATTTCAACGCGCTGGAAATTACTCCGCGTGACATGTGTATTGACACCGCCCTGGTCCGGAACGGCGCTCCGGCAGCCGCCATCGTCGTTTCCGAACGTCCCGCCGACCGCCAGCTGGCCCGACAGCTCAACGCGGCCATCCGGAATAAAACCGGCATCGAACTGCCGGTACTGGACGACCGCTCCCTGCGCGACCTTTCCTCGCTGGATCGCCATCTTGTCATGATCGGTTCTCGCGACACCAATCAGGCGCTCGAAAAACTGTACATGCGTCATCAAGTAATCCTTGACGCCCGTTATCCCGGCGTGGGCGGTTACGTAGTCCGCAGTATTCATAATCCCTTCGGCGACAAGTTCAACGTCATCGCCGCCGGCGGCAGCGACGATGCGGGCACTGCGGCTGCGGTGAAAAAACTGGCAGATCGAATTGCCGCGCAGCCGGAAGGAAAAGATTTGACCCTCGGCTATCTGGCGGACATTCAACTCCCCGCCGGGACCCGGATTCCGGAAAACGCCTACTCCGTCCCGGTCTGGGACAGCACGTTCGGCTGGAACCGGATCAGTAAAAATCTCGCACTGCTCTACATGACCGGTGAAGAAAAATACGCCAAAGAATTCCTGCGTCTGGCCTTCCCCTCTCCGGAAACGGTCGAGCAGCTCCGCAAAGATGATGAGGATTACGACGACGCCCGTGATCCGCTCGTCAAACCTTATCACTACCGCTCCATCCGCATGATGCTGTACTGGGATATGGTCGAAGAAAGCCCCTTCTTTACCCAGGAACAGCGTGTCGCAGTTACGAAAAAGTTCTATGATCAGCTCAACTTCTGGCGCACATTCGGTTATCAGGGCGGCTATCACATTTTCAACGCGCAGGAACCGCATCAGCGTCTGGGTGATCGCCATTATCTCTGGGAAGCGCTCAGTGTGTACGTGGTGGCGGATTATTTCCATCGCTACTATCCCTGCCGGGACAGCGAGGAAGGACTGCGCTGCATCGCCAATATTTTCGCTCCGCTGGAACGGTCAGCGGCATTGAATATCGGTACCATGATGTGGTACAGCACCTTCACCGAACCGATCATCACTTATGCCACGTTGTCCGGTGGACGCCGTTATGAAAACAATCCGGCCATCCGCGTTTACGGAGAAACGCTTCTGATGCACAGCGATCTCGCCCCCGGTGACTGGGCGCTGGCTTATGCCGGTCCGAGTTATCTGGGACAGCTGGCGTATCTGCTTGACGATCAGGCGTTCGTGCAACTGCTGGCCCTCAAGGTCCCGGAATCGGATCGCACCTTCCGTCTCGGCCAATCCTACTGGCCGAAAAAAGCCTGTCAAAACGACAGTTTGCAGAAAATGACCGGTGCCTTCGTTCATCCGGCATTCAACGCCGCAGATATGAAATATCCATTCCTCCCGCCGGAGGTAAAACCGGAAGATGTCGTCGAGCTGGTCACTTACCGGCAGAACCGGAACGGCACCGGTGATTTTCTGCTGCTGGACACAAAATATGAAACCGGCGGTCGCAATCCCTTCCACAATTTCAACATCGCCAGTTTCCGCCTGAACGGCGCTCCGGTGCTGCGCGGTTATCATAACCAGCTCCACCTTTATCGCAACGGTATCGCCACCGGTCGCAAGAGCTTCTACACGAAAATTGCCCAGCAGGGAAAGACTGGAGCCACTGCCTTTATTCAGGGGTTCATTCCGGACTTCAATGATCACGACTGGACCCGCACTCTGATTCTGCGCGACAACCGTTTTCTGCTCGCCGTCGATCGTGTCGTGCCGCGTACCGACAACCAGAGCACGCTTATCGAAAACAACTGGGAAAGCCTCTCCGGCAGCCGCGTGACCATCACGCCAGCGGGGGACTTCGCACTGCACGGCCAGAGCCGGATTCCTTCGCCGTCGCCTCAGGTGCCGGTCAGCATCGACAGCGCGGAACTGCTCGCGCGGGTGGATCATCCCACCAAGTATTTCTCCGGATTCCTTAACTGTGCCGGATTCTCCGGACTCCGGGTCGGGGACAAAATCTCCGTTCCGTTTGAATTGAAGCAATCGGAAAAGCTGCAGCTCTACGCCTATCTCATCGGCCACAATTCTCTGCGCGGCAAGGTCCGCATCTATCTGGACGGAAAAATCGCGGTTCCGGAAATCAACCATCTGACTCCCGGATACCGGGTCCAGCAGGTGAAGCTGTGGGACGGTGAACTCGCTGCCGGAAAGCATCTGGTGGAATTTGAAATTCTTTCCACCCCCCAAGGCAGTGACTCCGCCTATCTGACCGTACTCGGTATTTCCGGCACCGCACCGGGCTTCAATCCGGATGCCGGCGGCTATGTACTGGCCACCACCTCCCCGGCACTGCCGACGCAAAACACAGTCAGCGCCCAGAACGGGTCCTCCGGTCAAGCCATGTGCTTTTCCCGGGAAGAACCGGGCAAAGCCGGAAAAGCGATTGAATTTGCTACTGTTTTGCGGCGCGGTGTACCGGATGCCGCACGCTCTTCCGCCGCCGAACTGGACGGAAAAACAGCGATGTTGCTCCCCGAACCGGCCCTGCTGATTCCGGAAAAGAACGGCGGTTTTCTGCTGGCCGAAACGGATCATCTTTTCGGCTTCCGGGTGGCGGAAGTTCCCGGTCTGTTCCGGCGCAACGAACCGGTGGTCTTCGATTATGACACCGCCTCCGGAAAACTGGTCATTCAGGAGCCGAACGGCAAAATCAGCGAAACTCAAGTTCCAGACTTTCGGCTGTTTTCCCCCGATGAACTTACGGCAGAAGTCAACCGCATTCTGGCGGCTAAAAAACTCCCCGAAAAAATGCGGATTCATGCCCCCACCCTCCAGGCAAGCTGGCAAACCGCCCTGCCCGGCGCCGCCGGATGTGTGATTGACATTCGCGACGGCGACCGGAATCTGGTTGCCGTTTCCGCCGGCAAAGCAGTGGAGCTCTATGATTTCTCCGGCAAAAAGCTCCTGAGCATACCTGCGCCGGACACGGTCGGCGCCCTCTGCTGGTGGCCGAAGGCAAAACTGCTGCTGATCGGCTGCCGCAATGAAAAACTCCTCGCCTGTTCGCTCAACGGCCAAATCCATTGGGAATTCACCTCGGAAATGGCCCGGGAACTGGTGGACAGCGCCAAGTATTACTGGTTCAAGAGCGCCCTGCCCGGCATTTATGTATTAACCGTGGCGGAACTGACTCCGGGCGAGGAATTACTTTTCGTCGGCAGCGCCGGAACCGTTGAAGTGCTTGATGCGCAGGGCAAACTGCGGGGCCGTTTCTGGCAAACCTGGGGAGCGGTCACCGATCTTGCCGCCCTTCCCGCCGCCGAAGGAAAACCGGCCGAGGTGCTTGGCTCGCGCCAGATGGGGGGCAGTCCGAACTCCTACGTCATCTTTGCTGACGAGCAGGGAAAGCTCCAGCAGCAGTTCCGGGGCATGTACCAGGCTCATGACGGTACGAACATGGGCTCGTTCGGCTTCAGTTCCATCGGCAGATTTCCGACCATTCCGGTCCGGCTGCATCCGGATGGGCCGGTCCGGCTGCTCGGCGCCTTCAACGGTTCTCAGAACCGGCTGATGCTCTGGGATCGTTCCGGAAAAACCATCGCGGACGCCGAACTCGGCCCGGGCCTCGTCGCCGCCAGTCCGCGTTACGGTCTCAATGCGCTTACCGGCAGCAACAGTCGTGCCCTCGTCGTCTGCGATCTCAATGGCGACGGTGTCCAGGAAATTCTGCTCGCATATCGGCGGGAATGCGTCATTGCCTTCGACGCCCAGCTTCAACCCCAATGGATCACCCGCCTGCCGGGCGCCCCGACTGTCATGACTGCGATTTCGACCCCCAAGGGCGTTCGCATTGCCGTCGGCTGTCCCGGAACGCTTCTGATTCTGGAGGCATCGGGTAAAATCATCGCACAGGCAGAACTCAACGGCACGCCCACGGTCATCACCGCCGGAGAAAACCGGGTGATCGTCGGCACTGAAACGAAAAAACTGGCGGCATTTCCGCTGCCGTAAGCGAATCAGATTCCGCTACGCCCGACCGTTTTCGGCCGGGCGTTTTTTTTGCCACCTTAACGAGCGGGCAGCTCCATCGCCTCCGGGAAATTGGTATCCAGCAGCCGCCGGACCCGGTCCACGCCCGGAAAGTCCCGGAACTGAAACATCCGCTGCACCAGTTTCGGATATTGCTCTTCCCATCGACGCCAGGTGGTCTCATCGGCCAATACACGATCCACTCCGATCAACAGGGGGATTTCCGGCTGGGCGGCCAGGAACGCCAGACGCCGTTCCAGCTCCGTCCGGTGCCACCGGTGAAAGAGCTCCAGATACACCGCCGGTCCATCCGGCTTCCGTCGGAAACATAAATCCGGGAAGAATACCCGACCTTCCGGCCCGTCAAGAAACGGTGTCTCCCCCGCCACCTGCCAACTTCGGACCTTTTCCCGGAAGTGCCGGTGAAACAGGGAGATTTCCTCCGGCACATAACTGGAAAAATTCCGGTAGTGCGACCGCAGACCGCAACTCTCATCCAGTACAAGACGCCACTCTTCCCGCCCTTCATTCCAGCAGATGTCCGCACTCAGCTTCCATTTTTTCAGAAGCACCACCGCCGGGAAAAAACCTGCCAGCTGCAAGGCATATTTGCGACTGTTCGCAAAAATCGCAAACGGTCCGCTGATTTCCAGCTCCAGCGTCTCCGAGTCCACCCGACGGATCTCCGAAAGCAGCCGGAAAAATTTCAAGTATTTAAAAAATCGCCGCAATTCCCCCGTTTCCGGATCCGACACCCGCAGCTTCAGCCGCTGCGCCCGCATCAGCAATCCCTGCACCTGAGCCAGATTATACCGCTCCAGCAATTCCCGCGCCGTAAGGTCCCGAAAACCTCCCAGGATTTCATTCTCCGGCAGATCTCCGTACAGATCGTCGCCGGCAAATACCGCTGCAGCCGGTGCCGCCCGCCAGGCGCGCTGATACTCTTCCGCAGATCCTTCATGCCACAGCAATGCAGCGCTCTGCATCAGCAGCTGACGTCGCACCGTAGGATAGTCCAGTTCGCGCGCCGGATGAAAAAGACAACGATCCTCCACCAGTTTCGTCAGCGCTTCCGCCACCTCCGTCATGCCGCTGCCGCGACACAACGCCTCGACCGGTTCCTCCAGTTCTCCACGCCGCAGCCGCTCCTCGGCTCCGCTTCGGTACAAATGCAGCAGATCTTCCGCCAATGCTGTAAGCCGGGCGTCCTCCAGATTCAGAAAAACCGGATAAATTTTCCCGGAACGCCTCCGGAAGTGAATGTATGGGCGGGTCAGCATCTTCTCTCCCCTTCCTTCCGCCGATACGCGCGCTGATCCCGGCCCCGTTCACTCACGCCTTCCTCCGAAGTTCCGGCACTGATTAATTCATACAACACCGCCTGCTCCTTGCCGGGAGCCGGACGGAGAATCCGGCCCAACCGCTGTACATGTTCGCGCACACTGCCGCTTCCCGATAGTACAATCCCCACACCTGCTGCCGGCACATCCACCCCTTCGTTGAGCACCTTGCTCGTCACCAGCACCGGATAAATCCCTTCTCGAAATCCCTCCAGGAACTCCTTGCGCTCCCGCGCTCCGGTATGATGGGTGATAACCGGCAACGCAAATTCCCGTCCCAGCTGATAGGCCGCGGAATTATCAGCCGTAAATACGAGCACCCGCTCACCCGCATGGCGCTGCAGCAAATTCCAGACCATTCGAAATTTTCCCCTCCCCCCTCGTGCAATCCGCCGCTGAGCGAAGAACGCCTGCAATACCCGCTTCCCTTCCGCCCGCCGCGCGCACAATCCGAGAAAACGTCCCCAGTCAGCTGAGTTCCGGAACTGTAAACCGTTCGTCCGCAAAAAATCCGTATAAATCCCCCGATTACGCCGGTATTCCTCTGCTTCATCCGGATCCAGTTTGACCGCAATTCGTTCTGTGCGATAAGGCGACAGGTATTTCCCCTCCAGCTCGCCGATATCCACCCGACAGACCACCGGCCCGAGCAGATCCGCCATAACAGCGTTACGCTCCTCCTCCATTTCCGGGGTAGCCGATAATCCCAGCCGGTAAGGCGCCAGCGCCATTGCCGCCGCCATCCGGTATACCGGCCCCGGCAGATGATGGCATTCGTCCGCCACCAGCAGTCCAAAACGGTCACCGATGAATTCCATCTGCAGCACGGCCGAATCATACGTGCTCACCGTCAGCGGCAGCACCCGATGCTCTCCTCCCCCCAGCATGCCGACCTCCATACCGAAAAACTTCTCCAGCACGCCGGTCCACTGTTGCAGCAGATCGATGGTCGGCACCAGTACCAGAGCCGGACGGCGAAGATATTCGATCGCCATGACCGCAAGAATAGTTTTACCCGCGCCAGTCGGCAGCGCAGCCACACCGCGAAAGGCGTTTTTGCGCCAGGCGGAGAAGGCTGCCTGCTGATGGGGACGCGGCGTCAGCGGCTCCGTCAGACAAAGGTTCAGTTCAGGAAACGCCCGCGCCTGGTCTTCCACCCGAATTCCATGCGCCATCAGCCCCAGCATCAATTCCGCATAGTCGCATCCGCGGGAACGATAACTGCGACTGCGTTCATCGTAACGGATACGGGAAAGAAATTCCGCAGGGATCGCCGCCGGATCCAAATCCTGCCACAAAAGCGTCCCGTGATCAAAACGGACCGAAATTTTCATCGCTGTCGCCGATACGCCACCGCCCAGGCAATCGCCGGCGGCAGCAAAAAGAGCCACCACGTAAGATGCAGGGCAAACAGCCCCCATCCAAACCACCAGAACCCCAGCAACAGCATCGGCACTCCCACCAGCACCAGCGCCCGGCGCCCACGGCGCCAGTCCGGATACTCCTCATCTGCCTCTGCCTCGATCCGTTCCAGTTCCCAACGCAGTTTCGGATCCAGTTCCAGTTCCTGTTCCGGATCCTGATCCCACTCTTTCGGCATCCTCCGTCTCCTTCAGCGCCGCCGTATAATCTGGCGGTAGAGATTTTCGGCCACAACCGCCATTCCTTCGTCGGAAGGATACATTCCTCCCGGCTGGAACAACTCCTCATCCGTCCCCAGCAGCCGGGTTCCGTCAATAACCCGCGTATGGCGGAATGCCGATGCCGCCGCCGTCAATTCCCGACGAAAATCCTCCGGCGCGTCACCCGCAGCATTCCGCAACTGCTCATGTCCCGGCCACAGCAGCGGCGTTGCCACATGCACCGTGATGCCCGGACGGCGGAAAAGATGTTTCAACAAAGTCGTCAGTTCCGCCGCACTCTCCGCCGCACTCCGCCCCGAAGCATAATCCTGAATGCCACAGGCAACCAGCACCGACTGCCATTCCTGCTCCAGCGCCAACGCCCCCAGACCGCCCTGCAACGGCGTTCCGGCCAACGCCCAGTTCAACACATCCGTATGAAGCTCCGCCGCCAGAATCGCCGCGTAAGAGCGCAACGGCGACGGCGCCGTCAATCCCATGGTCAGAGCATCTCCGAGCAGTAACATCCGCTCATCCGTACAATACAACGGCCGGAACAACGCCCCGTCAGCCAGTTCCAGATCGCAAACCAGAATCTCGGCGTTCAACGGCAGAAAAACTTCCACCTCGTGGTCTTCATCCCGTCCTTCCGGCAGCTCCAGAAAAAATTCAAATTCCGCCTCCGGCTCGTCCGGGCCGAAGGTATGGCAGTCCGAACGGTCCACCAGCACGTCCAGCCGGCACGGCTCCTCTTCATCCTCCGCCGCCGCCAGACGCAGTCGCATCGCCAGATACGAACTGTCCGTCACCAATGAAATCCGTACCCCCGCCGTATAACGCGCCCGACGAAAAAGTTGTTCCTTTCCCCGGAAAAACTCCTCCGCCGCCTCCGTCATGCGCCTACATCGAACGCCTTCCGGCGTCTCCTCCACTTCCGCCGCGCCCCGTACCAGGTCACGGTGATCCATGAGATCGATTCTCATATCCTTCCTTATCGTTTGATCCGTCCATACACCGTCTCCGGGAAACCGCCCGGGAAACGCACGGATCGTGTTTCCTCTACTCTTCCGCCACGGCTGCCAGGCGCAATACGAACTGTCGCCGCCCCGGCGCAATTCGATACCGTTCCAGCGTATCCGGCCCGCAGGTTGCAGTTCCTACACCGCGCTGCCGCAAATCCGTCCGGACGAAAATCCGGTCCGACGGGATCAGCTCATGGGTGTGCCGTGCAGCGAACAACTGATCTTCCGAATAACGCATCGCTCCGAATTCCATCGTTCCCGGCGCCGTAATCCGCAACCCGACGCCATCCGCATCGGTCAACGTTGCAAACCGCACTCCAGTCCGGTTGCCGCAACTCTGCGGCAGAATATACGGCACATACATTTCATCCGCCGTCGTCTGATACCGCCCGAGCTTTGCTCCAGCATCGCGATCGATATAATTTTCAAATGGCCCCAGACCGAAATATTCAATATTCCCGCATGCCCCCGGCAACTCCAGCGCCAATCCCAGCCGCGGCAAATCCTCCCAGTCAGGCGGTACGACAAACGTGTTTTCCAACTCCAGTGTCCCATCCGGCAACATCCGGAACAGCTGGGAAAACTCCATCTCGCTCTCCCGCCCCGGCGCCTCAATCATCTGGTGCAGCCAAACCGTTTTCGCCGCGGCATCCGCAACAAACTGATCGGTACGACGCCGAATCCGGTCATAGCCTTTTTCCAGCCAGTGGTTCAGCGCGGTCACTCTTTCCGGGCGCGTCTTCAGAAACATCTTGATGCCGTCATTGTCGGTGGCGGCGCGCCAGATATCCAGCCGCGGCCCCTGCTCCAGCAATTCACGTCCATCCAGCTTGAAACTCACCAGCCCTGCCGACGTGATCAATGCCGTTGTCCGCCCTGCACGCAACTCCACCAGACCGGCCTGGTCTTCCAGAGTCACCGTACCGGCAGACGGCACCGGCACTGCGCCTTCCGTCAACACCGGCAGCGAAAATATCTCCCAGGCAGCCTCCTCTCCGGCCGCCGCCCAGCGTTCCGCCTGCCAATACCGGAGCGACACCCGCAACGTTAATTCCTCACCAGGCGCCGTTACCGGCCGTTCCAGCGGCAAAGTCAGCTCCGCCCGGCCTCGCGGCGCCACCGGCGGCAGCAACGCTTCTCCGGAAGTACGCACCACTCCATTCACCGCCATTTCCCAGATCAGCACGAAATCCTTCTCCAGCGCCCGGAAATAACGCCGGTTGAACACTTCCAGCCGCCCCGCCGACGGATCTGTCAGACGAAATTCGGCACATTGCGCCAGATATTTGAATTCATACATGGCCGGGTGCGGCGTGCGATCCGGCCAGACCAGCCCGTCGATACAGAAATTACCGTCATTCGGCTCATCCCCGAAATCTCCGCCATAAGCCCAGAAACTGCGTCCCTTTTCATCCGTACAGCGGATACCATGATCGATCCACTCCCAGATGAATCCCCCCTGCAACCCGTGATACCGGCGAAAAGCGGCAAAATAATCCTTCAGACTGCCGTTGCTGTTCCCCATAGCGTGAGAATACTCGCACATGATCAGCGGTCGATCGTCACCTCCGCGTTCCGCCCAGTCGATAATCTGGTCAATCTCCGGATACATCGGACAGATGAAATCGCTCAGCTCCCGGTTGATATTGTCATGCTTCTCCTGAAAATCCATTCCGATCGCGCCTTCATAATGCAGCAACCGCGAATCATCCCGGTAACGCAGATAACCCGCCATCGCGGCATGGTTGGCGCCGTACCCGGATTCATTGCCGAGACTCCAGGCATAGATACAGCAATGGTTCTTATCCCGTTCGAACAGCCGCACTCCCCGGTCCACAAATGCTGTTGCCCATCGCGGATCCCGGCTGAGGTCGTTGCTGAAAGCATGACACTCCAGATTGCACTCATCCACCACATACAAACCGTATTCGTCGCAAAGGTCGTAGAATTCCGGGGCATTCGGATAGTGAGAAGTTCGTATCGCATTGAAGTTGAAACGCTTCATCAGCTCCACGTCACGCTTCATCGTCTCATACGGCACCGCCTTGCCCAGCGTGTCGTGGTGATCATGCCGGTTCACACCGCAAATCAGCACCGGCTGCCCGTTGATGCGCAGCTCCCGGTTCTTCCGCTCCACCCGCCGGAACCCGATCCGGCATCCGGTGGCCTCCTGGATCACCCCGCCTGCAGCGACCAGCTCCACGGTCAACGTGTAAAGATTCGGCTCTTCGGCGCTCCATGCCGCCACTTCCGGCACCAGGATCTCCGCCCGGGCCACCCGGCGACGCCGATCGGCATTTCCGAAAGAGTAAAAACGGCGCGGCGCCAGCGGCACCACCCGCGGCTCCGCCCACAATGCCCTGCCGGCAGGATCAAACAACCGGACGTGAAACGCCCACTCCGTCCCCGGTTCCTGCTCGAAACCGCCATGCAGCTCCAACTTCAGTACGCCGGTCCGGAAATCGTCGGTCAATGTCGTTCGGGCAAAAACATCCCCGATATAATTCCGGGCAGTACTGTAACAGTAAACACTCCGCGTCAGCCCCGGCATATACCACTGGTCCTGATCTTCGACGAATGTGGCGTCCGACCACTTGATTACGACAACGGTCAACTGATTAACCGCCCCGCAACGGACCTGTCCGGTCAGATCAAATTCGGTCGCGCCCCGCGAATCCTTGCTCATACCAAGCAGCCGCCCGTTCAGAAAGGCAAAAAAACAGCTGTCCGCTCCGTCAAAATGCAACACCACCCGGCGGTCCTTCCACTCCGGCGGCACCTCAAAGGTCCGTCGGTAAATACCGGTGGGATTTTCCTGAGGGATCTCCGGCGGCAACTCCGGAAAAGGCATCTGAATATTCGTGTAATGCGGCCGATCAAACCCGTGCATCACCCAGCAGTGCGGAACCTCTACCCGGGTCCATGTCGTATCATCAAGATTTTCCGCAGCAATTTCTTCCGTCAGATTTTCCGGATCAGTCCGGTAATGAAATGCCCATTCTCCATTCAGATCCAACACATAGGGCGACTCCGCCCGGCGCACCTGGCGCGCGGAATCGGAATCGGCAAACGGATACAGCGTCGCCCGGGTGCTGAGCCGATGAAGCCCCACGCATTCGGGACTGGTAAATAGCGATTGGAACAAGTTCATAGCGGACCGTCCTGCCATTAAGTGTTTTCAGGAAATATTCCTTCTTTCCGCACCGGAACCATTGCCGAAGCGGCTTCTTCATGCTATTTTAATATAATAAACAACCAATCCCTTCAAAGTCAAAATGAAAACAGCAAAAAACCATTCAACTTTCAGCGAAAAAGCCCGGCGCCTCCTGGCCTTCTTTCTGAAAGTGGCGTTCGCAGCCGCCATTATCATCTATCTGGTCGGGAAAAACGCCGCTGCCGTCGCCGAAGGATTCCGAGCGTTCCAATACTGGTGGCTGCTGCCGGCCGCGCTGCTGTATCTTTCCCATATGATCGTCTGTGCCTATCGCTGGTTTGTGCTTACGCGAGTGCTGAATATCCGCCTGTCCTGGCCGGAAGCGCTTTCCCTGACCATGCAGGCCTATTTCTTTTCTCTGGTGGTCCCCGGAGGAGCCATCGGCGGAGATGTGGTCAAAATCGGAGTTCTGAGCACACGTTCCCCCGCGGGCAGCAAAGTAGAAGGAGCTTTCACCATTTTGATGGACCGTATCGTCGGCATGATTGCGCTGTTTCTGACTGCCATCGTCGTCACCATTCCGGCGATTCCGATCTTGATGCAGGTGACCATTCCGGGGGTACCGCTGGATCACACCGTGAAAATTCTGGGAATCGCGGCGATTTTTCTGCTCTGCGTGACCGGACTGGCCGCCTCTGGAGCCATTTTCTTTCACCGGACACTGGAAAAAATCCCACCGGTCGGCAAGCTGATGCAATGGGCGGATCGTCTGTCGCACGGCATGGTTCGCCGCCTCACTGATGCCGCCGACGCCTACAGCCGTGCCTGGAAAATCACAGCACAGACCGTTTTGTGGAGCATTCCGCTGGTGCATCTGATGACGGTAGCGGTTTTCGCCTGTCTTGCCGCTGGAGCAGGAGCTGACGGTGCCGGCGTGCTGACATTGATCGCAGCAGTTACCATCGGCAACATCGTGGGGCTGATCCCGCTTTTTCCATCTGGAGTAGGAGCACGTGACGTAGCAGCAATTACCATTCTGGTGGCCGGAGGCATGGCGGTGGGAGATGCAAAAACCGCTCAGCTGCTGTATACGGCGCTGGTAATCGGTTTCAGCCTGTTCGGCGGCCTTTTCTTTATCTTTGATCCTGGAAAAAAGCGTTCACGGGAACTCCTCCATCGCCCGGAGGAATCGTCCGACACAGAGGAGCCGCATCATGAGTGAACTGCAGTTACAGATGAATTTCGCCCCCAGTTCCCGGGGGAATCGATTCCGCGATATCCTGAACAGCGGCGAATTCATGCTGCTGGTGGAAAACAGTTCTCCGGGACGCGACAACGACCCTGCCGCCGCCGCGGAAAAATTAGCCGCTCTGGAGAAAGAAGTTCTGGCCATCCAGGATCTGCCCGCCGCACTGGCCATCACCGATGGCTGGAACCATGTCGAATCCTGGCGCGCGGCGGAATATGTCGCTGCGCTTTCCCCGGAAAACCGGGATCGTCATCTGGTTTACGTGAGCGGACGCAACACCGATGAAGCAGAGTTGAATGCCCTGACCCACCTAGCCTGTGACGCAGGCATCAAAAATCTGGTTGCCGTCAGCGGCGACGCCGTGCGTGGAGAATCTATCCGTGATACCCGTAAGCGCTGCTTTACGGAAAGTGTCCGCATTCTCGATTTCTGGCAGCAGCGCCGGGATGAACAGTTGCTTTGCGGCTGCGTGGTCAATCCGTTCCAGTACAGCTCCTATTCATTGCTCGGGCAATACTGCAAACTGGTACGAAAGATCAACACCGGTGCACAGGTGATCGTTACCCAGGCCGGCTGGGATATGCTGAAACTCCAGACACTGCGCTGGTATTTGAGTATCCGGGGACTTTATATCCCCACCATCGCCCGGTTGCTGCTGCTGACACCGGAAAGGGTGGAAAAAATCCTTGCAGGCAACTATCCAGGCGTCAATATCTCACCGGATTTCCGCAAAATTCTGGAAAAAGAACTGCGCTTTTCCCTGAACCAGTTTGAAGCGGCCCAATGGCGACGGCTGGAGCTCCAGGCTGCCGGATGCAAATTCCTGGGATACAGCGGAATTCAATTATCCGGAGTGGACAACCACCACAAGCTTGCCATCGCCGCGGAACGGATCGGAGCAGCCCTGAGGGAATTTTCCAGCTTCGAACAATGGCTGGAAGAATACAATTCCTATCTGGCCCGTGCGGAAATGGCACCGTTCACCGGCAGTTTTTATCTTTTTGACCGAACTTTGCGTCGTTCTTATCCGGAGCATGCTCCCCGGATGACCCCACTGGGAGAACCACAGGTCTCCGGCGGCGAAAAATTCCGTTACCGCCTGCGGCATTTCTTTTTTCCACACGCCGACCGGCAGGACGCTTCCGCGCGCCGCCTGCTGAAAGTACTGTTCTGCGGCTGCCGCGGGTGCAATCACTGCCGGCTGCCGCTTTGCGAATACGTCTGCCCAGACCAATGCCCGAAACGCCTGGCCAACGGCCCCTGCGGCGGCATCCGCCCGGACGGCGGCTGTGAACTCGGAGGCGGTGAATGTATCCACCGCCGGGTAATGCGCCTGGCCCACTGGCAGGGGGAAATCACCGGGCTGGAGGACCGGATTCTGCCGCCGGGGGTTTGAAGAGTCGAAGCCGGCTCTGTTCTGATCTGATTCAAACAACTTTGAAACTATTGGGAAGGATTGATCATTATGCCTGAACTGTTACCCTTTCATGGATTACTGCCGGTGCCGGAGCGCGCCGCCGAAGTTGCCGCCGTACCGTACGATGTCGTCAATACCCGGGAAGCCGCCGCATTGGCCGCCGGCAACCCCTGGAGCTTCCTTCATGTCTCCCGGCCGGAAATCGATCTTGAACCGGGAATTGACCTGCACGATGACCGGGTTTACGAACAAGCCGGAACCGCCTTCCGACGCCTCTGCAACGAAGTACCGCTTCAACTGGACCCCGGTAAACATCTATACATTTACCGATTGCAGATGGGGGATCATGTACAGACCGGCGTCCTCGGCGCCGCCTCCGCCGCCGAATATCGCGCCGGCATCATCAAGAAACATGAAAATACACGCAAAGACAAGGAAGATGACCGCACCCGCCATGTCATGACCCTGCGGTCTCACACCGGCCCGGCTTTTCTGACCTACCGCGACAGCACCGCCATCGACGCAATGGTAGCAGCGGAAACAACCCGGACACCATTGTTTGACTTCACCGCCCCGGACGGCATCCGCCACACCCTGTGGCGTATTTCCGAGTCGCAAAGCGAAATGCTGGCCGCGGAGTTCAGACGCATCTCCTGTTTCTACATCGCCGACGGACACCACCGCAGCGCCGCAGCAGCACGCACCGCAGCGGAATGCGCCCCTGCCAATCCACATCATACCGGGCAGGAAGACTACAATTTCTTTCTGGCAGTGGCCTTCCCCGCCACCCAGCTGGCGATTCTTCCTTATAATCGCGCGGTTCGGACTCTGAACGGACACACGCCGGAAGGGTTTCTGAAAGAATTGGCAACCGCATTTTCCGTTACTCCGGCCCAGGACGGCAAAACCGGCTGTCCGGGAGAAATTAAAATGTATCTTGCCGGGCGCTGGTATCTGCTGAAACCGAATTTCGATCCATCCGTCCTGGGAGTCATTGAACGGCTGGACGTCAGTATTTTACAGGACAATGTCCTCGCTCCGCTGCTGGGAATCACCGATCCGAGAACCAGCAGTGAGATCGATTTTATCGGCGGTATTCGCGGTGTCGCAGCGTTGGAAAAAATGGTTGATTCCGGCGAGTTCGCCGTCTCTTTCTCCATGTATCCGACAACGGTGGAACAGCTGATGGCAATCGCCGACGCCGGCGCAATCATGCCGCCGAAGTCCACCTGGTTCGAACCGAAACTGCGTGACGGCCTGGTCTGCCACAATTTCTGAGAAAAATACCGGCGATGTCGTAAAACCCACCCAATTTTCCGACACCGCCACTTGCCCCCGGGTAAAAGAAGTGGTATAGTAAATAGACAGATTGGGCAACACAACCTGAGAGGACCATTCCGGTACTATCGGGACATCCCGAACAAAACGGACGCATTATGAATCCTGTATTCGATCACAGTGAAGGCGCCGGTCTGACCCGCGATCTTCCCGTCAAATCCCCGGAATATTTTAACTTCGGCTACGATGTAGTTGACCGATGGGCCGAATACGACCGCAACAAGCTGGCAATGATCTGGACCAACCAGCAGGGTGAGGAACGGCGGTATACTTTCCGGGACATGAGTAAACTTTCCAACCAGGCGGCAAATCTGCTGCTGAAATACGGTATTTCCCGTGGGGACCGAGTTTTTATCATGCTGCCCCGGCTGCCGGAGTGGTGGGTCTTTTCCCTGGCGCTGATTAAACTCGGGGCGGTACAGTGCCCGTCGCCGACCCTGCTGATGCCCAGCGACATTCAGTATCGGATCAATATCGGTAAATTCAAAATGGTCATTACCGATACGGAAAATGCCGAAAAATTCGACGAAGTCTACGAAGCCTGTCCGACCTTGAATACCCGGCTGCTGGTAAATGGCAGCCGTCCCGGCTGGATTGATTATCAGGCGGAAATAGCCCGTTCACCCCGTTTGTCTCCCCATGCGGTAAAGACGCCGTTTAAAATGCGCACAAAATCCAGTGCGCCGATGTTGTTCGTCTTTACTTCCGGTACCAGCAAGTATCCGAAGATGGTTCAGCATACCTACGATTATCCGCTGGGGCATCGGATTACCGCGGAAATCTGGCATGGCTTGGCTCAGAATGACCTGCATTTCACCGTTTCCGATACCGGGTGGGCCAAGAATATGTGGGGTAATTATTTCGGACAGTGGATCGCGGGCAGTTGCGTATTCGTGTATGATATCCGCGGGAAATTCCATGCCGAAGAACTGTTGCCGCTTCTGGAAAAATACGGCATCACCAGTTTCTGCGCGCCCCCCACGGTCTACCGGATGCTGATTCTGAATGATCTGACCAAGTTTGATTTCAAAGAACTGCGCAGCTGTACCGCAGCCGGTGAACCGCTGCATACGGAAACTGTCCGGATCTGGCAGGAAGGTACCGGTTTGACCATTCGCGAGGGCTATGGTCAGACGGAAACGGTCTGCATGATCTGCACCCCCATGAACATCAAAAACAAACCCGGAGCCATGGGAATCCCCACACCGGGCTGGGAAATTGAATTGCACGATGAAGACGGGAACCCGGTTCCCCAGGGGGAAGACGGCCGGATCGCAGTGAAACTGGGCGACCATCGCCCTGTCGGCCTCTTCACTCATTATCTCTATAACAATGAGGAAAACGCCCGTTACTTTGTCAATGGATACTATTACACCGGGGACAAGGCTTATCGGGATGAAGACGGCTATTACTGGTTTGTCGGTCGCAGCGACGACATTATCAAAAGTTCCGGCTACCGGATCGGACCATCTGAAGTGGAAGATGTGCTTTCCTTGCATCCGGCGGTGCATGAAGTGGCTGTGGTCGGAGCTCCGGACCCGTTGCGAGGCGCGCGAGTAAAGGCATACATCGTTCTGCATAAAGGTTATGTCGCTACCGAATCGCTGGTCAAGGAGCTACAAAACCACGTCAAGCAACAGACTGCGCCGTACAAATATCCGCGCGAAATCGAATTCATTGAGAAAATGCCGAAAACCTTCTCCGGAAAAATCATGCGAAGCGTCCTGCGCCGCCATGCCGAAACCGGAGAAAATGACTGGCACTAAATCCATTCAGGGAAGAATCCATGACGGAACCGGTGATTAAACCGGTTCCGTCTTTTTTTCACTTCATCGTCCCCCCTGCCGCCCTCCTCCCGGAGAGCCCCCTCCAATAACAGAAATAGCGCCCCTCCTGAAAAATGCCGCCTTGACAGGGAGCATTTACCATTCTGGAGCTTCGGGTATTACCGGATGAATCTCCAGCGCATCAGACGGGCCTCATCCAGATAGTAGATACTGTCATCCTCGTCAACGTATTTGAAGTAATTGGTCTCATTGAGCGATGGATCGCTGAACAGGGCTGTCACTCGATTGGTTGCCGGGTCAAATTCATAAAACGTTCCGAAGCAGGTAAAATAATTGCGTCCTTTCACCGGCCGCTTTTCAGAAAAGGCAAAGCGACTGCGCCCTTCTCCATTCTTGCAAAGCTCTCCGATCTTACTGGTACGGGTCACTGGATCGAAGATCACCCACCGATAATCCTCCCCGCGAACCCGGGCAATCACCAGAATGCGACCATCTGCGGTATTCATAGAGGCTTGATAAGCATAGCAGGCCCCTTTCACAGGATTATCCTGCCAAACCACCCGACCGGATGCCGGATCAAAGAGAAAGATCTGAGCTTCTTTTTCCGTCGGCCGGGATCCGGTACCGCCTTCCACCATCGAAGTTCCGAAAATCAATGGCGAACCAGGCACAGTCACTACATCCATGATGCTCTGATTGGGAATAATGTTTTTCCAACAGGTGAATTCGCCGGTCTTGAGATCAATTCTGGTCAATGCTCCGGGCAGTGCATTTTTAGTAGCCATACTGCCGACGTAAAACAATGTCTGTTCGTCATTGGCCGCCGTCAGTCGGAACGGGCGCTCCTGATCATAGGGAGTCAAGCTGCCGACCGGTTTCGGATTCTTTCCTTTTTCAAGCGGCTGGTCCGGATCGAACAGGTCAAAAAATCCACCGGTGTAACCGCAGAAAAGCACCCCGTATGGTGTCGCAGCCAGATCGTACTGCTGTACGCCAGAGCGGCCGATCAGACCATAATCAATCGCTTTCAGCGTCTTGAGATCCACCGAGAAGAGGTTCCCTCTGAAAATTCCACTGCCGAACAACCTTCCCTTGTACACCGAACCGATGCTGAAAAGCTCATGTCCCAATACGGGAATGCCTTCAACCCGAATCAATTCCGTCGTCCCATCCGGCCGACGTAGCACCAAGCCCTCCGATGTGATCTCTTCCGCCATGGATCCATCATCCCGGAATTTGCGAGAAGGGAAGCAGGCATTGGCACTCCAGCTGCCGACGGGCTTTACCTCCGGTGCAGGGCGCAATCCTTCCGGCGTACAGAGAAAACTCTTCCGACCAAGTGCCACATAGACCTTTCCCTTTTCCAGAAATACCCGGGGAATCCGAATGCGCTGCCGGTAAAATTCTGTCCGTTCCTCCTCCGTGAGAATCGACTTTTTCGCCCCGCTCTTCAGATCCAGCATCCAGAGATCAGGCCGATTCATGCCTACGGGTACGTACAGAATATCCTGATCATCAATCGCTGGAGAAAGAGCATAGCTCTGCAATGGATCATCACTGATTTTTTCCGTGGTAATGATCTTATCCGTACGCGGATCCACTCCGATCACGATCTCGCGGTGGTTGGGAGAATCATGCACCCCCCAGAAAATCCGCCCCTGCGAATCCACCGCATGCCCCAACCAGTAATAACGGGCGGGAAAATGGTGAATCTCCGTGGTCTTGCCGGTGGATAATTGATGTTTCAGCAGGTGCGGCCCACGGTTTCCCGCCAGGATATAAACATAATCTCCGTAAGGCGCGATCGTCGGCTTATATTTATGCGGCCCGAAAAACCGGGAAACATCAATCAACCGCAACCCGTTCTTCTCCCCGTAACCAACGATGTAATGCTCCATCGTACCACTGCATACCGCCCAGGCGATCCGCTCTCCATCTGGAGCCACACTGACGAATTCCACCTGTCCGGAATTGGGCGTCAGCGGCAAGCCGAGGTTCTCCACCAGAATCCGGCGTCCATCCGGGGTTTTATATTCTCTGGAAGACTCCACCTTGAGCTGTCGTTCTGCTGCAGACATTCCTCCCGCCGCCAGGAACATCGCTCCCGCGATCAGCGCACACCGCCATTTCCGTCCCATCATGTTCCGTTCCTTTCTCCAGAAAAAACGGCAATCGGACCTCTAAGCCGATTGCCGCATTCATAATCTCTACCCTGCGCCGTCGTCAGGCGTCGACGATGGCGAACATCAATGTGATTTCAAATACCACCTTGCCGCCTACGCGGATCACCCCCGTGCCTTTGCCGAATTTTCCTTTGCTCGGAGGCAGGGTAATATCGCATATCAGCTGGTCTCCCGGAAATACCGGGGCGAAAGACTCCGCACGATCAATGGACATGAAATAGCCGATCTTTCCCTGATTTTCCTTGCGGGACAGTACACAAGCACATCCGGATTGAGCCACGATTTCACATTGCAGCGACTCCGGCAGCACGGCATAACCGTCCTCCGTATGCGAAAAGATTTCCTCATTTCCGGTCACATTTTTGACCGCAATTACCCGATCGCCCTCCACTCTGGCGATATTGTCGATCAACAGGAAGGGATAACGGTGCGGCACCAGCGCCATGATCTGATTGACATCCAGCGGCGTTTCCGCATGCTTATCGAATTCATTGAACAAATCCGGCATGGAGTCCGGCCCCTGTTTCGGGCGGACCGCCAGCGTAATTTTCGCCTCGCAGGTGACACCGGAATTATTACGGACAGAAGCCTGTGCAACAACTTCCCCGTCATTCCGCTCCAGAATCTCCGACTCGATGAGAATGCGGTCACCGGGATTGTTCGGCTTGCGGAATTTCACCTTCTCCACAACCCGCATGTACACATCGAATTTCCCTTCCGGATCAAGAACGGGCCGGGCCAGCAACTCAGTCAACTGCTTCATGGCCTCCACTTGGAGCACCCCCGGCATGATCGGATGATTCGGGAAATGCCCCTGGAAAAACAGCTCATTCATCGACAAATTTTTGACAGCCGTCGCCCGGGTTTCGCTCTCCAGCACTGCCCGATCCAACATCAGCATCGGATAGCGCTGCGGGAGGATGGCTCTGATTTCTTTGACCCCAAGGATGTTTCCGCTCATTTCCGGCCAATCTCCTGATTATTCAATTGCTCCATCATCATTTTCTGCATCATACCGGCCAGCTCGACATTGCGCGGGTGGCCGGGCTTGACGGCGACGATGCTGCCGTGAACCCGGCAGCCGCAGAGGAAAACGTCACCGACCAAATCCATGATCTTATGCCGGACAATCTCATTCGGGTAGCGCAACGACTCCTTGCAGATGATCGCCCCTTCATGGATAATCGCCGCAGCATCCAGACTGCCGCCTTTGACCAATCCCATGGCCAAAAGCTGCTTCAAATCATTGTACTGAACGAATGTCCGGGCTCCGGCCAGTTCCCGGCCATAACTTTCGGCAGTGACCTCCAGCGCGAAGAATTGTGGGTCGAACGGACAGCCGGCAAACGAAGTCACACACGAAATTTCCAACTTATCAGAAGGCGCGATCACCACCTTCGTCGCCCCGCCGTCGACAAACAGCACCCGATCCGGCGTGAAAAAGTGCGCCTCCCGGTCCTGTTCCAGCAAGCCGGCTTCACCGATCATTTCAAAATACGGCAACGCACTGCCGTCCGCAATCGGCGGCTCCATCCCGTCCATCTCCACGACCGCATTGTCCACGCCGTGCGCATGCAACGCCGACATGATATGCTCGACCGTGTAAACGATTGCTCCGTTCGTCCGGTCGGCAATGGTGGTGCCGCGCCGGACATCGACCACGTTGGAGGCCAGCGCTCGCACCGACGGCCGCCCCGGCAGGTCCACCCGGCAGAACGAAATGCCACTGTCGACTTCCGCCGGCAGAATCCGCAATGTGGCGCGGGCGCCCGTATGCAGAGCGATTCCCGAAAGAAACGCCGATGCCCTGAGTGTTTTCTGTTTTTCCATCTTTAAAAACAAGTTTCCGTCATTTGCATTTTCAGAAATTCATTCCATAATATAACGTACTTCACGGAAAAGCAAAGTTTTTTATGGAACATTCAAGAAAAGTTCTCGTTGTTACCGGCCCGACCGCCACGGGAAAAACCGCTCTCGCTGTCCGTCTGGCGCGTCGGTTCGATGGGGAAATTGTCAGCATCGACTCCCGGCAGGTCTATCGCGGCATGGATCTGGGTACCGGAAAGGACCTCTCCGAATACACTGCCGACGGCTCCCCTGTCCCCTATCACCTGATTGATATCGTCGACCCGGCGGAAGAATACAATCTCGCTTTTTTCGTCCGGGATGCCTTCGCGGCGATTGGAGACATTGCCGCGCGCGGCAAGCTGCCCGTCCTCTGCGGCGGCAGTACCCTGTACCTGGATGCGCTCCTGCGCGGATACGAACTGCCCGGAAGCGCACTGCCGCGTTATGTACCCGGCGTTCCCCGGGAACGGCAGAAGGGCGGCGCACCCACATTTCAGCCGCCATTTCGGCTGGATGCCCTGACGATTGGGGTCTACTTCCCGCGAGAAACGGTTCGCGACCGCATAGAGAAACGTCTGGACGACCGCCTGGAGGCGGGCATGATCGAAGAAGTCCGGCAACTTCATGACAGGGACGGAATTGATTACGACCGCCTGGAATTTTTCGGACTGGAGTATCGGGAAATCGCCCGCTACCTGCAGGGACAGCTTACCCGAGAAGAGATGCGGGCGGAGCTGTTGAATCGCATCCGGCAGTTTGCCAAACGCCAGGATGGATTTTTCCGTAAAATGGAACGGGAAGGCATTGTCATTCACTGGCTGCCCGCCGCGGAAGCCGGCAAGGCGGCAGAAGCTCTGCTGAACGACTTTCTCGCGGGGCGCCCGTTGCCGCCGCCGCAACGACGCATGATTGATATTTTCTACGGCAGGAGGACCTCCTGATTCAGCAGAAAAGACTGATGTACCCCATGATGAAAATCAGAAGAATCACCGGCGCAATAACAAAACGGGCGTAAACACACAGCCACTTCGGCAATTGCAGTCCATTGCCGGTATTGGCTTCCGCCAGAAAGGCTTCCCAGCCCCAGCCCGCGCGCCAGGTACAGAACAACACCAGACAGAGCGCCCCCAGTGGCAGAAGATTATTGCTTACCAGAAAATCCTCAAAATCCAGAATCGTCGACCCGCTTCCCAGCGGCTGTACGCCTGACAGAACATTGAATCCCAGCGCACAAGGCACGGACAACAGCGCCACTGCACCTCCCGCCCACCATGCCGCAACCCGGCGGTGTAGGTGAAAACGCTCCATGACGAATGCCACCAGATTCTCCAGCACCGCGATCACCGTCGTCAGCGCTGCCAGGCTCATGAACAGAAAAAACACGCCCCCCCACCAGCGTCCAAACTCCATCTGGTTGAAAATATTCGGCAAAATAATAAAAACCAGTTTCGGTCCCGCTTCGCTGTTCACTCCGAATGAAGCACAGGCCGGAAAAATCAGAATCCCCGCCATCAACGCCACCACTGTATCCAGCGCCACAATGCCACACCCCTCCCCTGCCAGTGACTGCCGCCGGTCAGTATAACTACCGAAAATCGCCATGGAACCGATCCCGAGACTCAAGGTAAAAAACGCCTGTCCCATTGCCGCCATAATCACATTTCCCAACCCCGCCTGCATCATCCGTTCCCAGGATGGCAGCAAATAGAAGCTCACCCCCTCCATCGCCTTCGGCAACCGCAGAGACTGAATGCAAAGCACCACCATCATTAGAAAGAGTGCCCCCATCATCCATTTGACCACCCGCTCCACGCCACGCCGCAACCCGGCGCCGCAGATCAGCGTCGAAACCAGCACTACCGCTGCCATCCATCCGAGCATTGCCCCCGGAGACGCCGTGAATTCAGCAAAAAATCCCCCCACCTCTTCCGCCGACATGCCGGTCAATGCTCCGGAAAACAGATGCCACGCATAGGCCGGCATCCACCCCGTCACCGTGGAATAAAACATCAGCAGTATCAGATTACCGCAGAAAAAAAACAATCCGAATTTTCGCCAGATGCTGCCGCCGCGATGCGCCAGACGTTCATATGCATCGGCCAGATTACGACGGCTGCCGCGCCCGACCGCCAGCTCCATCACCATAACCGGGAAACCAAGAAAAATCAGAAAGAACAAATAAAGGATGACAAACGCCCCGCCGCCACATTGACCGACAATGAAGGGAAAGCGCCAGATATTGCCTAACCCGATCGCACATCCCGCCGCCAGCAATAAAAATCCCAGGCGGGAGGACAGCGTTTCCCGTTCGCCATGCTCCGTCATTTCAAAACGTGCCTCCCGTCCCGCTCATTTTGCATCTTATTCATTTCCGCCCTTTCGCTTTTTCTGAAATTCGTGCCAGCATCGATGCACCGGCAGATCTCCGTACCGGTCCATCGCCCCCGGGGCCAGTTCCTCCGGGTGATAATTCGACCGCACCCCCAGTACCCGAATCCGCCGCCGTACCGGCTCCGCAGCAAAACGGATCCGCCAAGTACGGCAGCCGATCTCCATAGTGCCGTCCATGCTTTCATACAGACGTTTGCGTTGCCGGTCCAAAGGTGCATGATGCAGCTGAACTTCACAGAAATTATGCAGATCCGGACCGCCGGCGGAAACGATAAAGGAGCTTTCTGCCAGAAAAGAATCCGTATATTCCACCTGCCAGTTTTCCGCTTCCGCCTCCGCCAACCAGCCCACTGCTGCCTCAGGGAAAGCATCCGCCCGGGGAATGTAAGGCTTCAGATCCACCACTGGTGTCCCGTCCAGCAGATCGAAATTTCGGATATAAACCCGTCTTCCATCCACCTTGTCCAGTTCCACACAGCTCATTCCCAATCGATTCGGACGGTGTGGAGAACGCGTGGCAAACACTCCGATCCGCCGCCCGGGCGGCGCCACCGGCGGTGCCACCCGAACGTTCCAGGTCTGATTCAGATGAAAGACAAAAAGTACCCAGATTCGGTCAAAACCGGCCAGATCCGCCGCCGCCTCTTCGTATCGATGCCCCTCCACCAATTCAATAACACCGGTGTTGGCGGCGAATACCCCCTGCCGCGGGGCCTCAAAACGATAACGCCCGGCACAATGAACAAAACCGATCGGCGTCACGAAGAACCCGTCTTCCGCCATCGGATCCGCTCCGCTCAAGCCATCTCCCGATGCGATTCGGCAATCCGACGGCATTCGGCATTGATCCGCATCAATTTCATCGTCGTCTCAATCGGAGCAAAAGGAGCCGCTCCCTGCGCGAAATAGGCATAGGCGTAATCATAATAAAGCCCCGGCCGATATTCTCCCAGCGCGAACTCCCGTTCATGCCACGGCAACGCCGCTTCGGAGGCATAACTTCTTCCTGCTGCCGCCATGGACTGCTGCAGGGACAGATCCGGAATCTCATCTTCCTTCAGATAGCGGACTTCCCAGCATTGTTTAACGGTATCCAGCCGGGCCATTCCCCGGTCTCCGTAAACAGTCCAGGCTGTTTCCGGAATCGCCGAGGCCATATTGATATCGATGTCGCCGATGATACCGGCATCATTGACCAGCAAAATCCGGGCTACGTCATCAGCATCTCCGGCGCTGACCATCCGTCGCAATTCGCAGCCGGACACCCGGAAATCTTCGCCGCCGAATACATACATGAACTGGTCAATGTAATGCGAACCGTAATTGTTCAACATCCCGCCTCCCAGTTCCAACCGTGCCTGCCAGTCGTTCCGGCGGCTGAAATTGCTGCACACCCGGCGGGCCATGAACACCCGTCCCAGGAGCCCGCTCCGGAGGATTTCCAGCAGCGTTTCCGTTTCCGGACGTACCCGGTGCGGTTGAAACACCATCATCCGCCGATTATTCCGATGCATGGCCTCAACCATGCGTTCGGCCTCCGCCAGATTTCCGGCCAACGGCTTTTCGCAAAAGACATCGACGCCATGCTCCAGCGCATAAACCGCCTGATCCGCATGAAAACAGGTCGGCGAGGTCAGCACCAGCAAGTCAGCGTCCTTTTCCCTGGCAATCATCTCTTCGCAATCGGCATAAGTACGGGGAACCTTGAACTTTTCCACTGCTTCCCGGCACCGGTCCGCCATCGGATCCGCTACCGCCAGCAGCTCAAAATCAGAACGTTCCGCCAGCTGCGGCAAGTGGTATCCCCAGGAAATCCGCCCCAGCCCGGCGACAATTACTTTCAACCGTTTCTTTTCCATAAATCTCGCGTCTTTCATCCTATTAACTTAACTGATACTACTTGCTCATGTTACCTGAACAATGTAGCACTGACTTTCCGTTTTTCCATAAACAACCCTGTAAAAAATGGATTCAGAGCTTCTGATTCATACCGGTAATCGGAAATTTCGCATCCGAAAAATTCACTTCCGGACGCGGGTCGAGACGGAACCGCACCTCCCGCACCGCACCAAAATCCGCCGGAAGCGGAAAATCCAGCGCCAGGACGGTCCCTGCCGGCACCAGAAATGCCGGAGTCACGCCTTTCCCGAAAAGTTCCATGCCTCCAGATACGTTTCCTGCCACATCCGCCACCAGAAAATGAATCCGGTAGTCGCACCGTACCGCTTCCTCCAACCGGATCAAAAACCGTATCCGGTCTGGAGCTACCGCGATCCGCACCGAAAACGCTTTCTGGCTCTGCGGCAACTCTGCACCGAAACGCCGAAACTCCGCATCCGCCATCCAGCTCAACCCGTCTGGTTCAGACATTCCCCCACCTTTTTCCAACAGCACCAGCAGCCGATCATCAGCCCGGACGCGGCGGGTCACCCGGTAACCATGCGTCAGCAGATGTCCTCGCACCTGGTCGAACAATCTCAGATCCTCGAATTCCGAAAATAGATCCAGCAGTACCCGATCACTCAGATAATAAAAATGAAACGTATTCGGATATACCCGATTACGCAAAGCAAAATGCGCTGCCGGAGCAAAAGAGGCATTCAGTTCCGTTCCCGGAGGAATCCGCACCTTGAAGCCTTCCATCTCAGCGGAGAAGTCCCGCTGCATGGAAACCGCATTGAATGAATACTTACCGTGAATCCCCTGAGCAAAAAAATAAAAGGAAAGTCCCGCCGTCACCACGGTCGCCGTCGTCAGCGCGGCAGCGGTGGCCCGGCCACTCCTTTTCGGCAGCCCCTTTCCGAGCATCCGGCCCCAGAATCCGGCCTCACGTTCATGCCGGAGCGCTGCCAGTGCCAGGACGGCATTGATATAAACCAACATCAGAAAATCCGCATGGTGCTGAGAACAGATATTTCGCATCCACGCTCCCTCCTGGACCGCGACAAACACCCATGGCAAAACTCCGGCAACCAGCCACAGCGGCCGCGACAGTGTCGCGAAAAACACCGGCAGCAAAATCAGCAATAGAAAAGCCGCGTTGTTCCAGCTGAACAACGTTCCCCAGAAAACTCCGGGCCGGGTAAACGGTGACAGCATGACCTCTCCCACCGAGTTTCCCAGATTGGAGAAGACAAACAGCATCTGATAATCCTCTCCCCCCTGACAATACGGCATGACCCACTTCACCATCAGGAAAAACCACCCTGTGGACAATAACGCCAGCACCATCCCCCGGCGACGTTCTCCCCGCAGAAACTCCACGACGCCCACCCCGAACCAGACCACGGCGATCGTCTCCTTGAGCAACAGCGACATTCCCCAGACCAGCCAGGCGCGTTTCGCCCATCCCTTCTCCCGGCAGATAAAATAGAAAATCAGCAACGGCATGAAAAAGTAGTTTTCATGAAAACCGTACCGCTGCGCCAGCACCAGATTGGAAAGCGACGGAGCACACAGCACCGCCAGCGCCAGCACCGCCGCCATTCCCCGTGGCAGCTTCCGAAGCCGTGCCAGCCAATAAATCAACGGAGAGTTGCTGTACAACAGCAATGCGTTAAACCAGAAAAACGGTTCCGGAGAATCGCAGAATGCGGCAAACGGCATCAACAGCACAATCGTCAGCGGCATGAAGTGGTTGCCGAGAAAGTTCAATCCCGTTTCGCTGGTGACGAACCATTCTCCCCGCAGGGTATTGCGCGCAACATCCAGAAACAATCCCCAGTCGTGAAAATAAAGATGCAGCACCGCCAGCGCCTGCTGTTGACGCATGAAACCGGTCCAGACCAGGTAAGCCCCGAACAACCAGCTGAATCCGATGATCAGAGAAACGCTTTTCCGTTGCCGCAGCCACCGTTCCGGCTTCGATACCAGCAACATCGCCCGGAAGACACTCCAGCCGGCCGCCAGCGTAAACACCAACGCCCCCCAAAGGCCCGGCATTCCGAATACCGCCGCCGCGGAAAGCGGCAGAGGCCAGCCGGCCAGCCAAACAGTCTGCGCCGGCGCGGCAACTCCCGCCTCACGCAGACGATACAGCCAGAACAAAACCAGTCCCGCCCCGGCTGCCACCATTCCTGCTGCCACCATCCAGTTCCATGCAGAAACCGGCAACACCACGGCTTCATATCCCGCCACGTCCAGACTGTAGAGCACCTGCACCGCACCGAACAGAGACCAGCCGGCCAGCCCTCCCCCGAGCAGGCCGGTCAACCATTCTGCAAGATTCAATGGTCCGATGGCTTTGCTCATGCCCTCTCCGCAATTCCCCTTCCGTGTGGCGCCATACCGGCATTATTCCTGGACTTCCGACACGGAAAGATCGATTCCTTTTGCTTTCTTTTCGCGACGACCGCGATGCTTCCGGCGCTTGCGTCCTGTCCGTCCTCCTGTACCGTCGGGCGGCCAGAATCCTTCCAGTTCCGGATCGTGCCAGCGGACAATGTTCTGTATCACGGCCAGTTCCCGGGCATGCGAATAGCTGCGTGCCTCTCTGATATCCCGATCTTCCGGAGACATCATTTTCAAAAGCGGCTGAAGTTCCAGAATTCGCTCCGCCGACTGCTGCATGCATTTCATCATATTCTGAGGCAGGAAAATCACCTCAAGCACCTCCCGGATCCGGTGCAGAGCATGCTTCTTCGGCCACAACTCACCTACGGCACCCGTTGCCGCCTGTTCCACAAAAGGCAATGCCAGGGTCGCCATCGCAAGCGATATGCTGTTCCGGTACATTCCTTCGTCAACCCGATAGTTTCGTTCCGTCAGCAGCTCCAGCGCATACTCCATTTCCGGCGTCCCCCACCGCTCCTCCAGATGCGGCAGGAAATACGTCAGAAAACCGTAATCATGAAAAGCCCGTAAGTGCTTGTCACCATAGCTCGAACTCAATACCTTCTCCAGCTCCAACGACAGCCGGGAAGAAGACGCGTGGCGAATCAACGGCAGGGAGGCAAACAGGGCATTCTCCGTCTCTGCGTCCAACGAAAAATCATACTGTCCTACCAGTTTCAATGCCCGCAGCAACCGTACCGGATCCTCTTCAAATCGTAACCGCGGATCACCAATCGCCCGCACCACGCCCCGCTCAATGTCTTCCCGTCCCTGCCCGGTATGGTCAATCAGCTCCGAGCGTACCGGATCAAAAAACAGGGCATTGACGGTAAAATCCCGACGCCAGGCATCTTCCTCCGCCGTACCGTAATCGTTATCGGACAAAATCATATGTTCCGGCAGGAGTTCCGTCCCCCTGCCGCCCGCGCGCCCTCCCGCGCTGCCGGCCGCATTCGGTGCCCGGCGAAACGTACTGATCTCAATGATCTCGTCCCGAAGCCGCAGATGCACCAGCCGGAAACGTTTTCCGATGATCCGGGCATTGCGGCGCCCGAAAACCTCACGCACCTGTTCCGGAGTGGCAGACGTGGAAATATCGTAATCCTTCGGTCGACGCCCAAGCAGCAGATCCCGAATGGCTCCTCCTACAATATACGCTTCATAATTCGCCTGCTGCAGCGTGGCAACAACGTCAATAATATGCGGCTCAACCGGCAGTTCGTGTTTCATTCAAAATTCCCGTTGAATAATCGTGTCCGTATAATCCAGCTCCGGATCGCGATAGGGATAATCGGCATTGTAATGCAGCCCCCGGCTTTCGTGGCGGCTCAGAGAAGAATCGATAATCAACTCGGCCACTGTCGCAATATTGCGCAACTCCACCAGATCGGCGGTCACCAGGAAGTCCCAGTAATATTTTTCGATTTCCTTGCGGATCATCTTGATACGCGCCTTGGCCCGCTCCAGACGCTTGTTGGTCCGGAAAATGCCGACATAGTCCCACATGAACCGCCGGATTTCGTCCCAGTTGTGAGCGATCACGACAAGTTCGTCCGAATCAGTGGCATTGCCGGACGCCCATGCGGGAGCGGCGGAAGGGGCGAGCCGCAGCTTGCGAAGAGTTTCAAATTTTTCATCAATATCGGCGGCAGCTGCTTTCCCAACCACCAGCGCCTCCAGCAAACTGTTGCTTGCCAGGCGGTTTGCACCATGCAATCCGGTGCACCCGGATTCTCCGACCGCGTAAAGCCCCGGAATTCCGGTCCAGCCGCGCACATCGGTTTTGATGCCGCCGCAGAGAAAATGCGCCGCAGGCACCACCGGAATCGGTTCCTTGGCCATATTGACACCGGCCTCCAGGCACTTTTCAAAAATATTCGGAAAACGGCGACGCAGGGCCGCTTCATCCAGATGGGTGATATCCAGATAAACACACTCCTGACCACTGCGTTTCATCTCGTTATCAATGGCGCGGGCGACAACGTCACGGGGCGCAAGACTCTTGAGCGGATGGTACTTCTGCATGAATTCGTACAGTTTTCCATCTTTTCCGCGGCATTTGAGCACCGCCCCCTCTCCGCGCAGCGCTTCGCTGATCAGGAATGAACGTTCCTGCGGATGATACAGAATGGTCGGGTGGAACTGGATGAATTCCATATTCGCGATTTTCGCCCCGGCCCGGTATCCCATGGCCACGCCGGATCCGCAGGCAACATCGGGATTGCTCGTGTACAAATACACCTTGCCGACGCCACCGCAGGCGATGGTGACACTTGCCGCCAGAAAAGTTTTGATCACCCCGGCCCGCTGATCCAGAACGTAAGCACCGAAACAGCGGTTTTCTCCGGGCATTTCCAGACGACGGCTGACAATAAGATCGATGGCAATGTGATATTCAAAAACTTCGATATTGGAGCGTTCCCGACAGGCGGCGATCAGCGCACGCTCGATTTCCGCCCCGGTAATATCTCCGGCATGCAGGATACGACGCTTGAGATGCCCGCCTTCCCGGCCGAGATCGTAACGGTCTCCGTCCTGCGTATATCCCAATTCTCCACGCTTGGTAAAACGCGTGCCCAGATCAATCAGCTCCCGAACTGCGGCCGGCCCGGCTTCCACGATGGTGCGCACGGCTTTTTCGTCACACAACCGCCCCCCGGCATTCAAGGTATCCTGCACATGCTCGTCAAAGGAGTCCTCGATATCAGTCACGCAGGCGATCCCCCCCTGAGCATAGCGGGTATTGCAGTCATCCATGGCGCGTTTGGTCACAACAGCCACCCGGCGACCACTGTCGGCCAGATGGAGCGCAGAGCTCAATCCCGCCAGGCCGCTGCCGATAATCAGGTGGTCGAATTCCAGTGTTTCGGTAGTTTTCATGATATATTGTCTTTGATTCTTGTTGGATATAGTGGTAAATTACACCGTTGTAATTGGATTTTCAATATGGAGAGAGACAGAAGCGATGATTTTCAGCCGCTTTTCCCCCCTGCGGTCCGGCGCGGCTCCGGACGATGGCGCCATGCCCCCGAATGAGGCCGGACGGATTGCCCCGTATCGCCGCTGGTTGCAGCTGGCGGCGGCCGTAGGTGGAGGGATCATCTTCTCTCTGGCGCTGCCTCCGGTGAATGCCGGCATTCTGGTGGTGGCGGCGCTGGCGATTTTGACGCTGACCGCCTGGGATCGCCGCGCACCGGAAGCAGCACTCTGCGGCTGGTGCTGGGGAATGGGCTGGGCATTGCCGTCCTTCTGGTGGCTACGGGAAATTCATCCGGTCGTTCCATTTCTGATAGCCCCGGTGCTGGCGGTATGGCCGGCAGTCTGGACGGCGGTGCTGCCCCTGATCCGGCGCGAATTTCTCATTCCTCCCGCCGTCCGACTGAAAGGAGAGGCGGCGGAACAGGCCTGGCATGTGCCTGACTGGAAGCTCCTGATCGCGGCCGCGGGACTGGCCGGATGGTGGATTGTGCTGGAGTATTCCCGCTCCACCATGCTGCCCTGGAATAATCTCTCCACGGCCATGTGGCGCAATGGACGAATGCTGCCGCTGGCCGCCTATGCCGGACAATACGGTATCGGCTTTCTGCTGGCACTGACCAGCGTGGCCCTGGCGTTCAGCATCCGATTCCGAAATGAACGAAAACGGCTCCGCGCCGTACCGATATGGGCTGCCGTCGCCCTGACCTGGCTCCTGACGGAGCTGGCGGCAGCGGGGCGCAACACGGCCCTCACCCAAATGCCGGACCGGCTGGTGCGTATCGGCGTAGTGCAAGGCGACATTTCGCAGCGGCGCAATGCCGACGGAACTCAGGCCCGGGAAGCGCTGGACACTTATCTTGCACTGTCCGCGCAACTGGCCGCGCTGCCGGAAAAACCGGAACTGATCCTGTGGCCGGAAACCGCCGTCCCCTATCCGTTGAAAGCAGACCATCCGGTCAGTGAAGCCTATCGTCGAGGCATCGCCGAACTGCTGCCGCCGGGGGCGCCCTACTCCATGTTGATCGGCACCATTGATTTTGCACCGCAGCCTGGAGGCGCGTCGAAATACGGAGTGACCAACAGTGCCCTTCTGTTATCCCCCGGGCCGGTGGAGATCGGCAGATTTGACAAAATCCACCGTGTCCCGTTCGGCGAATATATTCCTTTCCGCCGTTTTCTGCCGGAGTGGCTGGTACGCGCCATCGACATGAACCGGGATTTGATCCCCGGAGCGGATTATTCCCCCCTGTCCGTGATGCCGGGCGTGCGGGCCGGCGTGGCAATTTGTTTTGAAAGCGTCTTCCCCTACATTGCCAGGGAAGAAGCACGGCGAGGCGCCAATCTGCTGATCGTCCTCTCCAATGACGCCTGGTACCCCACCAGTGCCGAGCCCGAACAACATCTGGCCAATGCCGTTCTGCGCGCCGTGGAAACCGGTCTGCCCGTTATCCGCTGCGGCAACAATGGCGGAACGCTGGTCATACGACCTGACGGCCGAATTGACTCCGTCCTGCCGACACCGGGCACAGAACGACCGGAAATCCGTCGAGGCCGGGCGGCGGGCATCTTGAATGTACCAGTTTCCACCACCCCCGCACTGACCTTTTACACCCGGCACGGAGACTGGCTGGTGGTACTGGCCGGTACCGGCGCGGCGGCGCTGTTCGCCGCGGCAGCCGGTAACTGGCTGCGCCGGAAACGGCTCCTGGCCGAAATGCAGGACGGGAATCAACCGCCCGGCGAAAGGACCGAAGACCATGCGTAACCCCCGTCCATTATGGGCCCCGTGGCGTACCGAATTTATCCGCACCCCCCGGCGGGGAGAATGTTTTCTCTGCAACAATGAAAAACCGCATTCCCGCCCGGAAGAATCCCTCATCATTGCCCGCGGCGCCGTCGCATTCGTCATGCTGAATCGCTACCCCTATAATGCCGGACATCTGCTGATTGCCCCGTACCGGCATGTTGACCGGCTGTCCCGCCTGACGGCAGAAGAGCGCGCCGAGTTGATGGAACTTGCAGCCCATGCCGAGGCGGTATTGACCGCAGCCATGACTCCGGACGCCTTCAACGTCGGCTTCAATCTCGGCGCCGCTGCCGGGGCCGGAGTCGCCGACCATCTGCATATGCATATCGTGCCGCGCTGGCAAGGAGATACCAATTTCATGCCGGTACTGGCCGACACCCGCTGTGTACCGGAAGCGCTGGACAAAACCGCGGAACTGATCCGCAAACATTGGAACAACGAACACTATGGACATCGGAATTGATTGTTTTTCCTGCATTCTATCCCAGATCGTGCCGCTGGCACGCAGTGCGGGCGGTGACGATACCGAATGCCGCGCATTAATCCGCCGTATGCTGCGCATCATTGCAGAAGCCGAACCCGGTACCACTCCACCGGATGTTGCAGCAGCATTTCATCGTGAAGTACGCGCGGTTTCCGGCAATAACGATGCGTTCCGCGACGAAAAAGACCGCTCTACCGCCCTCGGACTCCAACTGCTGCCGGAGCTGCGCGCCCTGTGCAGGCAAACTCCGGACGAATTCGAAAGCGCATTGCGCATCGCCATCGGCGGAAACATCATCGATTATGGCGCCGATCCGGATTTCGACCTTGAAACCGCTGAAAAACGGATCCGGGAAGTTTTCACCCTGCCGCTGGCCCCCGAACCGGTCCGACAGTTGCGGGAAGCCCTGGAACGGGCCCATACCGTCTTCTATATTCTGGACAACTGCGGCGAAGCTGTGCTGGACCGTCTGCTGATCGAACGCTATGCCCATAAAATCATCCTTGGTGTCCGCGGGCAACCCATTCTGAACGACGTGACCCGTCGCGAAGCCGCCATGTCCGGTCTGGACTTCGTCCCGATTCTCGACACGGGAGACATGACCCCCGGCGTCTCCCGCCACGGTACCGGTGAGGAATTTCTCGAAGCCATGCGACGGGCCGATCTGGTCATTGCCAAAGGCCAGGGCAATTTTGAAACACTCAGTGATTACGACCGCCCGATCGCCTTCCTGCTGCGGGTCAAATGCCGTGTCATCGCACGATTGCTGCAATCTCCGATGCACTCTCTGCAGGTACAGTTGCGGAACGTTTCAGCAGGAGAGTGATTTTGGATACATTTGCCCATGGCGCCATCGGTATGCTGACCGCCTCCCGATCCGGATTACCCGGATTGAGAAAGGGAGCAGCAGTCCGACGCCCTCCCCTGCAGGACTGGACGCTCTGGGCCGCTCTGGCATTCGGCACGCTGCCGGATCTGGTCAGTTTCGGAGTGTATCTCGTGCAACGGGTATTTTCCGGTAATTTTTCTCCCGGAAAACCCGCCCTATCGGAAATTCCGTCCTATGTGTTCACTGCTTATGATGTATCGCACAGTCTGGTGGTGGCCGCTGCCGCGGGAATACTGATCGGTATATTCGCCCGGAGCTGCCTGTTGCCGTATCTGGCATGGCCGCTGCATATTTTCTGTGATATTCCGACCCATTCGGCTGATTTTTTCGCCACACCGGTCTTCTGGCCGATTTCGGAGTGGCATTTCGACGGATGGGCATTTTCGGAACATCCCCTGCTGATAATGGGATACTGGGGTGGTATCGTGCTGCTTTTCGCCTGGCGAATGCTGCTGCCGCCGATCCGCGAAAGAATCCGCCCAAAACAGGAGAACAATCATGTGTAAAAAATTAACGCTACTGCTGCTGCCGGTCATCACACTGCTCTGCATCAATGGATGTTCGGCCTTTTACCAATCGCTGGAGTTTCGGGAGCTGACAGCGCCGGATGTGCGGTTCGTTCATTATTCAGACGGTCCGACCCTGAAAATCTCCGGCACCTGTGCCCGTGCCGGTTACGTGGTGGAAAAAGTTCTGCAGATCCGGGAAGGCCGCACCCTGCTGGTAAAAGTCTTGATTTCGCCCTTCAGCAGGGACGGTGCAGGAACCGCCTTCGAAACAGAAATTGTCCTGGATGAACTTGATTTTGTCTATTTCGGCGAGCAGCGCGAACTGATCTGGCGCCGCCATCCGGCTCCAGCCTCCGCGGAACCCCTTCCCGGAAAGCGCCCCGTACCAGTCTTCGAACCGGAAGAATAACCCTGCCCAAACTGGCAAAAACCACCAAAAAGCATTATATTATAAGATATGCTTTTGAGCAACCCAAAACAACCGTCAGGAAAGAATCGACCCATGGCAATCGGAGAAAATCTTTTTCCCCAAGACTCTTACGACACTCCGTCCGACGCACCGCACTGCTGGCAGGATCGACTCTGCGGCGGCGGAAGATGGTATTTTTACTGGAAAAATTTTCTTATTTTCAGTCGTTCCGGTCGCTGCGGACGCCGCGGTGAGCTTGATGCAGCCCATCAAATTTACTATTCCAACCAGAACATCCGACTCATCGAAAGTTGCGGGGGGCGTCTGCACCTGCGTGGCCTGGATCATCTCCGCGCCTTGAACGGTCGACCGGTAGTGCTGATCGGCAACCATATGAGTCTGCTGGAGACAGCGGTTTTTCATGCCATTGTCCGGCCACATCTGGATTTTACATTTGTCATCAAATCGGCTTTGATGGATATTCCGCATTTCGGTGACATCATGCGGGCAATCGACGCCATTCAGGTTGGCCGGGACAATCCCCGTGAGGATTTGAAAATCGTGCTCACCGAAGGACGAAAACGTCTGGAAGCGGGACGTTCGGTCATCATTTTCCCGCAAGCCACCCGCTCAGCGGAGTTTCATCCGGAAAAATTCAACTCCATCGGTGTCAAACTGGCTCGTGCCGCCGGTGTCCCGATCGTACCTTTTGCCCTGAAAACCGACTTTCTGGCCAATGGGCGGTGGATACGCGACCTGGGACCGATTCACCGGGAAAACGACGTCTGGTTTGAATTCGCTCCGGCCATGGATATCGCCGGTGCCGGCAAGGAGGAACTGCAGTGGGTGATCGATTTTATTCAGGACCGCCTGAAAGAATGGAAAAAACCGGGAAACCCGAATGCTTCGCTTGAAAAAGTATGAAAAGACGGCTATGGTAGAGTGATTTTGTATATATCTCCGGCCCGATGCAGATGCCATGCTCGGGACCGGTTCAAGTTTTTTTCTGGGAACGAATGAAACCTTCGAAGAAAATCATGCTGGCAACCCTCGTCGCCGCGGTGGTACTCGGCTTCGTCCGATCCGCGGAGGGTGCCTCCTCGCTGGAGTCCAGCTTTAAAAAATCCGCCTCGATGCGCGACCTGAAAAACATCCGGGCCGACCACTGGAGTATCGCCGGCAGTAACATCATCGTCAAGGGTAATGTGCATATTCCCTTCGGTGACTTTGACATCTATGCCGACCGGGCGGTCATCAACACGGAGTCTCGCGACCTTGATGTCAACGGCAATATCCAGATCTACCGCCGGGAGCACCGAAATGCGCAGCTGACCCCATCCGAACTGGCTGAACTTGAAAATACTGCGGGAGCTGCAGTTAATATCACCGGCATTACCACGGACATTTTCGGCGGACAGCAAATCAATGTCGACGTCAGTTATGTCAATGGGACCATTAAAGCCCAGTCCTTTTCCGGGAATCTGATCACCGGGTATTTCAGCTTTTCTGATGCAGAGCTGACGTTCAGCACCATCGTCTGTCGGGCCGGCTCCGGTGTACGAGGAGCGGATGGCGTCATCACCATCAAAGATGCGGAAATCAGCAGCTGCAGTTACCTGCAAAGTCAGAATGCCCATTATTCCGTTTCCTGCGGAGAAGCAACGCTCTATCCCCACAACACCGGGGAATTCGGCCTGAACAACGCGATCGCAGACCGGGGGGATTACAGTATTGTCGGGTCAAACTGTACCATCAACCTTTACGGAGTTCCTGTTTTCTGGCTGCCGTTTTTTTACAAGCCCAAAGATGAAAACCTGGGGTTAGTTCAGACCCAATGGGGGAAAAGCGGTGACTGGGGGTATTATATTTCTCTTTCGAAAAAGTTTTATCCGACCGATTATCCGGCCAGTTCCGTTCGACTGCTGGCGGATTATTATCAATACCGTGGTTACGGCTATGGCGCCGACGCCTATATTGATACGGAAAACTCCCGGACTCAAATTTTCGGCTACGGCATTTATGACCTGAGCCCCTATGAGTCGACAGATGCAGACGAATACGGGATAAAAATTCCGAGCCAGCGGTTTGATTTCCGTATCAGCAACCTGACGCACATTACTCCGACGCTGGACTTCCGCGGTAATTTTGAAATCATGAGCGATGAATTTATCAACCGTGACTTCTTCAACAACTATTACAATGCGGACCCGCAACCGGTTACGTTCGCCGCAGTAGAAAAACAGTTTGATTACTTTACCGCCTCCGTATACTTCCGGCCGCGCGTCAACAACTTCTTCAACTCCGTGGAGCAGCTGCCCACCGGAAGAATTGACATTCACCGGCAGGAGCTGTTTGACACCAATCTGTACTATCAAGGGGAATTCAGTGCCGGTTATCTGCAACGCAAGTGGCGGGAATTCGACTACGATGACCGGAACGTGGATATGTACAACTATCATACCGGCCGGTTCGACAACCTGAACTTCCTTTACTATCCGATCCGGTTGGGCTGGTTGAATCTCATTCCTCGCGCCGGGGTACGATTCACCGCTTATTCCAATTCCTCCGAACGGAAAATTGAGGACAACATGCTCTACGGCATGCTGGCGGCGGACGATCCGGGATATTCAGATTTACGGGGATGGTTTGTCAACTATGACAATGACGGAGGAGCCCGGTTCCGGGTCGCAGGTGAATTCGGGCTGGAAATGACTACCAAAATCTACAACACCTGGCAGGATGTGCGGAGCCCCTTCTTTCAGCTGGACGGATTGCGCCATCTGATTGAGCCATACCTTAACTACACCTATATTCCAGAACCAACGGTCAATCGGGAGCATCTGTATTATTTTGATGATATCGACCGGATTCAGGAAGAGAATTTCGTCCGCCTCGGCGTTGTCAATTATCTGCAGACCCGGCGCGGTAATCAACTGGTTAATTACATGTCGATGGAAAACTACTGGGATTATCACTTCCAGAAGCAGGAAGGCTTCAGCCACATCGGCGATTTCTGTACGAAATTCACCATGACTCCTTTTAAGGGGTTGACCCTTTCCACATTCTTTTCCATTGCCATGAATGGCGAAGACGATATCTTTGACGATCCGGAAAATACCCAGTATGGCCGACATGTGATCCGTAACGGTCGGGATGTCGGCAATCCCGGGTTGGATCTGAAGTGGCTGAATCGCTGGAGTGTCTCCCTCCAATATGAACCGGTGCAGGATTTTATTTTCAACCTTACCTATAATTATCAAAACCGTTATCGGACCCAGTCAGTCTATTCAATGGGCAGTACCTTGACGGATATTGAAGCAGGCAGCGCTTTCAACAAGTTTTACCTGACCCAAACACAGCAACTGATGTTCGGCATGAGTGTTCCGCTGACCCCGGATCGCCGTACATTCGGATCGTATCAGATCTTCTACGATTTCAATGCCGGCTTCGTCACCCAGCACCGGTTCGCAGTCACGCGGAAATTCCACTGCTGGGAGGTCGCGGCGGAGCTGAATATCGACACCGAACTGGATGACGGAGAAAAATCCACGGAAACATCCTTTTACGTCACCGCCTATCTGACTGGATTGTTGACCCCGTTGCAACAGGCGCAGAGCACGATGCTGGCAGAAAGCCGGAAACGACAGCAGGAAAACGGAGGCTTGTTCTGAGATGTATATTGTAACCGGAGGCGCTGGACTGATCGGCAGCGCCATCGTCTGGAAACTGAACCGCAGGGGAATCCGTAACATTCTGATCGTCGACCACCTCGGAACCTCGGATAAATGGAAAAACCTGCCCGCACTTCAATATGCGGATTATATGGAAAAAGAGGATTTTCGAGCACGACTCCGCGCCGGAGAATTTGCGGAATGTCCTGTTGAAGGCATTTTCCATCTAGGCGCCTGCTCCGCCACCACGGAACGGGATGCCAGCTACCTTATTGATAACAATTTCCATTACACACAGGAAATAGCGTTATTTGCCGCGGCCCGCAATATCCGCCTGGTTTATGCTTCCAGCTGCGCCACCTACGGTGATGGTGCCCATGGGTATCGGGACGATGAAAGTGAACTGGATCGGCTGCGCCCGCTCAATATGTACGGCTACTCCAAGCAGATGTTTGACCTGTGGGCAAAGCAGCGGGGCCTGCTGCGCTATATCACCGGCTGCAAATTCTCCAATGTATACGGCCCGAACGAGCTGCACAAAGGAGACATGCGCAGTGTGGTGCTGCGTTGCTTTGAACAAATCACGACCGATGGGCGGATGCGTCTTTTCCGTTCCTATCGTCCGGAATACAAGGACGGCGAACAAATGCGGGACTTTCTGTACGTCAAGGATGCCGCAGACATGGTCCTGTTCCTGGCCGATCGACCGGATGCAACCGGATTGTATAACATCGGCAGCGGCCGCGCCGAAACCTGGAACGCATTGGCCGCCGCCGCATTCGCCGCGTTGGATCGACCGGTCAACATCGAATACATCGACATGCCGGAATCGTTACGCGACCGCTATCAGTACTATACCAAGGCTGAAATGACCAAATTGCGCGCCCTCGGTTATGACCGGGAACCGACCTCGCTGCGTGATGCGGTGGCAGATTACATCCGCAATTATCTCATTCCCGGACGTTTTCTGGGAGACGGCGATTGATATGGAAGGTGCCGCCACGCGCATTCTGCAGGCGGCGTGTGACGGCATTGCCGCAGTAGAGGTACGCGGCATCGGACTGGATGACTATCTGGATTTCCATCTAAAAACGCCGGAACTGCGCCGCACGGTATCTCATATTCTTTTTCATTATTTCCGTCGCCGGGCCTCTCTTGCCCGCCGGATCGATCGACTGGTACGCAAAAAACCTCAATCCGCCATCCGACATATTCTAGCTGCGACGCTTACCCAGATTTTTTATTGTGACGGTATCGCCCCGGAATCGGCGGTCAACGTGGCTGTCTCTCTGACCCGGAAGCGATATGGCCGATCGGAAGCGGGATTCGTCAATGCCGTCTTGCGTCGAGCAGTAACGGCAACAGGAGAAGAGCCCCCGGAAACTCCGGAAAATATTCTGCCGCAGACCGTTCTAAAACACTGGGAGAAACGGTATTCACCGGAAACGCTGCAACAATTAACCGCAGCCTTTCTGACGCCAGCTCAGACGGTCTTCCGCTGCCGGCGCGGCCGGGAACTTACGGCATCGGAGATGGCGGAATGGCAGGCCCATGAGCTTCCGACATTATCGGGGGCCAATCTCTGGCAATTCTATTCTCTCCCCTCCCCCGCACCGTTACTGGCGTCGGAGGACTGGGACAAAGGGCGTTTCTATTTTCAGGATCCTGCCACAGCGGCCACTATGGCGCTGCCGGAATATGCAGCCATAGAACGGGCGCTGGATGTTTGCTGCGCCCCGGGAGGCAAGTCCCTGATGATCGCAGAAATGCTTCCGCAAAACGGTCTTCTGGTCGCCGCCGACCGCTCGGAACGCCGCCAAAAATTGACCAGGGAAAACTTCCGGCGACATGGCTGGTCCCGTTTTCCCATCATCACTGCGGAGCCGTGGAATATTCCGGAAGAGCTCGGGGTATTTGATCTGGTTCTGGCAGACGTCCCCTGCTCCAATACAGGCGTCTTCCGGCGCCGTCCGGATGCGCTGTGGCGCTTCCGTCCCGAAGAACTTCAGGATTTAGCCGGTCTGCAAATGAAAATTCTCATTGCCGCCGGCCGACGCGTCCGGCCCGGCGGGCAACTGCTCTACAGCACCTGCAGTCTGGAGCCGGAGGAAAACGAAAAACGCGTTGCGGAATTCCTGAAAACTGTTCCCGGATTCAGCATTGCGGCGGAAAGCCGTCTGCTGCCGACCGTCATGCACGATGGGGCCTACGGTTGTCTTCTCCGGCGACGGCGCAGTTCGAACAACATCTGAAGATATTGTCCCATAACCCGTATGGAGAGCTTGCTTTCCCCATGAATGCGGCGCCCGAATGTAATACCGTATTCCGTAATGCGCCCCGCCTGCTCGCACGTCAGCAGGAACAGCAATTCCAGCATGATCTTGAATCCACGCGGACTGAGTTTGTCGCGCACCGCCTCAAAAGCTGTCCGCCGGATAGCGAAAAACCCAGACATAGGATCTCGTACCGTCACCCCGAGCAGCAACCAGGCCATTCCCGCGGCTGTGCGACTGATCAATATCCGAACCGGATTCCAACGTTCAGCAAAACCGCCGCCCGCCACATAACGGGAGCCCACCACCATATCATACTCTTCCGCCGTCCGCAATAAACCGGTCAAGTCTTTGACGTCATGCTGCAAATCACCGTCCATGCAGCAGAGAATTTCCCCTTTCGCGGCGCTGAATCCTTTGACAATGCTCGGACTGAGCCCGCGTGGTCCGTCGTTCAGCATTCCACGGATATACGGTTTTCCTTCCGCATAAGCCTGCACCGCCTCCAGCGTGCCGTCCGGAGAATGCTCATCAACAACGATGATTTCATAATTCTTCAGGCCGCAACTTTCCAGCCGGGACAACAGCGGCTCCATATTGTCCCGCTCATTTAATGTGGGAATGACGATGGAATATCGACAGTCATTCATGACACTCCTCCTGAAACTGAAAACGGCGGCGTCAAAATGCCGCGCTCCGTAATATAGCCGGTAATCAGCTCATGCGGCGTAACGTCAAATGCCGGATTATAAAAAGCCACTCCTTCCGGCGCAGTCCGCCGTCCGAAACCATTCCCGATTTCCCCTCCGTCACGCTCTTCTATCGGAATGCCCGTCCCGTCCGGAAGCGACAGATCAAATGTGGAGTACGGCGCCGCTACATAAAACGGAATCCGATGCCAGGCCGCCAGCACCGCCACCGAATAAGTCCCGATCTTGTTCGCCGTATCGCCATTGGCAGCAATCCGATCCGCACCGACAATCACCAGATCGATGCGTTTTTCCTTCATCACCAGTCCCGCCATATTGTCACAGATCACACAGACCTCCACTCCCGCCTGCTGCAATTCCCATGCCGTCAGGCGCGCCCCCTGCAACAGCGGCCGGGTCTCGTCCGCATAAACTCGAATGCTGCGTCCCGCCTCGTGTGCAAGATAAATCGGCGCCAGTGCGGTTCCATAATCTGCAGTTGCCAGCGCCCCCGCATTGCAATGGGTCAGCACAGTCATGCCGTCCCGCAGCAGCGGCAAACCGCTTTCGCCAATGGAGCGGCACAATTGAATATCCTCGGCCAGCACGGTCAAGGCGGCATGCAGCAAAAAACGCTTTGCCTCTGCATCATTCCGAGCGCCGCTCTCATTCGTTTCCCGAATAACCCGATGCACTGCCCAGGAGAGATTCACCGCCGTCGGACGCGCAGCCGCCAGGAATGTGCCATCTGCCTCCAGGCGCTTGCGAAAATCCGCAAGTTCAAGCGGAGGGTAAGTTCCGGCGACTGCAGCCAACCCCAGCGCAGCCGCGCAACCGATCGCCGGTGCCCCCCGCACTGCCAGACGCCGGATCGCATCGATCAATGGTTCCAGCTCGTCTATTTCGAGAAACACCACCTCGCCTGGCAACCGGGTCTGATCCAGCAACCGCACCCGGCCCGGCTGATTCAAAGTTTCCGGAGATGAGCAGTCAACGACCTGCCCGTCCCGTCGAATCCAGCGTACCGCCTGCTGCACTGCCGCCGTCCTTTCTTTCCTGAGGCTGGTAATCCACTCCCGGCAGCGCTTCCGCCCCACCGACCACATAAACCCGTCCGGAATCTTTGTCCAGCACCAGACTGGGAATGGTTTTCGTGGTTTTCAGATATTTATCCTGCTCTGCCCGCCCGTCCAGATTGACGATGGCGTAGCGGAATAATTTCGGAGAAATCGGAATCAACAAATGCAGACGACTCAGCATGTCCACTTCCACTTTGTAGCGTTCCATGCCGATTTCACGTCCCACCCGCAGTACCGCATATACATATTGCTTGTCTTCGATCACCAGATAATAATGTCTGATGGCGTTTTCCCCCATTACCCGCAGCGAAAATGTCCGTTCCTTGATTTCTTTTTTATTTGCTCCCCCCTCATCACCTTCGCCTCTGGACTCGCCGACCCGCAGCATATCTGGAATCCCCACCGTGCGTTTCCAGACTTCCACGCCGGGATTGACTTCAAAACGGCATTCGTTGGAACGGAAGACATCCTTCAGCATCTTATGTTTGAGATAAGCATGCACGCGATAGGTCCCCAGCTTTTCGATCGGATAATACTGAGAAATCGGCACCATCAATTCCAAGGTCGCCCCGGGCATCAGAATATTCATGGAAACGGGAATATCCTTCGACGGTACCTTGGCAATGACTTCCGTACCGCAGGTCACTTCAAACAGCAATTCTCCTTTCAGCTCATCCGCCACGCCGAAAACCAGCGGCTGACCGCTGTAGTTGCGCAACTTCAATTTTGCAAAAATCGGTTCGTACTGCATATAAACCGATCGGTTCAACTGCAGTTCCATCGACACTTGTGCTCCTGCCGGAAGCGCAACCGCCAGCAATACCAGCGCCGCAATCGCTCCCCATATTATTCTTTTCATTGTTTCCGTCCTCCTGTCGATAATTGTTGCGCAACTGCTGCCGCAATTGATTCAGGATCCAACCCATGGCATGCCGGCACCGGTCCCCGTGGACAATGTCGGCGCATACAGCCGCCACACTCCAGTTCCCGCCGGAAAACCCGGTGCCCTGCTCCATATGGCCCGGTCCACTCCGGATGAGTCGGTCCGAAAAATCCGAATACCGGCACCCCCAACGCCGCTGCCGCATGAATCGGTCCACTGTCGTTGCTGATGACCAATTCACATTTTCCAAGCAGTTCCATCATTTCACCGATATCGGTCCGACCGGCCAGCGAAAAGACCCCGGGCATGTCAGATACCTTCAAAATCCGTTCCGCATCGTCCCGGTCGGCAGGGCTGCCGATCAATAAAAAAGCGACATCCGGGAAATCCCGCCGAACCGCCTTCATCACCGCAGCAAAAAGCTCCGGCGGAAAACGTTTGCTCTCCCAGCGTGCTCCCGGGATAATGCCGATCAAACGCCGCCCCTCCGCTTCCACCGGTAATTGCACCGGAAAACGCCCGCGCGGCAATGCCAGATTCGGCACCGGTTCGTTCATGTCAAGTAATTGATTGACCAGCGCCACATTCCGCTCAACGGCATGCTGATTCATATCAACGCGGCAACGCCGTCCGTAAAGCCAGCGGGCATTTCGCTCCCGGGGCCGCGAAAACCCCACCGGACGTGGACCGCGCGCCAGAAAACTGAAAACAGCGCTGCGCAGCAACCCCTGAAAATCAATCACCAGATCATAGCGGCAACATCGCAGCTCCCGCGCCAGCCCGAGAAACTCGCGGGGGAAAGTCGACGCCTTCCCCAATTTTTTCCGCTGGAAAAGAATTGCCCGCGCCACTGGAAACGGGCTGAATGCCAGAACCTCCTGAAATGCCGGGTGCACCAACCAATCCAGCTCCGCCTCCGGGAAACGGCGATGCAACAGCTCCAGCGCCGGAAATGTATGCAGAATATCCCCCAGACTGCTGGGTTTGACCACCAGAATGCGTTTTACCGGCGTCGGCATCTTCCATCAACTTCCGGTCGCCAGTCGCAATGCCAGCCGTTCCGGCAAGCCGGCATCCAGTACCTTCTGCTGCGCGGTTGCCACATCGTAGGGAAGCCGGTAACGGGTCACGGTCCGTTCGACATTGTCGAAAACAGCAAAACTCGCCCGGGGATCCCGGTTGCGCGGCTGTCCGATACTGCCGACATTAAAAAGATACTTGTAACCGGTCAGGACCTCCACTTGGAGCGCTTCCGGCCGGGAAAAATCTTCCGGCACCGGCGTACCCTCCTCATCCAGAAGAATATTCCATTCCGGAATTTCATCAACGCTGCGCGCTCCACCCGAAACCACCGGTTTTTTGCAGAAAGCCACCGGCACATGCGAATGCCCGCAAAAACACAATTGCGTAAACTGGTAGGAAAAATTATCCACCGCATGATGCACGTCAAAAATATATCCCCACTGTTCCGGAGAATCCAAAGTCGCGTGCACCAGCGTCATATTGCACCCCGGTACACTGGTACGATAGGGGGCGCGCACCAGCCAGGCACGTTCCGCCGGCGTCAGCTGTTCCCGGGTCCAGAGAACCGCCTGACGCGCATTCTGATTGAATCCTTCGACCGCACGATCGTCGGAAGCGGTATACTCATCATGATTTCCGCGAACCATCGCTACCCAGTCCAGATCCCGAACCGCATTCAGACAACGCACCGGATCCGCATTGTACCCGACAATATCACCCAGCGAAACAAAATGATCAACCTCAAGCTCGCGGCACATTTCCAGCACCACGGACAGAGCTTCAAAATTCGAATGAATATCACTTAAAATCGCATATTTCGCCATTTTATCTTCCGTAAATGTTCCGTCTGCGTCAGTCTTTTCCCGCCGGGAGGAACCGTCTTCTGCCACAGTTCCAGCGAAAAAACCCCTCGGCCATCTCTGCAAAAAAAGCGTTCCTCTTTTTCCGAAAATACATATACGGAACGGCCCTCCGGCACTGCGCGCACCGGCGACCGCTCCGCAACCGTCTTCGTCTCCGGTAAATCCTTGTCTTCCATCTGCGGAAAACAGGGGTACGACGACTCTGTAAGCCGGATTTTGTTCCTGCTGCTCTCAGCAGGCGGCAATCATCTGTCTAGGCGACCAGAACCCGGGATTCATAGCGCCGCGAGCAACGGCATCATCCCCTATTTGGTCTTGCTGCGGGAGGGGTTTACCATGCGGCGCGGCTCTCACCTGACGCCCGGTGGGCTCTTACCCCACCCTTTCACCCTTACCCTTCGGAAAATCCGTCGGGCGGTCTGCTCTCTGTTGCACTGGCCTTCCCGCGGCGTATCGTCCGCGGTATCCTTCCTTATCGAAAGGACTCCCTGCTCTATGCAGTCCGGACTTTCCTCTCCAGCGCCGGAGCGCCGGAGCGACTGCCCGAGCCGCCGTACCGGAATAATATAAGTGGATAATAAGATTATGCAAGGTTTTCGATGGCTTTTTTACAGAAAAACCACCGTCAGCGCACCGACAGCGTACTGCAGCGGAAAAGCACCAGAGAATCCGTTTTCACCGCCTGACTCCACGCCGCCTGATGCGAGGCAGGCAGATCCGTGCTCATCAATTCCGCAGCACGACGCACACCGGCATCCTCCACCTCCGGCTGTCGCCGTTCGGGATGGATGGAACCGGCCAGCAGCAATGCCAGCAGCGCCAATGCCCCCCCGAGTAAAATCCGTTGTCCCCGATTCATGTTTCTCATGTCACCGTTCCTCCCTTTCCGGTGTCAAATCGGCCGTCATCTCCTCTTCTCCCTTTCGCAACAGGTGGGATTGAATGGTCATCATTTCCGTCCGGTAACGTTCTGCATTCCAGATCTCCACCCCGATTTCCACGCCGATAATGCAAACTTCGCTTCCCGGCTCCAGAGCCGCGTATTCACGAAATGCCGGGGGAATGGTAATACGCCCCTGGCGGGTAATGCGTTCAGATGCGGCCAATGCCCCGAAACGCCGCATGCTGCGCCGGGCCACGAAACTGGAAGCCGCCCGCTCCACCTCCTCCAGTTCCCGCCGCCGCATCTCACCGTAGACCGCCTCCGGATACAGAGCCACCGCCCCTTCCGGCAGGCAATGCAACACAATCTCCCCATCGCAGGCGGCGGCAAAATCATCCAGCCAATGCTGACCGAGTTTGATTCTTCCGTTGCCATCCATCAGACAGCGATCCTGGCCACAGAAAGTCAACATGAAAATGAAGAAATTTTTTTACAGTTTTTCCAATCTATTCCAAAATAATCCATTTTTTTCCATTTTCAACCCTGTTCAATATTTTTTCTATATTTTCTTTTGGGATTTTTTTCATGAGAAAGTCAGTGGCGAAATGTACCGGATACAGGTATATTGAAAAGAAAACATGATCGAATGCTGATAACCGGATGACTGGAAAATGCGCCTTTTTACCTGCCTGCTGCTGTGGCTGCTCCTGCTGATAACGATTGTACCGTCTCAAGCCGCTTCCGAACCGAAAACACCGGCCTCCCGAACGAATATGGAATCAGCGGAAAACTGGGACCTGATTCTCGCCCGTTGGAATTCCCAAATGACCCGAACCCTGCAGCTTCTGGAGAAATACCGGATCGGCTTTGGACGCAGCACGGAAAACTATGAACAATTTCAGGCCACCACCCGGATTCGCATGGAAGAACTGCGCTTCCTGCTGAATTTCTGTATGCAGCAGGATGTTTTTGAAATGACTCTGCGTTGCCAGCAGATTCATGATCTTTATGCGGCCTATCGGGACCGGCATCAGCGGATCGTAAAATTTCGCGACGGTATGAACCAGCTGGCAGCCCACCTCAAAGACCTGAAAGCCGAACTGGCACGCATCGAACAGAGCCGGGAACGGTTCGCCAATCCGGAACTGCTGGCCGATTGTGCACAGAAATATGCGGAACTGGAAAAAAACGTCATACGGATCTCCTCACCTCTTCAGGTGCACGCCGATCCAGCATTGTTCCAGCAATTGCAATCCCTTTATGAAGAAAGCGATAAAATCCGCAGTACCACCATTGACCAGGTCTTCTTTTCCCGCCAGACCACCTATTTTGAATTGTTGCCGGTGGCACGGGTCATCCTGCAATACTGGTACTGGACTCTACTGGATACCGCACAGGCGGTTTTGCGCTACGCCTATTTTCCGGTTATCAGAAATTTCCTGCTGGTTTTTCTGCCGCTGCTGCTCGCGGCGTTGTTTACCGGGCCGCGCTATCTCTATCCCTGGATGCTGCGCCAGGTGCGCTTTCCGGATAAGTATTCAAAATCGAAAATGTTTGTAATCGCATGGATGCTGCTCTGCCTGGCGCTGGCGTTTGGAGCGGGACGTTTTCTGCAACCGGAGGATCTGCAGTCTTTCATGTATCAGATCAGCCAGTTTCTCTGTGCCGGTGCGCTGCTGATGCTGTCGCTGGGATTCCGGATGGAACGGGGACAGATGCGGCGCTGTATGCTGCTTTACACACCGCTGATGCTGCAAAGCGCCGTCGCATTGCTGTTGTACGGATTGCTGACTCCCTATCAACCGTTGATGCTGCTGACTGTGCCGATCAATGTACTGGTCATTCTTGCCACCCTGCTCCTGTTGCGACGCGGAGGATATCCGAAATTTGACGTGGCCCTGGTCATCATCGCCCTGTGCATCACGGCACTGGAAACCGCCCTGGCGGTAGAGGGGTTGCTGTATATCGGATTTACAATGATGCTCATAGGCTATGTGCTGCTGGCCCAGTTTCAGGCCGCGGTTGCCGCCTCGGAAATCATCTATCGGACAGCGCAAAGCCGACCGGAACGAGCCATTCTCAATCTGACGCTGATGCGTCTGGGCATCCCTTTGATCTGGCTGGGCGTCCTGCGGACGATGGTGGGCAACGTGGCAGTCACTTATCATCTGGAAAGTTTTCTGGAATACTGGACACAGAACGACATCCGGGTGCGTGATCTTTTCAGTTTCACTCTGAGTGACCTGTATACCATAGTGATAGCCCTGTTTGTACTGGCATTTCTGATTTCGCTGAGCAAGCTGTTGATCCGTAAATTTTACCCGGAATCCGCCGAGTTCGGTACAGTTCCGTCTTTCGTCACCCTGGGAACCTACATTGCCTGGGCCTGTTATGTGCTCTTCGTACTGCTGATTTTAAATGTGCAGTATGCCAGTATTCTGGTCATCCTCGGCGGCTTGAGTATGGGAATGGGGTTTGCACTCAAAGAGGTGCTGGAAAACTTTATCAGTGGTATCATCCTTCTGGTGGGCCAGCAGGTTCGTCCCGGAGATGAAATTGAATTTGACGGCACCTATGCCAAAGTCCATAAAGTCAGTTTCCGCGCCACTGTCATTGAAACCTTTGACGGCTCGGTCATCACCCTGCCCAATACGCAGGTACTTTCAAAAGATTTCCGCAACTGGACGAGACGCGACCGGCGCATGCGCCGGGACCTGGTTGTCGGCGTCGACTATGCTTCCGATCCGGGCCTGGTTCGGAAACTCCTGCTTCAGGCCGCAGCGGAAACCACCTCCATTTATCGCTATCCGGCGCCGGAGGTGTTTTGTACGGACTTTGCAGACAGCTCCGTAAACTTCACGCTGCGCGTCTGGCTGGAGGCCGGCGAAAGCGTCCGGATCTGCTCCAATCTGCGGGAACGTATTTTCAATCTGTTCCGGGAAAACGGTATCGTCATTCCCTTCCCCCAGCTGGACGTTCATTTCGATCCGCCACCGGCCCCACAGGAAAAGAAATGAAAAGATAAAAAATGCCGCCGGATCCTTAGAAGATTCCGGCGGCACCACTTTTCCGATCAGATTTTCCTCAAAGAGCGGAATCCCAGTACTTGTGTACCACCTCCTGGCCATTGGCCCGAATAGCGGCTTCAACCTCCGCCACACTGCGGGAGTCGTTCAACGTAAACTGGCCGACGTCTTTGTCTGCCAGCGCGGCGTAACCGCCCGGCGTTACCCGGGATCCGGCGCTCATGTTATCGGCGCAGCAGATCATCATGCGGTCGCGGAACTCCGGCGCTTCCCGGGTGGAGATGGTGATCCCTGATTCAGGGAAAACGATCCGAAATGCCAGCATCATCTGCTCCAGATCTGCGTCATTGACCGGATGCGCGGGTTGAAATCCGTCACTGACCGGCGTAATACGCGGAAAGGCGAACTGCAACTTGCTTTGCCAGCACTCCTTCTGCAGATACAGCGCATGGGCGCCGAGACTGGCAGCCTCCATGCGCCACTCATCCAGACCGAGCAGAAAGGCCATACCGAGTGTACGCATGCCCGCCCGTCCGGCCCGGAGCTGACTCCAGACCCGGAAATCATAGTTCCGTTTGGGCCCGCTGGGATGCAGTTCTTTGTACAACTCCTGATTATAGGTCTCCTGAAACAAAGTCAACCCCTTGTATCCGGCTTCGAAAAGGCGACGGTATCCGGCCTCTTCCTGCGGTGCGACTTCCAGCGACAGGTAGGAAAAGCGATTCCGCAACAATTCTCCGACCGCACAGAGATAGTCCAGCCCCGCCCGTTTCGGATCCTCGCCGGCAACAATCAGCAGGGAATCCAGCCCCAGAGCAAGCACGGCGTCGGCTTCGCGGCTGATTTCCTCCAGTGTCAGGATTTTGCGTTCAAAGTGGTGCCGGGTGTTGAAGTCACAATATTTGCACCCGTTGATGCAGCTGTTGGAAATATACAAAGGCGCATAAGTCGTCACTGTTTTGCCGAAATAACGGCGGCGGGCCCGCTGAGCACATTCCCGCATCTCCGGCAGCAATTCCACCGCCGCCGGTGACAACAGTGTCAACAGATCAAAGTAATCACAACGCGGTTTCCGCAGAACCGCCGCCGCCTGTTCCGCCGTAGCGGCGGCATACCATTCACGAATCCGGGATTCGGTCAATTTTAATTTGGGAAACATGATGTCACCGTCAAAGCCGGGTTATTGGAAAATATCGAATGTATGCATCGGGCTGGTCGCAGACGCGCCGCTGCGGGCGGCCGGCGGGCCCGCCTCCACACCGAGTTCCGCCGCCCGGACGGCGAGCCGGAAGGCTTCAGCCATGCGTACAGGATCGTCGGCAGCGGCGACGGCCGTATTGATCAATACGGCGTCAGCGCCCATTTCGATGGCTTCGGCGGCATGGGAGGGAAGTCCGATTCCAGCGTCCACCACCACCGGCACATGGGACTGCTCAATGATGATCTCCAGCATGGCGCGGGTACGAATCCCCTGATTGGAACCGATCGGGGCCCCCAGCGGCATCACCACATGAGCTCCGCATTCTTCCAGACGGCGGGCCAGCACCGGATCGGCATTGATATAGGGCAGCACCACCATATCCATGGCGAGAATCGCCTCTGCAGCCTTGAGTGTTTCAACCGGATCCGGCAACAGATAATGGGCGTCGGGATGCACTTCCAGCTTGATCCAGCGATAACCGGCGGCTTTGCCGAGGCGGGCAATCCGGATAGCCTCCTCCGCGTTGCGGGCACCCGAGGTGTTGAGCATAATCTCCACCTTGCTCCGGTCGATGGCACTCAGAATGTCATCCTCCGGATCGGCCAAATCCACCCGGGTCAGCGCAGAAGTGACCAGTTCGGTGCCGGACGCTTCCAATGCGGCGGCAAATTGCTGTTTGGAGGCGAATTTCCCGGTTCCGAGAAACAGCCGGCTGTGGAATTTTCTTCCTGCAATAACAAGTTCTTTCATAATCAGACAACTCTCCTGAAATGACCAAAGGAATTTTTAATGACAGGTCGGTCTTAGGGATCTATGCCCAGCAGCAAAGCCATTACGGTGTTGGCCTGCATGGCTGCCGCTAATCCTACCCGGGGTGAGGTCGGATGACACGCCCCTGCCCCATCGTCTACAGCAGATTCTCCGTCGCCAACCAGATAGAGGCGTCGCCCCACCTGTTGCAGACGCATATCTCCGGAACGCCCCCACCCGGCAATACCGCTGGCGGCAACAACGGTTTTTCCGGCACGCAGCATGAGGTTGATCAGCAGTCTTTTGGCCGCAGCATCATCGAAGGCTTCCACCACCGGTTCGCAATGGGCGAAAATCCGTCCGGCATTCTCCTCGTCCACCCGGCAGCAGTACAACTCCAGCTCCAGATCCGGTGCAATGCGCAGCAGGTTTTCCCGCAGCGCCTCCACCTTCGGCCTGCCGACCTGATCTGCGAAAAAAAACTGACGGTTGAGGTTCCCCGTGGAAACCGTGTCAAAATCCGCGATCACCAGCCGGCGAATCCCCGAACGAACCAGATGCATGGCACAGTTGGACCCGAGTCCACCCGCCCCGGCAATGCCGACTCGAACGGCTCCTAGTCGCTCCAACTCCGGCCCCGTCAGGCTGAAATCCATGTTCATACTCAGCCTCCGGCAACAATCCGGAAGACATTGAGTCGATCGTCTGGCTGGAGCAGCGGAGACGCTTCACCGGCGTTACACGCCACAATCTCACCATTCAATTCCACAATCATCTGTACCGGCTCCAGCTCCTGCTTCTGCAGAAAATCAAACAGTGTGATCCGGGTGTCGATTTCCGCCGGCTTCCCGTTGAATATGATATGCGGCATGTTTTCTTCCTCAGGCTTGTCAATCGGATTAATGTAACGCCGAAATCACGGATTTTCAACCTTTTTCCCGGAGAATCCACCGGAAAGCCCCTGTCGTACCTCTCCTAGAAAAACTCCCTTCGGCCGATCGCACATCAGGCGTGGTCGGGATAACGCAGCGCAACAAATTCCTCACACATGGCCCGGACAGCCTCCGGCCGGTGCCCAGCCCCCACAGGATCGCCGTAATACCCGGCAATGAAGCCCCCCTGCGGCGTAGCAAGCCTGGCGAACAATTCCCGGGCGTAAGCGCGGATCTCCTCCGTGCCACGCTGCATGACGGTTTGGATGTCGACGGGACACCAGAAAGTGATTCGGCCGCGGAAGCGCTCACTCAGCAGTTCCAATCCCATATTCTGCTGCTGATCCATTTGGATCACATCCAGTCCGCAGTCGATCAGATCGTCCAGAATGTCCACGATGTAACCGCAGCTGTGGAGAAACGTCTGCATGCCGGCGGCATGAGCCGCCTCATATACCCGGTGGTACGCCGGTTTCCAGAACTCCCGCCATTTCTCCGGATCAATCATCAGCCGGTCCTGCACCCCCCAGTCGTCACAGAACATATAACCGTCCACCCCCAGAGCGGCATAATGTGCAATGGATTTCAAATTCATGTCAACCAGCAGATCAATCAACCGGCGCAGATTCTCCGGCTCCAGGTAAATATCGGTCCAGGTATTTTCCAGACCGCGAATAAAATGAATCCGTTCATACAATGCCACTCCGGTCCCGATGACATACTGATCGGAATGCCGCAGTTCTTCCTTTCTCGCCTCCAGCGCTGCCCAGCGGTACGGAGCGTCCGGATCGGGAATGACCAGCCGATCCCAGTCTGCCCACTCTTTCAAAGGGAACTCCTTGACTTCCCCCATACGGGAAATCCCAATATTCTCCCACACGGCGCCCCATTCGTCACGTTCCCGGGTAACACCACTCGGACGCCGGTCCACGGAGGGATTGGCATTGCAGCCGAGAATATCACAACCATACTCCGCCGGCGTGCTGCGGGCCACCCGTTCGGGACGATCAAAACGAATGGTTCTTTTCACGATCTCTCTGGAATTCATCGAACGTTCTCCTGACTCTGGTTGCTATCAATTCTGTTTTTCCACTCTTGGCAATCATCCTGCTGCTGCATGAAAGCTTCCGGCTATTTCCACGCTTCGGAAAATTCACGATCCCGGAAAGCATCCGCAATACCGCCGATCTGCGACAGCCGCAGCACTTCGTCTTGATCCATCCCCAGCTGCTCGGCGATTTTCGTATCGCTCCAGTTCCGGCGTTTCAACTCCAGCACAATTCGGCTCATTTCGTCCACACGATGCTTGCCGCGGGCCCGATTATGCCGGATCGTCGAAGCCATCCGGTCGGCCCGCCGCACACGGTCATGATTCACCACGACACAAGGCAGATGAGAAAACCCTCGCCGGCGCCCGACCAGAAACCGGTGAAACCCATCCACCACCTCAAACCTTCCGTCCTGACGCGCCCAGACCACAATCGGCTGAGTATATCCATCTTCTTCTATCGACAACTCCAGCAACTTCAGTTCCGGCGGCGCCACCACGTTCGGATTATAATCGTTGGCCTCCAGCAGTTCCGCGGGCAACCAGTAAATCCGGGACACCGGATGCCGGGCCGCCCATTCCGGAGGAGCTTCGTATCGGCTCAAATCAACTTCCATTGTTCTCTCCTGCGCGCCATGAGTTCACAATATTTCCGGTAGTGTTCCGTCCGGGTCGGAGCGAAGCACAGAGTCCGGCACCAGTAATCGTTCTTCAACAAGCAGCGGCAGATCCGCCGCCAGCTCGGCACATCCCGGCTCTGCTGATCTCCCGGCTGTTCGTCCGGTACTTTCTCCAAGCCGCCGGTGGTCAACCACCAGTGCAGATACACCGCGATTTTGTTCCGGTAATGCGTGGCGGTCGCCTCCGGCATGGATGCCAGCAACATCCGCGCAAACTCTTCCCAGGTTCGATGTTCGGGCTTGGCGATCCGGCGGTTGCCCAGTACCAGACCGTGTTCCCGGGCATACAGGGAACCGAAATTCGCCCCGTTAACCCGGGCCACCAGCCGCCCCCAGGTCTCCGGTTCAATCACCTGATAGAGATCCAGAGAACGGCGTTGCTCGTTGCCGAATGGCTCGCAGATACGCATCATCCGCAGCGGTAATCCCGCCTGAAACAACCGGTCGTACAAGTGATTATATTCCATACCGTAGCGCCCGCAGTAGGTCCAGATGTCCTCGGTCCGCCAATCGTAAAGCGGGTACGCATTACACAGTACCCGGCTGCACCGCGTCGTCCAGCGGCGGTGGCAGTAGGTCCGTTTGAAATTGCTCCCCGCCACACTCACCCAGCGATTCAGTGACTCCTCGGCACGGATGCCGACAAAACAGGCGGTGGGGATATTCCCGGCATACCACTGCCCGAAAGCAGGAACGAACTCCTCAAACGTCATGTTCTCCCGGTAAAATGGGAAGAAAGAACCTTCGCAGATCGCTTTTTCCGGCTTTTCCCGAATCCACTCCTTGCCCGGTTCCCAGGCAATCCATTCCGGCTCGAACACACTGACGGAATTGACGGTTTTCAAGGGAATGCAACACCAGAAAAGTTCTATCACGTCGGCATATTTCTCCACCATCTCCTCGACATGCCGAATGGTATACTGATATTGACACTCCCAGTCTATAAACAATAAACCGAACCGCCGGCCGCGTCGCCGCGCCTCCGCGGCACAGAGATGAAACAGTACCGAGCTGTCCTTCCCGCCGGAAAATGCCAGATACAACCGGGAAAAATTGGCAAAAATCCAGTCAATCCGGGCCCGTGCCGCCGTCAGCACATCGTATCCGAGAAAGACTTTCCGTCGTCCCCGTTCCCTCTCCAGTCCCGCCCGCATATTTTTGCTCTCCTGTCGCCGGAACGATGGATCCCGCCCGTAATCCGGCGGTTCTTTCTCATTCGCGGTATTCGTTCTCCGCCATCTCCTCTCGGCTCAGGAAAGGACTCATATCCTCCAGCGAGGGCGACACGATCCGCCCGTCCGGCAGCCGTCTGGCCGACAACTTCGGGGAGAAAACATATCCCGGCGACAATCGTACCTCGCAGAATGCCCGCCCTTCCCGCGCCAGCACCTTCCGGATCACCGCCGGCGCCTCCTGCGGATGCTCAATCCGATCATAAGGCCAGTTCATCGCTTCCGCCACTTTCTCCCAGCACGGAAACGCCACACCTGACGCCGCATCACAACCTGTATGCCGTCCTGCGAAAAAGGAATCGTGTGTCTGGCGGATGGAAGCATATTCGCCATTGTTGAACAAAAACAATTTGACCGGCAGATGATTCGAAGCCACCGTCCACAGCTCCTGCAGATTCATCATCAGACTGCCGTCCCCCTCCAGACAAACCAGCGGCCGATGCCCCTCCTCCGCCGCCAGCACCGCCCCCAGCGCCGCCGGCAAACCGAATCCCATGGAAGCACAACCGGAATTGATGAAAAATCGCTGCCCCTCCTTGATCGTTCCCGCCTGAAACAGGGAAATCATCGGCGTGGCGTTGGCACAGCTGATCACTGTTCCCGGGGCCAGCATGTCCGTCAACTGCCGGATAAACACATATGGCTGAATCCCCTCCGGCACCTCCCGGTATTCCGGCAGCACCGGATCGTAGCGTTTCCGGCGCTCCTGATTCCAGCGCAGCCAGCGCGTCCGATCCGGCAACGCCGTCTTCGCCATCCGTGCCGCCAACCGCGGAAGAAATTCGGCAAGATCCCCATGCACCGGCAATCCCGGACGGACTGTCGGCTTCTTCAATTCGGCCGCATCGATATCAACCACTATCATCAACCGGGCCCGCCGGGCAAAACTTTCCCAACTGTACCCCACCTGACGCACATTATTACGGGTACCGAGACACAGCAGCACATCGGCATTCTGGACAGCAATATTCCCCGCCCGCGTACCGAACGATCCCGCCCGTCCGATCATCCACGGACTCTCCGTCGGCAGCAGGTCGAACCCGCCGATGGTCCCCACTACCGGTGCTCCCAGACGCTGCACCAGCTCCCGAAACGTTGTTTCCACGCCCGCCAGGCGAATCCCGTGCCCGGCCAGAATCACTGGCCGTTCGGCGGTTTCCAATGCAGCTGCCACCTCCTCCAGCGTTGCCTCCGGCACCGGCGGCAGACCGGGCGGCGGGGTATAGGCACGCAATGCTGCCGGGTCAATCTCCGCCGACTGTACATTCAGTGGAATATCCAGCCAGACCGGCCCCCGCCGGCCGGACATGGCGATATGAACGGCCTTTTCCAATTCGTACCGGACAGCGGCAGGATCGGTAATCATAACTGCATACTTCGTTACCGAACGCACCATATCGACGATATTGATTTCCTGATCTCCCAGCTGCCGCAATCCGAGTTCGGGACAGCTCGCCACCGTCGTTTCAAACTTCACCTGCCCCGACAGATAGAGCGTCGGAATCGAATCCAGCCACTGCCCGATTACTCCGGTCAGGGTGTTGGTGCCTCCCGGGCCAGTCGTCACACACACCACCGAAAGACGATTGGTCACCCGGGATTCTCCTTCGGCGGCAATAGCCGCCGACTGTTCGTGATGAGGGCACAGGTAGCGGATCCGCTTTTCCTTTCCAAGCCCGTCATTGAGAAACATGGCTCCGCCGCCGGACACCATGTAAACATGTCGTACCCCATAATCCGCCAGAAAGCGGAATACGTAATCCCCCACTCGCATTTTTTCGCCCATTCCCCGCCTCTCTCCCAGCCAGCCGGATACCCTGTCTCCGGCAATGTCGCAATGGTCAAAGTATAGCCGCCGGCCTCTCTTTTGTCAAGCCGTTCCCGGTCTTCAGTCAACGAACCGGCAACTTTTCCCGCAAAACGGCGCCCATGCTTCCCGGTTCTTCCGGTCTGCCACCATTATTTTTTCAATCGGGTTACGGCGTAAAGCGCCGGTCCCATCAGCACCAGTACCAGCACAAAATAGAGACGATATCCGCTGAACGGTTCCGCTCCCGCCCAGTGTCCCGCCAGCCGGATCAATCCCCCAGCCAGCAGCATGCCGGCCACGCCCGCTCCTGCGCCGGTAACCACTGCCAGAAACAGCGATGCGGCTACCCGGTTTTCCTGCGGCACGGTTTGCAGAAAGTAGTGCGTCATGGAATTACCGATGCTGACCCCCGCACCCCCGGCCAGAAAGAACGGCAGCGCCCAATACCACATCGTCACTCCCGCCGGACAGCAAATCCACAACACCGCGGCACTGAGCAACGTACAGTAAGCGGCGATCACCACCCGACGCGGTCCGACACGCGCGGCAAGTTTCCCTGCACATTGCGACATGATGATCGCCGAACCGAACTGTACCAGCGAAAACATCAGCGCCCGGGTGTCGCTGACCCCGCACCCCCGTTTCAACGTCAACATGGACATCGGAGTGATCATGATGATGGCAAGATTAATTACAAAAGAAGCCAATACCTGACAGCGAAACCTGGGATTGCGGAAAACCACACGCAATTCGCTCAAAATCGGTCGTTGGGCCGAACGTCGGATATTTTCCGTTTCATCGATTCTCCGGATAAAACGGGAAGAAGTCACGCCAAGTGCCGAGCCGAGAATGATAATGCCGGTAAGCATCCAAAGACTCTGCGACAACCGTACCAGAAAACTGATCATCAGTAGCGACAGCAATGCTGAAAAATAAAACGCCCCAGTGGAAAATCCGATAAATTTCGCCCGGTTTTCCCCAGTGGAAATCTCCCCCAGCAGCGGCTGACTCATCACCACTCCCGCCGCGCGGAATCCATAAAACAAAAACGCCCCCAGCAGCAGAATCCCCATTGCCGTCCGCTGAAAACCGAAATAAACCAGCAGCGACGTGGAGGCCACCAGCAACGCCGCCATATTGCGCAACACCCAGAACGTTGCCTGACTCTGCGCCGCTCCGACGCGCGCAGTCACCATTTTTCCCAGCGGCAACAGCAGAAATCCGAAATACATCATCGCGCCCAGCGCCGCCACCAGCGCGTCCGGACAGTTGATCCGGACTGCAAACAGAATAATCACTGTTTCTCCCAAACACATATAGGAAAAACCGTTGATGAAATTGAACTTGTTGTAATTGCTGCGGGAGGCTGCCTGCCGCTCCGGCGATAAGGTTCCGGCTACAATCATTTCAGAAAACCAATCCAAAAAACAAAAATAAGTTCCGCAGTTCTCCACCGTCCGGCCGAAAATACCGGGGCCTTCTGCAGATATTTCTATACTATATCACCGGCCATGGTGCTGCGCAACTGTATCCGACAACATCCATAATATAAGCGATTTTTAGAAAAAACTCTTTTTTTTCAGAATGTGCATTGACATTTGATCGGATTTTTATTATAATTAGTTCAAAAGAATCGAACACTTTGGAGCACATAAACAAAATATGTCCGGCAACCTGTATCAGCCCATGGTGGAGTATCTTGAAGCCATGATCGCCAGCGGGAAAAGCGCGCCCGGCGCAAAAATTCCGACCCTGCGGGCATTGTGTGCGCAATTCGACATCTCCACCGGAACCGCAGTTCGAGGCATCCGCCACCTGGCGGAGAAAGGGTTGCTGGAAGTCCGTCACGGCGCAGGGACCTTCGTCTGCGATCGGGAAAACCGTCGCGCCCACCAGCCTCTGGAATACCGGATTGCGTTGTTCATCGTCAGCAATGATCCGGCACGGCATTATTGTGCCCACTCTCTCCGGGGCGTTCAGGATGCGGCGTCTCGGAAAAACTGTCTGCTCCAAACCCGTTTCATGCCGCATGAAGCTTTGACGGAACGCCATCTGCAGACTGCGGCCCAGGAATCTGACGCGATTTTGTTTCTGGGAGACTACGACACGTGTCTGCGGAAACTGCCGCGCATCCGCCCCTGTGTGGGACTGGAAATGCACAAATCATTCGGACAGCTCAATTCCACCATCACCCTTGATCCAGTCAATGCGGCGGAAACCGCAGCAGCGTTCTTTGAGAGACGAGGCTGCCGCAAAGTGGTGATTTTCACCCATCCCGGCCCGGTTCACCAGATGCGCAGCACCATGTTTGCCGAACAATGGAAAAAATCGGGAGAAGTCGTCCTGCAATGCCTCGACGCCTACGACCTGGCCCCGCATATGCAACTGGAATTACGTGATCCCGATCTCGGTTACCTGTTTGTCAGCGGCCAGTCCTGCAATTTCGCTGCGGAGAAATATCGGAACCGGACCGGTCGACTGCTGGCGGCCGATCGCCATGTACTCAGTATCGACGGCAAATCCCGGATCGTCCCCGGATTCGAACCGATGAACACCATTGGTATTGACTGGTATCAGGCCGGCATCGTCGCTTTCGAAGAATGCCTGCGCCGCATTGTCGATCCCGGAAGTCCGTCGCGTCGGATCTATATTCCCGGTCGCTTTTTTGCTTATGATTATCAGGAAAAACCGGGAAAAGCCAGGGCGCGCACCGCGAATACCGCCGGGTCTCACAGGAGTAAACGCCATGAGTAACCGTCAAAATAACTTGGCAACATGCGTAAGATACGCTGTACATCCTGCCCCCATCTCCGGCATGCAAACAACTACTCAAGGCGCTGCAGTCAGCATCCGTTCGGAAGCGGAGCTGGCATCTCCAGATACAAATTCCGATTGTACATACATAACAAATAAAAACTTTTCCATAGATACTAGTTTCTGTCAGAAATTCTTTTCATATCCGTCACGACCCATATCACATAAATAGAGAAGGAGGCGACTTATGAAACGTGGATTCACTCTGATCGAACTCTTGGTGGTGATCGCGATCATCGCGATCCTGGCCGCCATGCTCCTGCCCAGTCTGAACAAGGCACGGGAAACCGCCCGCCGGATCAGCTGTGTCAATCTGCTCAAACAGTGCGGCATCGCCGAAATGATGTATCAGCAGGAAAATACCGAATATATCGTGCCGGCCCGTATCTATACCAGCGGTTTCAGCTGGGATAAATACTGGTTCAATTTGCTCTACGACTATGCGCCAAGTCTCTACAGCCGGGTGAACCGCACCGCCGGGCGGGAACGCGTGGCCGCGCCGCCGATCTGCTCCGCCGCCGAAAAGGAACACAACGCCACGACCAATGTCCTCTGCAACAGCGGCAATGTTTTCCAACTCTGGAGCAGTTCCGGATCCACCGTCAACAGCCAGGGCGCCTATGCCAAATGGCAGTACTGCGGCTACGGTCCGGGTACCGGGGGCTCCGGCTCCAACGCGTTTAAGAAATCGAACCGCGTCTACGGTCCCAGTCACAAAGTCGCCCTTTCCGAATCCTATTATTCG
>CALXOD010000067.1 GCA_944389925.1 uncultured Victivallaceae bacterium | reverse complement strand
TCGCTTTTTAGGACAGCTGATTTACAACAAAGGGGGGCTACTTTTGAGAATTGGTGTGAAATAGATGAAAATGAGGGGGCGTAATCAGAAAATTACGCCATTTTGAAAATTGTTAGGACAGGTGTGGATCTGACCATAAAACAAGAAGGAGCAGGAAAAATGACAAAAATTCAAATTCTCGGGTCAGGCTGTGACAAGTGCAGAAAACTCGCTGCCAATGCGCAACTGGCGGCGGAACAACTCAATCTCCCCTTTGAAATTGAAAAAATCGAGGACATCAACCAGATCACGGCATTCGGCGTCATGATGACTCCGGCACTGGCTGTGAATGGGAAAGTCGTCAGTTCCGGCAAGGTGTTGACACCGGATGAAATTACCGGGTTTCTTTCCGCTCCGTCCTGTGATTGCGGCGGCCAATGCGCATCCACTGAAACGAAAATAACAGAATCCTCCTGCTGTTGTGGAACTCCAGTGGAATCTACCGCTCCCTGTTGCGAAAATAAAGGCCCGAAAGAGGAATCGACCTCCTGCTGCTGCGGAGGTGGCAGTACCGGACAGGAGACTACGTCCTGCTGCGGCGGAGGAGGTGACGGCAAAAAGAAAATCATGACCATTGTTCTACTCATTTTCGTTGTGGCAAGTATCGTATTCATGGTCGTTAAGCAGATGAAAGGCGCCTCTTCCGCTGCATCGGCAGCCGGGACGGAACAAACCATTTCTGCGGTACCGCAGATGAACGATGTGTTGACCGTTTACTATTTTCACGGGAATCAGCGCTGCATGACCTGTAACAAAATTGAACAGTTGACCCAACAGGCGGTCGAAAACAAATATCCGGGAGAACTCGCTTCCGGAAAAATTGTCTTTCGTGCAGTTAACGTGGAAGAACCTGGTAATGAACACTTCGTCAAAGATTTCAGTCTTACCACGCGCAGTGTCGTAATGCAGCAAAATGGTAAATTTAAAAAATTCGACGAGGTATGGACATTCGTGCGTGAACCGGAAAAATTCACCGAGTACATTCAAGATGGCGCTGCTCAGATGATGGAGGGGAAATAACGGATAACTGTTCCTGCAAATGTGCCGGTAGCCTGACACTCGTTTTCGCATGCGGAGGAGCTGCCGATGTCGGTGAGATCTCCGACCGAGTAGCACGTAAACTCAATCGGGATGGCGTTGGCAAAATGTTCTGTATCGTCGGAATCGAAGGTCGGGTCTCCGGCATTATGGAATCGACCAAGGCTGCCGACTTGATTCTTGCGATCGACGGCTGCCCTCTGCAGTGTGTAAAACATTCGCTGGAATTGGCAGGATTCACGAATATCAGACATCTGAAACTCTGGGGACTCGGCCTTCCAAAAGGGAAAACCGAAGTATCAGATGAAATCATAGGCAAAGTCGTAGAGAAGGCCCAAAAGCTTTGGGAACGGTGAACATATTATGAGTGAATATATTCTTGCTGCTGTAACGGCGGCATGGCTTGGCTTTTTATGTTCTATCAGTCCGTGTCCATTGGCGACCAATATTGCCGCCATCAGTTTTGTCTCACGCAAAGTTGGAAAAGTTGGGGTTGTCCTGAGTACAGGAGTTCTTTATACCCTTGGACGAACGATCACTTATGCAATTTTGGGTATCCTTCTGGTAGGCGGCCTCTCCGCCGCACCGGAATTGTCGCATCTGCTTCAGAAATACATGAATCTTCTGATGGGCCCCTTTTTAATTATCGTTGCGATGATCCTGCTGGATATGCTTAAACTCCCCATCTCCTCCGGATCTGGAATGGGGGAAACGATGCAGAAGAAAGTTGAAAAAGCCGGTGTGTTCGGGGCTTTTCTACTGGGCATATTGTTTGCCTTAAGCTTCTGTCCGACCTCGGCGGCGCTGTTTTTCGGCAGTTTGCTCCCTTTGGCGATCAAAATGGAATCCGGTTTTGTTCTGCCGGGAATATTCGGCATTGGCACCGGCCTGCCGGTACTGCTCTTCGCATTTCTTCTGGCATTCAGCGCCCATAAAGTCGGTCAGGCATACAATAAACTTGCAAAATTCGAATGTTGGGCACAACGTATGACAGGCGGAATTTTTCTGCTGATTGGAATCGTCATGACTCTTACTCTTACGATCGGAATTCGTTTATGGTGAAAATCTTGTTTCTCTGTACCGGCAACAGCTGCCGCAGCCAGATGGCGGAAGGCTGGGCGCGCGCCTTGAAAAACGATGTGGTGGAAGCCTTTTCCGCCGGCATCGAAAAACATGGTTTGAATCCTTACGCTGTTCAGGTGATGGCCGAGGCCGGAGTGGATATTTCCGCACAACAATCCAAATTGATCTCGGAATTACCGACGCTGGATTTTGATTATATGGTAACCGTTTGTGGAAACGCTCACGAGAGCTGCCCCGTCTTTCCTGACAGCCCCCGTATCATTCATGTCGGCTTCGATGATCCGCCCCGCCTCGCTGAATCATGCCGGTCCGAGGAGGAGAAACTGGAGTGCTACCGGCGGGTACGGGACGAAATCCGGGCATTCATCGAGCAAATTCCGGCAAACCTTGCCGTTTAGCAGTGATAGCGGGGAAACGCATTCCTGCACCTGCGCATTCCAGTCTGCTCGCCCCCTGCTTTTTCCTTAACAAACCAGATATTTTTTAGTCGCCCCCATGCCAGAAAAAAACGATAAAAAAATAATGAAAAATGGGAGGGTCTTGCAATAATAAAAAAATTGACTTTTTTCATGGAAGAGATATATTACTCTGGAAACAATGTCACATCCAAACAAGGGGGCCTGACCTATGAGAAAAATTTCAGCAAAACGAGCGGTCATGATGGAATATGTCATTATCGCCGTATTGATCGCGGCAGCGGTGGTTGTTGCAGTCATCATGTTCGGCAAGAACGTTTCGAAAGAAATGAACGTTGCGACTCAGGCCATGAGCGACGCCAAGGGCGCGGAAACCTCCCAGAAAGCAGTCGAAACCGGCACTGCCAGCGATATCAAGAAGGCCAATGAGCACGAAAAGGCCATGCATAACTACGACAAGTAAGCTCAATTTTTTGGCATGAGAGGCAAAAACATGAAAGCCATCGTAAGAAAACACGCGGTCATGATGGAGTATGTCATTATCGCTGTCCTGATTGCGGCGGCAGTTGTGGTCGCAGTCATCATGTTCGGAAAAAACGTCTCCCATGAAATGAATGTGGCAACCAAAGCCATGAGCGATGCCAAGGGTGCGGAGAATTATCAGGGAGAACTTGAGAAAAATTCCGTCCAGGATGTCAAAAAGGCCAACGAACACGAAAAGGCCATGCACAATTACGACAAGTAACCCGTATTTGACGGTGGAAAACCTTGACGGATGCTCGTTTGGCGGGTATCCGTCTTTTTTATAAAGCGGATTTCGGATGGATTACCTGACTCTTGGAAAAATCGTCCTTGCGACGCCATGGCTGATCTGCCTTTCCATTCGTGATTTCCGGAAGCACGAACTGCCGAACACATGGATATTCGGCGGAATCCTCGTGATGCTGGCGATTGCGCTCGGCGTCGGTATCCATTACGCGGTCGCTTCGCTGATCACGGCATTTCTTGCCGCGCTTTTTCTGCTGTTGCCGTTTTTCATTCGCGCGGCGGGGGCCGGAGATGTGAAAATGCTGTTCGCAGCCGGGCTCGTCGCCGGACCGGGCAATACCCTGAATCTGATTTTGCTGGTCTCTCTGGCAGGGCTTGTGCTCGCCTGTATCATGCTGCTTCTGCACCGGGTTAATCCTGCAAGGATAAAACATTTCTGCCGTTGTCTGTTTGATTTCCGCTATGACCGTACCGAAGGAAGGCGAAATCTGCCGCCTCCGGAGACGGAGAGTTGCCGGGTCCCCTTCGGAGCAGCGATCGCTGCCGGTCTTTTTTTGAACCTGCTGCTGCAGCTGCTCTACTCCCTGGAGGGCGCAGTATGAAACGAAGCCTTTTGTTTTTCAAACGAAAAGATGGGGCGGCATTGCTGGAGTTCGTCTTCTGCTTTCCGATTTTATTTGTGCTTTTTCTCTTCGCAGTGCAGTTTGCCTATATTATGATCACCTGGCAGGTGGTGCATTATTCCGCCTATATGGGCGCGCGTTCCACCATGACGGTAAACAATCTTCAGCGGAAAAGCCGGGCGGAAAATGTGGTCAAAAGAATTCTTGCCGTCGTCTCCGCCTCTCCTTCGGATTCCCGGGAGGCGGGAGATCGTGCCGACGACAAGTACATCAAACTCGACGGCTGGGGCCGGCTTCCGAATACAAAATATCTGGATCAGCAAGTGAAGGTCGAGGTGCCGCTCCTGGATATTGATCCACGCGGCGTCAAATGCACCGTTCAATTCAAAATGTTCCTTCAGGTACCCGTTGCCGGACGGATCATCAGCTTTTTTGCGAAAAAAGAAAAAAACGAAGAAGAGAGTAAGTGGCAGGAGAAACTCGAAGAACAACGTTACGCCCTCAATCCCGCCCTGCTCGCTCAATACGCCAATGAGCTGGAAGTTCAAAAAGATAAACTGAAATACCCGTATATCACGCTGACGTCAAGCTGCGTAATCCCAATTCCGTATGCAACCAAATTTTACCCGTTGACGCGATGAACAAGCCCCATCCAACCACATGGTCCGTCTTCACCGGCAGATGCCGGGAACTGGCGACGGACAACAAAGGCGCGGCGCTGGCCGTCACGCTTGCGTTTGTGATGCCGATTTACCTGCTCGTGATCGGCATCTATGGAATCGGCGAAGTCGTGCGTAACAAGATCGAATTGCAAAATGCCGCCGACGCAGCGGCCTATTCCGCCGCCGCAGTTCAAGCGGACTACCTCAGCCGGATCGCGACCGTCAACAAAGCGATGGCCTGGACTTACGTGGATCTTCAGAAGCGTTCGCTCGACCTGGCCATGGATACCTTCTGCAAATATGTATTCCTGCAGTTCCAGAAGGATTTCAACATGGTCCGTCAGAGAAACAGCCCATGCCACATGCACGTGCCGGGCGTGCATTACAACTGCGGGACGGATATACTTGTAGACGACGTCCTTCTGTTTACAATCGGAACCGGATTAGGTGTTCCCGAACTGGCCAAAGAATTCAATGGTCAGAATATGCTCAACCGCGCTCTTCTGGTGCAGCTGGCCTATACCGTCGCGGCGGAAGCAAAGGGAAAAGGCTCTATCACCAATATTCCCAAGGTGGCGGAGTACAGTTTGAACATCCTGCAGATGATGACCAAACTCAATAAGTTGCGGGAAGAATATCCGGAAAAGGTCAAAACCACCGCCCGGCAGATCGCCGCTGCCAACATGATGGAGTGCCAGGATGATTATATGATCAATGTCTCCATGGGCAACTCCAACACCTGCTTTTTCACCATGCCAGGCACGGAAGAATATGAGAAAACCTTCATCTCCTTCGCAGATCCGACTCTGAAGGATTTTTCACCGAAAAAGGTGTTCGGCGCCGGAACCGACGACTGGATCATCCGCCAAAGTCCCATCGGTTTCTGGCGTGTCTACAATCAGACTAAAACCCATTTGTACGCGAAGTGGGATTGGTTCTGGACCCGGTGGGTCCATGTGAATCTTGGAGAAATTCAGTTGCATATGCCACCGTTTTTCCCGGGAGGCGGTAAAGGCCGGGGACACCCGGAATACCATGGTTATGACAGCTTTTTCCCGCTCATCAAAAGAAATCTGCCGATCGGGCTGGTGGTGCCGCCGGCGATTCCGCTGACCTTGACTCCCCTCTATTTCGGCAAAGGGGGATCGATTACCGTGGCAATCGCGCGCAAGACAAGCAACCCGTTCTCGGTATTCAATGGAGGGCGATCGCTTACGGCCTCTTCGATTCTTTCGGCGTTCAATCCCACCGTGGCGGGCGGAAACCGCCCCGAATACATGTGCGCCATCGCCTCCGCCCGCGCAGGCTACAAGCCCTATGCGAAAGATAAGGACGAAAAGCGAAAAAGTGCTGATTACCTGCTCGGCTACACCATCGCCGACGGCGAAAAGGCGTGGAATCTCGTGGAAACCGACTGGGATGCCGTCATGCTTCCCGTCCGGCATGCCTGGGATCTCTGTGCCGGAGCCGGCGAACTACAGGCGTTCACCGTAGGGAGCGGCAACATCCTCAAAGAGATCATGCTGGACAAGAAGAACTGGGTCAACGGCAAAGGCGAAAAAATCGACGAAAAGCAAATTCCGGATTGGGAGAACCTAAAACCTCCCGCCGGCCTTGTCACGGACGGCAAGGAGAATCAGGATGGAAAACTGCAGTGGGATAAACTCCGGGATTATCTGGGACATTGAAATCATGAAAAAACAACTCCAGCATCTGATCACCTCCCGCCGCGGCTCCGTTCTAATGGAGTTTGTGCTGGTTCTACCGGTTTACATGGCCGCGATCGGCGGCATTCTCTGGGTGGGGATGAAGTCCCTGGATGCCATCAATCTCCGGGCTGCGGATCACTGGGGTGTCTGGATGGCGGGGAATCGCTTCTCGGTACGGCTGCCGGCCATTACGGCCTTGCAGGAGATGTTTCCGCGCACCACGCTGATCATGACCTCACAGGAGCGTGCCCTGACCGGAGAACACTCGTTTCTGCAGTTCATTGGCTCCAAAACCACGCTGCTCGAAACCCGGCCGGGATTTCTTGACAACTGGATCAACATGCCGTATACAGTGCGGGGGGAGAGCGGCCCGATGATGCTTCCGGAGTTTCAGATCTCCTCCTCCCGGTACGGAAACAAGTATACGCAGTGTATCATTATGCGCACCAAAGGCTCCAGTACCGACAAACGTCACTGGGATCCCAGTCTGGTTGCGAAACACAGTGTCTGGAAGTTCGACTCGAAAGATGACGAATATCCCAAGGAGTGGAAAATCGACCTTCTGAACGACCCGAAACATAAAGATGACACGAAAGAACAGGAAAAGGAGCCGAAAAAAATCGCCTTCTATGAGCGTTACGAAAAATATGTGGAATGGAGCAAAAAGAATTGAAGAAACTTCCGCTCTTTTCACTTGTTTTTCTGCTGGTATTTTTCGGAGGAACGGGACTTGTGCTGCTTCTGCGGCAACCAGCGCGGACGGTGGAAAAACGCAGCCCGGGTCTGCCCCAGACGTTGCGCCGGGCAGTCAAACCGGAAGTGCTGCCGCCCCTGCGGCTTCCTCCCGGCGTGACCGCCCAGCATTGCCCGGAGAACAGCTGGGAATATACCGGCGAAATTTCCGCCAATTTTGTCTCGGCCCGCGGTCGCCTGAGCGCCTGGTTTCAAAACCAGTCCTGGCGGCCGGAAAAACAGATTACGCTGGACGAAAGTCTGAAGCCGCAGGTCATCTTGACTTTTACCAACCGTGAGTATGAGTTGACTTTGCTGATCTGGAAAATCGGTACCAATCGAACCGGTTTTTCTTATCGGAGAGATAAACAATCCGAATTTGCAGGAGAAATCATCCAATGAATGAAGATTCATCGTTTCTGGTTTTATTTCTGGCACCGGTCAGGGAATATCTGGCGGACGACCATGTATCGGAAATTCTGATCAACGGTCCCTCGCAGATCTACATCGAACGCAATGGGAAACTGGAAGAAACTCCGGCTCGTTTTGCCAGCGAGGCGCAGCTGAAAGCCGCCGCACTCAATATCGCCAAGTCCGTTGACCGCCAACTCGACGAAATGCATCCGGATCTGGATGCTCGACTGCCGGACGGTTCCCGTGTTCACGCAACGATTCCGCCGATCAGCCGCTGCGGCACCATCCTCTCCATCCGGAAATTCAAAAAAGAGATGCTGACGATCGACAAACTTGAACAGTTCGGCAGCATTCCCCATGAAGGCGCACTTCTTCTGAATGCACTCGTCAAGCTGCGGAAAAACACCATTGTATCCGGCGGCACCTCTTCCGGCAAAACCTCCGTATTGAACGCCCTGAGCGGACTGATTCCGGAAAGCGACCGCATCCTGGTGCTGGAAGATGCCAGCGAACTGCAGCTCCAACAGAAACACTGCGTCTATTTCGAAACCCGCAATCCGGACAAAAACGGTCAGGGAGAATTTTCCATCCGCGACCTGGTAATCGCCTCGCTGCGACTTCGTCCGGATCGTCTGGTCATCGGAGAAATTCGCGGCGGCGAGGCGCTGGACCTTCTGCAGGCCATGAATACCGGCCACTCCGGTTCGATGTCCACGATTCACGCCAACGGCCCGATTGATGCCTTGAGCCGCATGGAAACCTGTGCCATTTTAAGCGGGGCCAATTTGCCGCTTGCAGCGATCAGAATGCAGGTTGCCTCCGCCATCAACTGCGTGGTCCATACGATGCGGCTGCCGGACGGTTCCAGAAAAATCGTCGAAATCGCCGAGGTGCTTCCCCTCGCACAGGGAGAATATCAACTCCGCTCCCTGATGCGCTGGGAGACCCGCTCTGTGGCTCCGGACGGAACCATCTCGGGCGGCTTTGTACTGGGCGAAGCACCGACATTCCGGAATGACGCGGAACTTCTTCATCTGGAACTACCGGAATATCGATGAATTCCACTCTGCATACGCCGTTTTTCTTTTCCGGAGAACAGATCGCCGGGTTTCAGTTGATTCGTCCGCTGCGGGTGCGGGAACTTTCGGAATGCTGGTACGCGTTCCGCCGGACGGATCGTACCCCGATCGCCGTCAAGTTCCTGCGCCCGGAACATCCGCGCATTCCACAGTTTTATGATATGGCGGAGTTTCTTAAAACCGCGCCCGGCCGTTTTTTGATCCGGGTATGGGACTGTGGGGAAACCATCTCCGGACTTCCATACGCCACCATGGAATATGCGGACGGCGGCAGCCTCCGCCAACGTCTGAAAAAATGCGGCCCCATGCCCCTGCCCGAAGCAGTCCGCCTGCTGCGCTCCCTGCTCTGCGGACTCGCGATTTTGCATGCACACGGCATGGTCCACCGGGATGTCAAACCGGAAAACATCTGGTTGACCGGCGATGGCGACTTCCGACTGGGGGATTTCGGACTGGTTCGACTTCCCGGTTATCCGGAAGAACCGGGGAAAATATTCGGCACCGCCTCCTTCATGTCCCCGGAACAGGCCCGGGATTCGACCACCGTCGATTGTCGCAGCGATCTTTACAGTCTCGGCGCGGTACTTTACGAAACGTTGACCGGGGAACGTCTGCGGCCACAGGGAAGTTTCCCCGAAATGCTCAAATTCATTCTCGCCGATCGTTCGGAACCTTCCGTGGAGCGTCTGAAAGACGTCGCAACGGAAAAACTTGCCCTCCTGCTGATAAAAATGCTGGACCGATCGCCGGCGCTGCGTCCTCAAAACGCGGCGGCAGCCCTCGCGGAACTTGATGCCATGGTGCTGCCGGAACACGCTTGACAAGCACGCGTCAGACCCCATCCCGAAGTGGAAAGTTTTCCTGAAATCTCTTCCAGCGAAGCGAAGCGGTCCGTTTCGCCGCCAGCACATCCGGAGGCAACACCGCCGTCTCGTAAATCTCCTGATCCGAAAGGCGCAACAGTACCGGTAAAGGTTCCATTCCCATCAATTGCAATTTTTTCGAGGCACGCCGGATCCGATACAGAATCTGCATTTCCCGCCCGATGACCAGTAATGCTCCGATCAGCGGCAGCCACCAGCACAAACTTTCCGCAGCAGCAAGAATCGGCACCATCGCCACCCCTCCGAACAGCAGCAGCGGCAGATACCATCTCCGGAAAAAATTGCCGCAAACTCTCCGGAAGGCTGAGGCATGCACCTGGCACGGGAAATATTCTTCGTAAAGCGAAACGGGAAACGCGGATCTCACGGCATGAACCAACTCATGAGCCAGAGTTTCCGGAGCGTCATACCCCATCCTTCTCTCTTTTCCGGCAAAGTTCCCGTGCAGAAAAAGCAGCGGCAGCACACCGTCAACCACCAGTACGATGCCGGCGGAAAACCTGCCCGTTCGCCGGGAAGAGTACCACCCGGGCACCCAGTCCGCCCGAAACCGATATTTCTCCCAGGTCAACCGGGCGGCGGCCTCACGCACTTCCCGGGAAAGCGGCGGCGACTGCTGAATGATGGTGAGAAGATCGGAGCCACCTTCCTGCAGTCGCTCCAGTTCTCCTCCTAACTGCCGGAGCCGATCCGCAAACTGCTCGTCGGTTTCAGCAGGGCTGGGAAAAAGTCCCGCAGCATCCAGTTCAGACGTCGATTTCTGCCAGAATTCAAAACGCATTTTTCAGGGAATCGGAAGCGATATAACCGTAACAATTCGCTGGTACAAAGCGACAATCCCCCTGCCGATCGGCCCGAACGAACCGCCGGAAAGTGAATAAACCGAAGCCGAGGCAGCAAAAACCAGCGGCAGAATCGAACAGAGCAGAATCGTGTACTCCAGCAAAACACTCCTTCTGCTTTTCACGCTCCGTCTGTTACTCATGACTCATTCCCCAGACCCAGTTGATCAGCGGATCCCCGGGAATTCCGTCGGCAAGGAGTGCTTGCCCGAGCCGAACTGCCTCTTCCGTTTTCAGGGGATCGTACCCTTCAAGCACAGTCTGCTGTTTTGCCCGGAAGCGTTTCCACGCCTCTCCGAAGCGCCGCATCTCCTCGCCGGAAATCGTGGAAGCCGGCGAAAAGTAGAAATAGGCCGTCTTGGCCACAAAATAGCTCCGGGTGCCCGGCGCAGATTCCGCCATCCGATTGAACATGGCAAGCATGGTCGCGCGATGCGCCAGAAGTCTTTCACACTGTGTTTTCAACTTCTGCATCTCTCCGCCGAGCATCCAGCGGTTTTCCGGCAGCGAAAGCCAGAGATGTGTTTCCTCAACGGCGCGGTAAAGGGCGACGAGCGCCATGCAATCGGGACGAAACTCCAGACTTGGAACAATATCGTCGGAATAGAGATTGGTCGGCAGCACTGCCGATTGTTGAATCATTTCATAGAAATAGCGGATGCCGAACATCCGGTCGTAATCGTCCGCAGGAGTCCGGCGGCGCGGATTCGGCATTTTCCCTTTCAGACAGTCAAACTGCAGGGCTCTGCCAACCTTTTCCTCCGAGGCGAATTCCGCCACGATTCCGGGAGTTCCTTCCCGGGCAACACCGACAGCGGCCAGTTTTTCCAGCAGGAACTGCAACGTTTCCGCATTGCGCAGAACCGCCTCCTGCCGTTTGACCAGGCGGTTGCGCTTCTGCAGAATCCGGCTGCTGATCATGCACTCGTCCGGTGTCACAAACGACAGATCCCGTTTGATCTCCTGGAAACGCATGGCAACCAGTGCCTCCTGATTGGCGGCAACCTCACTCCGGCTCTGCTCCAGGTGCCTGAGAACATCGGAAATATCCTGCGCGCGCACCCGGATGCTGCCGGAAGAAATCGTCCGGAAATGCTCCATATCCGCAATCAGTTTGTGAACGTCCGCCGTCTCACTGTTGAGCTGATCCAGAGCCGCATGCATTTGATCCAGAACAGCACAGTTACTTTCCAATTCACTCAGCAGACGCTTGATCTCCGTCCGCAACGGTTGAAGCCACTCCGGGTCCTCCGTCTCGTCAGAAGCAAGCTGTGGCGCCTTCTTCAGCGCGGCCAACAGTTCTCGCTGAGCTTCCGGTTCGGAATCCATCGAAGACAGCAGCGCCCGGATTTTAAACTGAATATCCAGCAGGGACTTCGCGCGACGCACCAGCGCCATGCGTTCATCGACCGTGGCATCCTCCCAGTTCCAGGCGAAACGGTTGTCGCTTTCCAGACGTCCAAAACATTCGGCCGCGTCCTGCCATTCCGAATTCTGCAGATGCCCCTTGAACTCGTTCCAGAATGCAAATGTTTTCTCGTAACGGGCGATATTTTTCAGATGTTCCTTGTGAAATTTCTCATATTTCTGATACTCCCGCGCTTCGGGCATCCGGTCAAGCAGCCGCCGGGCCGTCGCGAAATCCGCCCGCCGGATATAAAATTCCGCCGCGACAAGCACCTGGGAAGCCTGAGGCGTGGAAAGATAGAAGATACCGAAAACACCGAAAATCACCAGCAGCGTGATCCCCATCACCAGTATCTTCCGCCCGATCTGAGAACGCGTATGCGGAACATTACGGTCGAGAAACAGAAAATCGAAAAATGCAATGGAAATCTCATCGGAATCCATCAGCATGCGTTCCTGACGCCCGAGCTTGTCACCGTTCACAAACGTCCCGTTGACACTGCCGAGATCGCGAATCCAGGATTCTCCGTTTTCCGCAATCCGAATCTCGGCGTGATACCGGGACACTACATCATCCTGAATGACCACATCGTTATCCGGCGCAGAACCAATCCGAATCAGACTCCGCTCCAGTCGGATCAGCTCCCCTTCCCGCGGTCCGTTCAAAGCCTCCAACCGGTGCACATCACACGGCCGAACATCCCGCAGCTCCGCCGGCTTGACGAAAAGTTCGCAATCACCGATGGCAACTCGATCATTCAGCTTGAGCACACAGACGGAAACCGCCCGGCCATGAATGTAGATGCCTTTTTTGCCACACGCCTGCAACCGGATCTCCCGGGGACCGATCCGCAATTCCGCCTGATAATCAGCGGAAACCCGATCCTGCTCGGGAATGATCCAGTCGTTATCCGGAGCCCGGCCGATCCGAACTTTCCCTCCCAGAGTATCGCTTTTGGCCGAATAAAGAAGTTTTCCACGGCAACGGAATTCAAGAAGGCGCACCACGGCACGCGTCCTCTTTTCTCTCTTCGGAGGTGCGTCCGGGAGACCTCCGTTCTTCTCTCGTCGGTGAAAGATTCTGCTCATTCTTCAATCGTCCAGATATTTTTCATGATTTTCACATGACGATGATCGTCCGGTGAGGGAAAACGGCGCAGACATTCATTGATGATCCGGTTCATTCCCTCCGAATTGCCCGCGGTCTGATAAGTCTGGAAAGCCAGGCAGCATTGCGAATACCAGACCTGCTGCTTTTCCCGAAACTCCCGCCAGAGCGGCACCACGGCAGCCGTTAAAACCGGATCGTTCGTCTCATAAGCCCGGCAAAGCAAGGTCCGTAACATCCAGTCCACGTCATCCCACACCGTTGCCGCAATGTTTTTCCGCAATTCGAACGAAGCGCGTTGCAGCAGACGGGTGGAATCCTCCGTCATGCGCTCTTCCGGAATTTCCCAGTAGTGATCCACCATCGCCGGCGAGACCACAAATGCGCCAAAACGCTGCAAAACCCGTTCCGCACGCCAGAAATGCCCCGCAGGCACCTCCCGCAACAAAACCAGCTCCTTATCGTGGTAACGCATGTAACTGGCATATCCCTGCCAGCGAAAGTTCTTATCCTGACGAATATACGATAACCGGTAATAGGGAAATCCGCTCTCCGTCGGACGGTAGAATTCCTGTTGCGGCTCATCCAGAAATGCGAATCCCTCTTGCTCCGAAACCCGTTTGCGCCAGTCATCGAAACTTTTCTGTCGCGTCGTCCGAAAACCGTCCGGAACGGTCGCCACCGTAAAAACAAGATGAAAGGGCACATCCATATTCTTGCCCAATGCAGTCATGATCTCATGGTTGTTCCCATCGCTCTTCGTGATGGTCATGGGGGTTTTCGGGTAGTAAACGAGGCATTTCCCATCCGGCTCTATCTCCATCCGGAACTCACCGTCGTCGAAATTCCCGGAAACCTCCCCCGGCCAGGTAACCGGATTCTCCAGCTGGAGCCAGGAAACAATATAAGCCCCTCCGATAATCAGCAGGCAAAGCACCAATCCACCGCTCAGCACCATCCGTCGATGCCACCGGCGGCTGCGGTTGAACTTCCGCAATTCCTCCAGCTCCGCAGCGGAAGCGTAACGGGTGCAATCGGCATCATTCTCCCCTCCGGCAGCCGCATCCTCCCCGACCGTTTCTCCCGACAGCTCCTCGGTCGCCTCTTCGGCATCCTCTTCCGCCGGAACCTCAACGCCCCCCCCCTCACCGGATGCGTCATCCTCCTCCAGCACAAACGTCAATTCCTTCCCGATACAGACATCCGCACCGGGCACCAGCAGAAAATCCGCTTCGCCAACCACCTCGTCGCCATTCACCCGGGCGGACTCGTTTCCATGAACATGCAGCAACACGCCATGATCCGATTGCGGTATGAGAGTCACGTGTTCCACCCCGATATCCATTCCGCCCGGACGGATATCAGCGTCACGGCGCCGTCCGATCAGCGTACCGGAGTTCCGTACGGCAAAAACTCTTCCGGCAAGTTCGCCGGTCAGAAACCTTATCCTGTAATTTGCAGCTGCACGCTCCATATTTCCTCCTCAGAACAGCGGGACTCCCGCTTCCCTCATCTTCAGGAAAACCGGCGTCAGAATGATGATGAACACCGCCGGCAGAATAAACAATGCCATCGGCAGAAGCATCAGAGACGGCGCCCGCTGCGCCTTGCATTCGGCCAGTGCGAAACGAGCTTTGCGCATTTCCTCTCCCTGAATTTCCATGGTCTCCGTCAACGGCGCTCCCAGCTCCGTTCCCAGAGCGATCGCCGCGGCAAATGAGGTAAATTCCCGGATATGAATCCGGTCGGCCATATTCTGCAAGGCGACGGTCCGCACGACCCCGAGCTCCATCTCCCGCAGCATCTGGGAATATTCATCCGTCAGCGGACTGTCGATGCCGAGTTTCACATAGAAACGTACCGCCGCGGAAAAATCCAGCCCGCCGCGCATTGCCGAAGCAATCAGGTCAATTGAGTAAGGAATCGCCTTTAAAATCGAAAGGCGTCGTTCCCGCACCAGATTACCGATAACGATCCCCGGCAGACTCCCTCCGATCACCGCCGCAATAACGCCTGCAACCGGAATGGAAATCCGGTTCTCCTCATCTACCACCCCCGCCGTCACGCAGCCGACGGCCACGCCAGAGAGAATCACCAGAAACAGTTGCAGGCAGCAGATTTCGGCGGCCGTAAACTTTAAACCGGCAAAATTCAACTGCTTCTGCAGCTCAGCGCACCGCCCCGGAAACGCCTTCCGGAAAAAAGTCCCCACGCCCGCCATCATCAGCAGGTCGACAAAAGGTCTCATCATGGCGAACAGCCAGGTGGAATGTTCGCGTTCCCCGGCGGCTTTCCGCCCCTGCCTTTCCGCAAGCATAGTGAAAAAAAGAGTCGGCAGTACGATCACGGAAAAGGTCAACGCATAAATAAGAATCTGTTTCATTCGTTCACACCTTGATATCCACAATCGACCGGATTACCAGATAACCGATCACTTCCAGCGTCAGCATCACGCCAATGGCGCACCAGCCGATCAACGTCTGAACCATCGGCAGCATCAGATCATTGTTAATGAAGAAAAGCAGCAGAAATGCAGCCAGTGGCGCCAGCGCCATCGCCAGCGCCTCAAAGCGCCCCTGCGCCGTCAAAGCCCGGAGCTTCTGATGAAATTCCGTCCTCCCCCGGATCATCCGGGTGATCTTCTCCAGCACCTCCACCATACTGCCGCCGGACTGCGTCGTCAACCGGATCGAGATAATCAGCAACTGCAGATCTTCGCACGGAATTCGATTATACATCCGCTGCATCGCCTCGGCCAGTTCCAATCCGAGACGGTACTCCCGGATCACGATCATGAGCTCCTCCTTCAACGGCCCTTCACACCGTCGGGAGAATACCTCCAGTGCCTGCGGCAGCGCCTGGCCCGCCCGCAGACCGCTGGTCAAACCCAGCGCAAGATCCAGAATACTGTTCTCAAACCGCTCGGCCCGCCGCCGGACCTTCAGCGAAAAATACCCCCACGGCGCAATCAACCCGAGGACAAAAGCCAGCGCCGCCACCGGAACCACAATCAACGGCTCATAGACCTGACAGAAAATCAGGATCGTAATCAGCCCCCCTGCCAGCAGAATCCCGCAGGAGAGCTGCAGCTGTTGCAGTGCTGCGCGCCCGATGAAATAATAAATGTTATTGGCCATCCCTTCAGAGCGGTTCTCCCGGATCTTGCGATCCACCTGTTCCATACTGAAGGACTGAATCAATGAAATCAAGATATAAACCAGCAGCGCCACGGCCAGAAGCACCAGCAGATAGACGCCGTAACGCTGTAAAAGAGAAAGGGTATTCATGTCTTCACCTGTCACCCTTCCGGAACAAATACGGACATGTCCAGCTCAAGATCTCCGGCCTGACGCAATTCATCCACAAAACGCGGAATATTGCCGGTCGCAGTGTGATGCCCGATTACGTGAAAATTCTCGTCAAACCCTTCCTGCTCAAAGGTGAAAATGTCCTGAAGCAGAATCGTACTGCCCTCCCGTCCAGTCACCTCCGAAATCTTCACAATTTTCCTTGACCCATCCGGCAGCCGGGTCTGCTGCACGATCAGATGGATCGCCGAGGCAATCTGTTCCCGGATCGCGGAAGAGGGTAATTCAAATCCGGCCATCATCACCATATTTTCCAGACGCGACAGCGCATCGCGCGGGTTGTTCGCATGGCAGGTGGTCATGGAACCGTCGTGCCCGGTATTCATCGCCTGAAGCATGTCGAGCGCCTCCGCCCCGCGACATTCTCCGACGATAATCCGGTCAGGCCGCATGCGCAAGGTATTAATCACCAGATCACGGATCGTGATCTTCCCCTGCCCTTCGACATTGGCGGGGCGTGCCTCCAGACGACAGAGATTCTCATGAGAGAGCTTCAGTTCCGCGGAATCCTCCACGGTAATGATCCGTTCCTTTTCCGGGATAAATTGCGACAGGATATTCAGCAAGGTTGTTTTGCCGGAACCAGTTCCTCCCGAAACCAGAATATTGCGCCGCGCCCGTACGGCTTCGCGTAGAAACAATGCCATCGGACGGGTCAGACTGCCGAAACGGATCAGATCCTCGTCGGTCAGTTTCCGCGAGGAAAATTTCCGGATCGTCACCAGCGCCCCGTCCAGCGCCAGCGGCGGAATCACAGCATTCACCCGGGATCCATCCTCCAACCTGGCATCCACCATCGGAGAAGCCGCGTCAATGTGACGCCCGAGCGGTTCGACAATACGCTGGATAATAGATTGCAGATGGCTTTCGCTGGTGAACCGGGCCACAGTCCGATAAAGCAATCCGCGGCTCTCCACAAAGATATTCGCCGGACCGTTGATCATGATTTCCGAAATAGCCGTATCACGCAGCAGCGGCGAAAGCGGACCGAGTCCAATCAGATCGTCCAGCAGAATCTGCCGGAATGCTTCAAGTTTTACATTCACCGGAATTTCATGGCGGACTTCCCGCAGGATCCGGTCAACTGCATCTTCCACCTTCGGCCGCATTTCGCTGTTGCTCATCTCCAGTGCGGAAAAATTACCGATATTCAACAGCTCCAGTACACGGGTCTGGATACGTCGCCCCAACTGCAGCATCGCCTCACTGTAGAGCCCGTCCAGCGCCCCGTCCCGAACGCCATATACCGGCATGCCATGCCGCTCTGCAGGAGCGGCGGAATCCGGAGTTTTTTCCTTCACGGGGGAAGCGGCGGCAGGCTCCTTCTGCGGCGGAGAAGTTTGTTCCAGCAGCAGCTCCGTTTCCCCGATCCGAATCACATCGCCGGGGACAAGTTTCGTTCGTCCGGAAATGATCACACCGTTCACCCGGGTCCCGGTCCGGCTGGAGAGGTCTTCTATAAACAGCCCTTCTGCTTCGCTGCCGCTGATTTCGGCATGCCGCCGCGATACCTTCCGGTCGGAGACACAAAGCCCCGCATTCTCGGATCGACCGACAACCAGAGGAAGCCTGCCGTCAAGAACCACGTTTTTGTGTCCGCCATCCGAGGCGGTCAGTTTCAGTTGCATCATAGGAGATTACCAGGTGAACATTTTTTCAAACCAGCCGCGTGACTCCTGTTCACGGGCCTTTTCGCTCTTTTCTTCGACGACACGGGAAATGGACTCTTCCACCTCCCGCGTATCGTCGGAGGGAAGCGATGTCAGCGCTACTGGCGAACCGGCGATTCTCGGAGAAACCAGAATCAGCAGCAACATCTCTTCCTGCTGTTCTTCGGATGAAGAGGTAAACCAGTTGATGACCGGAATATGACGCAGAAATGCGTACCCCCCCGGTCCACTGCTGGAATACGTCAGATCCTTCTGGCCTGCGATGACAGCCGTCTGATTCAAGGGGCAGAGAATCTCCGTTGTGGCCTTGGTGGAACGCTGAAAATAATCCTCATCCTGTTTAATCGGCGCGAGACTCTTCTCCAGCTCCAGTTCCAGCCGGGCCTCATCGGCCCGGACGAGGCCGCCGCGCATTTTGAGCTTGAGGCCGAATTCAATCGGTTTCAGTTCCGCGGTATCCTGTCCATACACCTTGACATTCAAGGTTCCGCCATTCTCATACGTGGCAAAGTTTTTGCTGTTGTTGGTCAGCGTAACATGTCCGGCATCACGGAAATCTGAAATCCCGTTGTTTCCAAAGAAAATCAAAGACCCTTTCAAATCGGTATTCAAATAGGAATAAAGCCCCTTTCCGCCGGATGCCCCCGCGAGCTCATCCGGAGCCGCTCCGGCCAGCGCCCGGAACCAGGCGATGAGATTCCAGGAAAGAACCGTCCCGTCGGCAGAGGAATTCCCGAGGCGTTCAAGCTGTGTCCGGGTTACCCCCACAAACACCACTCCGACATCCAGCTGGGTATCCGCCATCCTCAGATCTGTCTCCACCCGCATGGCTCCGTCATTCCACTCCGGGGAAAGCCACTTCAACGAAGCGAGAATCCGCTTGACCGCAGCAATGTCATCCTCGCAGAGCAAATAGCCGGAAACCGTCAGAACGCCGTTCGACACCTGAAGTTTGAGCTGTCCCGGCTTCTGGGGAGAGATCTTATCCGTGATGGGATATCCGGCGGCGGCCAATTGTTTTTCCAGCTCCTCAAACAGCTTCGGACCAGGATGAAACGTCACATAATTACGGCAGCGGTCTTCATACCGTTTGACGACACGCCGGAAATAATCCCACCGCACCGTCCGGGTAATCTCTCCACGCAACGTCAAAGTCTCATCCGACAGCTCCACCGACACCTCTGGCAAATCACCGAGTTCGCGACTCAATTCACGGTAAATCGGCATAAGAGAACTTGACACGGTCACTTGAAACTCTTTATTGATTCCTTGTGACCAGACCGTTACGACAGCATTCCCGGCGGACACACCCTCCATTTCGAATGCCCGGCCCTCCACCTGGGCGACTCGTGCATGGAGAGTACTTGAACGATACCGTTCGATGACGAACGGCACTTCAAACCGCCGGGTTTCGCCGGTTGAAATGGAAACCCGTTCCGGCGGAAGTGAGACGGGTTGCCCGGCATCAGGAAGAGCAACCGGGGCAGCCTTTCCCTCCTCGGCTCCGACCGGCATACAGAAAAAGCAGAAAAACAGGGAAAAAAACAGACCGAAATACTTCATACCGCCCTCTGCTTGATTCATCATCGGTGATCTTTGTTGGGAATTTCAGGCAGTTCCGCCGGAGCGAGTCCCTGGCGGATTTTTGCGAACGTGTCGGCATTGACGACTCCGCCGTCCTTGCGATTGAGGGCGACGGAATCATTCCGTTTGCGCAGCACCGGATAGAGTTCCGACTCTCTTTGAGCAGCAATGAGAATCATCGCCTGCTGCGGCGGCAGAGAGACGAAAACCGTACCGCTGGAACCGCCACTCTCCCGGAAAGATCCCTGATCATTGGCAATTCCGATGACCCGGACGCAAGGCAGCAGCACCGAAGTTTCGCGCGATTCCGTCATCTTCACGCCGGATCCGTCACTCACCGTCATATTCTTATCAACGGAGACATTTTGCGAAACATAGGTGGAGACGATGGCGATTTCATCATCGGGCGTAAGCACTTTGACCAGAGCCGGATCAGAGAAAGTAACGGGCACGGTCCACTCCCCCTGCCGGGCACAATCCCCGAGGGTTGTCTGAATCCGGATATCCGTCATTAAAATGTAATCATCCTGAGAAACTGCATGCGGCAACTGCTGGCCATAGGCCAGACTGACATTTTCCCATAAAAGGGCGTTTCTGGGTACGGCGGACTCCGGAATATCCTTATAGGTAAGGCTGCCCTGCGATAATTCATCGTGCGCATTCAGATCGCGCGCAGCCACGACCACGGATACTTTGTTTTCGAGATCGGCATTCTTATTTTCGAACAGAAGCTTGCTTACGAGATAGACCGCAGCCAAGCCCAGAATCACCGACACAACCAGAGGAATTATATTTTTCATATCGATCTGCCACTCCGATCTGTTTGCAAACCCAACACTCTGGTACTTTACATCGAAGAGAGTTTTTTTCAAGAAGAATTACTCCGTTTTCCGGAGACCTGGACACCGGGCTCTTCCCAGCTTCAGGCGCCATCTATACACCCAGACTCAAAACACCCAAAACATTTGCAGCAAAACGAAATAAATGCCGAAAAAAAACGTTCCGTCCCTCCGGCAGCATTTCCGGGCAATCGCCGCCTCCCCCTGTTTTTCACCGGAAGCAAAATAGCTCGGAAGCAACCGGCAGCAAGTTTCCGAAAGACTCCGGTTTCCTGCGCTCAATCTCTCCTCTGCGTACCGGGCGATCTATCTTTTTTTTCAAACGACGCTTGCAATGTATAAAATTCCACATCGGCTATTGAACCATCTCACGACTCTTCCTGCATTTGCAAAGTTTTCAGCAACTTCTCTGCCGAATGTGTCCCTTTTTCACTATATCCATTTGCAATCTATATTGTTTTTAAGTATAGTAATATTATCATTTATTCCCATTTTTTTCCTATGGAGTAAAAATACACACCTTGACGTACAAACAGGCCAACAAACTCTGTTTTTTCTCCATTGTCATGCTTCTGTTGCTGGCGATTTTCCTGCGTTTCCCTTTTTTATCCAAATCGCTTGAATATGATGAAATCTGGAGTCTGGAATTCTTTACTCCATTGCCGGTCATGCAGATTTTGAATGATTTTGCGCTACCCAACAACCATCCTTTAAATACGCTTTTTCTAAAATTCTGTTTTGTAAAAGATCACTTATGGGTCGGACGTTCCCTTTCCTTTCTGGCGGGTCTCAGCTCCATTATTCTCGCTGGAATGCTGACACTGCGGCTGGCTGGAAGAAAGGCGGCGATTCTTACCATGCTGCTCTGTACAATTTCACCGCAGCTGATCCGTTATTCCTATCCTGCCCGGGGATATGGCATCCAACTATTTTTCATTCTATTATTTTGCTATGCGATATTGTATATCGGACGTCCCGGCAGGAAATGGCCGCTTATCCTGTTGGGGGCCGGAATCCTGGCGGTCAATTCGGTATCAACTGCATTGTTGTTTTTATTTGTACCCGGACTATACTGTGCGTGGAACTGCTTGCAACATGGCTTTCGGCGAGAATATTGGTTGTGGGGGGCAGCTACAGCCCTTTTCGCGGTTTATTGTCTTTGTTTTGTCTGGATCAATTTTGACGCGCTCCAGGGCGCGAGACAATTCGGCGATATATTGACAGCAGTCAGTTATCCGAAATGGCTGTTAAAAACAATCCTGTCGTTGTGCCTCTGGCCGGGGTTACTGCTGTTTGTCGTAAAGCCGGATCGAAAAAATCTTCTGCTACTGTTTTTTATTCTTTTCCCCCTGGCAAGCAGTTTTTTTACCAATGGAGGCCCCCCACGCATCTGGTTGCCTGTCCTGGTTGCCTCTTATATCATTGCCAGTCGCGGTCTCATTTTGCTGGCCCGTTCCATCAGACGGCGTTGCAAAGGGACGAAACTGCTTCCGAGCAGCCTCGTTCTGCTGTTGCTCATTGCGATCATCCATTCTGGCAATCGGACTGAATGGATTCATGTAGAATGGCGTGAAATGTTCAAAGAACTGCAACCGATTCCTGTCGACACCCTCGTAGTGTATGGTGCAGACGAAGGATATCCTATCGTCTGGAACAGTGACAAAGCGGCATTACCCGATTTTCTCAAAAGAATACTGCATCCGCACCTGCAATCACACGGACTTCTGATGATTAACAGCGGCACGAATCTTGATGGACAGAATAGTGTTTATCGTGTCATTAAGACACCGTCCGGTCTCGTCCCCCGGATGATTTACGGCACACACTTTGAAGGAGCTTATTATGGTTTAATGCCGATCAATGGTAAAGAAGCCAATGGAGAATGGCTGATCGCTATCATCCGTCCGTTGCCGGAAAATCAATTCAATCCGATCATGGCCCGATTGCTCAAAGCCCATCCCGAACTGTTAAAACTCAATGCGTGGTTGACGCGACACCTGAATCATAGTGCAAAAAATTTTCGCTATGGACTGTTTGCTTTTCAGAAAAACGCCAAAACTCCGGATCTGCAGCAAATGATACATGAACAACATGGGGCGGTCAGCATTTACCGGCTGGCATCTCCCCTTTAAACGTTCGAACACACACTATTCCGGCTGTTGTAAACGCACTGGAAACCGTCACAATCCATCCGAAATAGACGATACCGGAGTTTGCAATCAGCGAGTATACCGGCTATCTTATCCTTCATTTTCAAGAACGGACTCGCCCGGAGTCCATGACTATTCAATACAGGAAATAAAAGATGAAGCGAATGACCCCATGTATCCTGCTGTTGATCGCCGCCATGACGTTCGGTTCCACCGGGTGTCTGGCGGTGGAAAACGTTCCGAAGGAATCCCACACCACCTTTGCCGAAGATGCGCTGGCACCCTATGTTCAGAGCGGCCAGCTGCCGGGCGCCATTAATGTCTTCTACAAGAACGGCGTTCAGGAAACCGCCTGCGTCGGTTATGCCGACGTCGCGGCGAAGCGCCCCATCACCATGGACGACGTTTTCATGCAATGCTCGCAGACCAAAGGGTTCTGCGGTGTCACCATCGCCATGCTGATCGAAGAAGGGAAAATCGCGCTGGACGATCCCGTCTCCAAATATCTGCCGGAATTCAAGGAACTCTGGGTCCTGACTTCCAACCGGGACGGCGTCAAAACGCTGACCCGGGCGAAAACCCCTCTCACCATTCGCATGGTCATGAATCATACCGGCGGCTTCCCCTTCGAAATCTGCGCAAAACAGGGCAACATCAAGGGCGGCGGCTGGAGCGGCGGCGCGCCGCTGCGGCAGACGGCGGCCATCGCCGCGGCCTGTCCGCTGCTGTTTGAACCCGGAACCAGAGTCCAGTATTCCAATACCGGCATCGATATCGGCGCCGCGATCGTCGAGGTCGTCACCGGACAGCGCTGGGAAGACTTTCTGAAAGAACGGGTACTGACCCCGCTTGGGATGACGGCCAGCTCCTTCCGCCCGACCGACGAACAGCTGAAAACCCAGATCGAAATGTACGACTGCGTCAAGGATGCTCCGGCGAAATATCGATTGCAGAACGACATGCAGCAGCGCCCCTACAATGGAGATCACGTCTTCGCCTCGGCGGGTGCAGGCCTCTGGACAACCGCCAATGACCAGCTGAAATTCTACAAAATGCTGATGAATCTCGGAGTCGGCGACAATGGCGTTCGCATTCTCAAGGAGGAAACCGTCCGGGAACTGCTCGCCAAATCGACCCGCCCGAAAGGCATGGGCGGCTACTCTCTGGGCTTGACCGCGCCCGAGGAAGACCGGGAGGATTCCTGGTTCGGCCACGGCGGCGCCTGGGGCACCAACTGCATGGTCAACTGGCACCGCAAAGAATTGAAGCTGTGGGTGGTACAGCTGTGCGGCGCACCGCGCCCCTGGGACAAGGCACGCGCGGAAGCGGAACAGCAATTCTTCCGGTACGTCATTGACAACACGGATGCGGACGCTTACACCGGCCGCGTGAAATAACCTTTCCGCACCGCTTCCAACGGTATTCCGCGACAACGAATTGCGGAATACCGTTTTTTGTTCCCCTCTTGCTCATTTTTCCATATCGGATCGCTCTGTTTCCGGAGCCTCATCGCGCACAAGTTTGCGGAAACATCCGGCGCAATGCCCCGTCTGCCCCAGAATGCCTTCCGGATCGTTCGGATATTGGCAGAATGGACAACGAAAACGCAATCGCCACTCCCGGCGCAATTGCCACAATCCCCCGCAAATCAGGAGCCCCGCAATCATTACGCCGCATCCCATGACCCACTCCCGGCCATCCCGGCGCAGCAAACAGGACAGCCACACCCCGAGCAGCCATACCAGCATCAGCAAAGCAAATCTACGGATTTTCCGATAGCGGCGGATGTTCCGTCCGTTCATCATCGCCGGGGAATCCGCCTCTTCCGCCACCTGCAGAATCGGTCCGCCACAGTGGCTGCAATGCCCGGTAACCGCCGCCAGCACGTGATCCGGCTCCCGGCGGCAATGCGGACACAGATGCGCGGGATCGGGCAGTCTGCTCCGGTAATTCGGAATGATTTTCCGATTGAGCCGATCACATTTCCGGTCTATCCAGAGCACCATCGTCTTCAGTTTCTTCATCCCGCTTCTACCGCACCAGTTATAAAAAATGACAAGCCCCCCTAGCCATACCAGCGAAGCGGCCGTGAGACGCGGCAGATTCGCCATCCCCACCTGATGCACGATCCCGAACAAGATCAGCGCCGGAAAAAGCACCACGACCAACCCGACGCCCCACTGACCGACAAAATTCCCCACCGTATTGCCATCAAAAGACTTCCATGATTCGGAAACGGGCGGTACATAACCCGGCAGGATCGTCCGCCGGTCGGATATGATCACCCGGCGACACTCCGGACAGCGCCGCAGAACCGGCAGCAAATGACGCAGCCGAGCTCCGCACTCCGGACACCGCGGCAGCCCCCCCACCATCGCCCGAGCCAGTCAGCCCCTGTCGACAGCAGCGGCAACAGCACCGCCACCGACAAAACAGCCCAAACCTGCCACGACACGGGCCACGGCGCAACCAGACGCTCCCACCAGCAAAGTCCGATCAGGATACAGGCGCCTCCGAGGATTAAGGAAAAAATCATGGAACGCACGGCAGCGGCGCGCTTCTCCCTTTCAATCCGTTCCAGAAGTTCCGAAATTTCCCACATTACCGCTTTTCCTCCCATTCAGCGTTCCCCACGGGCAAAGCACAGGAAGCGGTGCGTCAGCTCTTGAATCGAAAAGCGCTCCACGCCGTTCAGATAGGAGTAGACCACGTCATCGAAATTCCGCGTCCATTGCTCCGGAATGTTTTCGATGCCGATCACCGCCCCCGCGATGCTTCCGGCAGTCGCGGCGGTGCAGTCGTTGTCCATACCCATCGCCACGGTTTCCCCGATCACCCGGGTAAAATCCCGGCCGCCGATCAGCAGTCCGAAAATCGTCAGCGCGGCATTGTTCAACGTATGAACGCAGCTCATTTCTCCGAAACGTGCCTCCACCGCCGCGCGCGCCTCCCGGTAATGGCGAACCCCCTTCCCCTGGTCCAGCGCCCAGCGGACCGTCTCCGCCATGGCGCATTCGGCGGGAATTTCGCCGAGGGCGATCTCCAGCGCGTCGCGCGGATGGTCCACCGTGAAGGCCGCCGCAATCGCCGCGGCGAAATACATCGCGCCGTACACCCCGTTCCAGCGGTGACTCAAAGTCGCGTCGCGGTAAGCCCATTCCGCGGCAAGTTCCGGATTGCCCGCCGCCGCGTATCCCCATGGATCGGAACGGATGTCCGCTCCGATCCATTCCCGGTAAGGATTGTCCGTGTGTCCGGCGAGTTCCGGCGGCAGCCCTTCCCGGAGGTGCCGCAAAGTCACCTCTTCCGCCGTGTAGGCCATCGGCAGGTATTTCCGCCACATCCGGCCGACGTCGGCAGTGGTGAAATCCCGTCCGCATTCTTCCAGAATCAGCAGTCCCAGCTGGGTGTAGGCGATGTCGTCATCCACCGGCACGCCGTGCATCCGGTTTCGGGTATAGGTTTCCGGTACGCCGGAGAGATATCGGAGCCGCCATGAAGGCGACGCCGCGGTCAGCCAGTAATCCTCCGGAGGAAAAGCCATCCGGTCATACGCGGCATGTGCCTCCATGTCCGCCACCGAATTCATTTCGACAATCGCCCCGAGGGTGCAGCCGGCGAAACGTCCATTCAACGCCCCGGCCATGCGGGAGGTCAGCTGCGCGTCATCCAGCGGTCGCGGCGCATGGTCCGCCGCCGGACGCAGGGTCCGGATGGCGGCAAGATCATCCGGTTCCCGCCGCAACCGCGCCGGGTCGTCCGGCATGGTCCGCAGGACAGTCAGGCGTCGTTCCAGCTCGGCCAGCAGCGCCGCCGCCTCCTTCTCCGCCCCGGGTGCCTGCCGGTCAAGCCGGTCCCTCAGCCATAACTCCGTCTGCTCCGCCAATCGATGAAAGGTCGCAATGGGGTCGTTCATGGTGCCTCCTGGTGTTTCCCGGAATCATCAATGCTGAATAAGAGTATAACACCGCACAACGGAAAAACAATCCCTTTCTCCGGGAAAGACGGCGATTTCCGGCGCACCCGCAGATTTGCCCGATACCCCCCGACCGTGTTCCGGAACAATGACTTGACACCCGTTCCCCCCCATGCTATAATATCGACGATGTCTGAAACACCATCGCCACACGTGAGTCCTGGAGGAGACCGCCATGTCAGACTCGTCCCATCCATTCCTGCGCCGCATGATCAAAGGGGTGCGCCTGTTGTTTTCCGCCCTTTTTTTCATGATCGGCGCCGCCGCCTTTATGCAGGGAATCAGTTGTCTCTACGGCGGTCCGGACGGCCAGATTTTCAGCCGGACGGCGCTCGGGTACGGGGGATTCTTTCTCCTGCTCTGGCTGGGCTGCAGCGGGGTGTTTCTGGCGCTCCAGCACCGGAGCCGGACGGCGCGGCGGTGGTTTCTGATCACGCATGAAGCCCTCCTGCTGCTGTACTGGCTTGCCATGATTCCGGCCACCATCCGGTCGGACATACCGGAAGCATTGGCCTTGCAGAGCGGGCTGCTGGTGGTACTGGCTTCAGGAGGATATTACATATTGCGCACCGGGCGGAAAAACGGCGTGACCGATGACGGTGAAACACGCGGTGCTCAGGAATCCCTGACGGACGAAACCGACGGTCACGATTTCGCCCGGACGTTCACCGGCACAAACGCTCTCTCCCGGAAAACTGGTGCCGTCATGAATCCTGCCGACTCCGACGATCGGTGACAGCTCCTTCTCAAGCGGACATACGAGATTATCGCCTCAAGCCTTCACCCGTATCAGACGATAATCCTTTGTGCCCACTCCCAGCCGGGCCGCCGTATCAATAACCCGGGTACCCTGTCGGGAATTCACCCGCTCCAGAAAATGATCTCGTCCGGGATCTTTTGACTGTCGAATCAGATCCATGCAGGCCTGATCCAGCGCCACCGGATCCGTTGAAGAAAGAATACCGATATCCTGCATGCACGGATCTTCCGCCACCGCGCAACAGTCGCAATCCACGGAAAGATTGCATACCATGCTGACAAATGCGATTCGCCCCTTGAAATATGTCATAACCGTGGACGCGGCTTCCGCCATAGCATCGCCGAAGACCTCCGGCGTCGCCATGTGATTCCAACACTCCACCTGATCGCCGGAAATGCCCCCAGAGTGGATCAGCGCCTTGCCCCTGATGGATGCGCAGCCGATGGCAAGCTGCTTGAGCGCCCCGCCGTAACCGGCGACAGGATGCCCCTTGAAATGGGACAGCACCAGCATGGAACGATAATCCGCCATGTGTCTGCCGACGAAGTTTCGTTTCAGAATCCGTCCCCCGGGCACAGGCAATTCCAAATCCGGACCGTCGGCATCCATCAAATCAACCTTAAAAAATTGCGTCCAGCCGTGTTCGGCAAGCAGTTGCCGATGTTTTTCGGTAGCATTGCGTGCGCCGTCGTAAGCGGTATTGCATTCCACAACCGTGCCGGCGACGGCTGCGACCATCGGTTGCAGAAACGCCGGACGCAGATAATTCTGATTGCCCTTTTCTCCGGAATGTACCTTCACGGCGACCCGTCCGGGCAATGTCACATTCAAAGCCCGATACATGCGAATCACCGCCTCCGGCGACAACTCCGGTGTAAAATAAACCGTGGATGCCGCCCCGGCTTCTCCCGCTTCGCCGGCCCGACTCAAAAAACTGACTGCCGGAGTTGCGGCAGCCAGCGCCAGGACACCTTTTAAAAAATCGCGTCGATTCATATTTTCCCTGCGCATAAAGAATTTAAAACAAGTGCAAATCGGCAGTGTCGCATTTTCAGAGAAAGTCCCCCCCTCCTCCGCAAAACGGAGACTTTCTCCTCTTTCTGCTTTTATTTTCCGGCGGTCGCAGCCTGATAGTCCGTATCGGAAACCGGTTCCAGCCAGGTATTCCGATTCGTTTCCGGATTGCATTCGACGGCCAGGTGCGAAAACCATTGATCGGGCGCGGCGCCATGCCAGTGTTCCACCTCCGGCGGAATTTCGACGATCTCGCCGGGCAGGAGTTTCCGCGCCGTTCGGCCGCGCTCCTGATAGAAACCGACACCTCCGACTGCGATGAGCAGCTGACCGCCGGTATGACGGTGCCAGTTATTCCGACAACCCGGTTCAAAGGTGACATTCACAACCGGAACGCCGAGACGTTTATCTTGGGTTAAGGGAGCCAGATAAGATTTGCCGCTGAAATACTGGCCATAGGCGGTGTTTTCGTCTCCACGGGGGAAGGCGCTGATGGAATGTCCGCGAACCTCTTTCAGGATCGCTTCGATCTGAGCTGCCGTAACACCGTTTTGCTGTGCAATGGCAATATGAGAAGCAAGCTGGCTTTCCACGCCGGTCATGGCGGCCAGCGCAGCGACCGTGGCGATTTCCCGGGTTTTCCAGTCAAGATTATCCCGACCGAAGATATCGCCGAAAAGGTGTGCTTTCAGGTATTCATCTATCGCCGGAGCAAAATCGAAAAGCGCCCCCCTGACCGGCGCACCGCAGAGTTTCGTCTGATTGGCTGTACCGAATTCAATGCTCTTCCCGGCAGGGAGCGGTCCCGGAAGCCGCCCCGCTTCATCCCGGACGCCCCGGGCTTCGCGCTCCTGCAGCAGCGTCATGAAATTACCAAGCGCATTCAGACTGCGTGGAAAACCGCAATAAGCGTACAGTTGAACAAGAATCTCCTTGATTTCATTCACTGTCAATCCGGCTTCCAGTCCGGCCGTCAGCGCCCGGGTCAATTCCGGCATATCGCCGCGCGCAACCTGTGCGGCAATTCCGGCAATGGTTCGTTCTCTGTCATTTAAAGTTTTCATAACATCCTCCGCCTTCATGGAGTTCGCGCAGCAACACCAGACAAGCATCACTCCGCACAGAATGATTCCACGCATATTTGCCTCATTTCCGGATGGAGATCACCTCGTTCACCCATTTTGCCAGCATCTGCTCCGCCTGCCGGATGCCGCTGCCGGCAAAGGCCCCTCCCTTGCGAAACTGTGCATGGGCACAGATCTTCCGCATATCCTGCTCGCAATGAGCCATGCCGCCACCGCCGTGGGTTACGAAGGGAATCACGGTTTTTCCTCTGAAATCATACCCGGTAAGAAAACTCCGCACCGGCGGCGCCATCGTGCTCCACCAGTTCGGTGTACCGACAAAGACCACTTCGTACCGGGAAAAATCTTCCACTTTCCCAGCCAATTCCGGCCGACTGCCTTCGCGGCATTCCTTCCGAGCCAACTCCACACAGGCACGGTAATCCGTCGGATAAGCCTTGACGGGTTTGATCTCAAAAAGGGTGCCCCCGGTGAGTTTCTGAATCGTCTCCGCCGCAAAACGGGTATTCCCGCTCCAGGAATAATAGGCTATCAGCACTTTTTCCGATCCGGTCACCACCGGAGAGGCCGCCTCCTCCCCCCCTGCACAACCGGCCGCCCCCAGAAAAGAGGCAGCCATCATCCACGCCATCGTTCGCCTGTTCATTCTGCACCTCCCTGATCCTGGCCGCGAATCCTGTTTCCTTTACCGGAAAAACCGGCTTTCACTTTTCGGCTCCCGGCGTTTTCCCGCGGCATCACCTGCTTTCAGTAAAAAAGATAACCGCTGTTGTGAAAATGACAAATACTTATTATTCATACATTTTATGCCTCACAGGCATGCCCCCCCTCCCAACGCTATTTCTGTCACTTTCCCTCCTTCTGTTACCCCCCTGCGCCGAACTTCATCAGGCAAAAAGATTCCTCTAAAAAAACAGTGCGGGGCAGGAAAACGTTTTCCTGTCTCCGCACCAGATTCCGATACCCTTTGACTGAATTACAGAGTCACACCGTCCTTAAAAATGGCGATTCCCCGATCACCGTTGATTTCATTCTTCGCCGCCACCTCGCCGGATGCGAGGCGCAGCAGAAAATCGACAAAATCATCCACCTCCGGACATGCCATCGCATCCCAGTCGATCCAGTGGGGCTTCCGCTCCGCCAGCGTCGAATTGGATGCGATCTTCACCGTCGGAACCACCGTTCCGAACGGCGTCCCGCGTCCGGTCGTAAACAACAGCAGCTGACAGCCCGCCGCCGCCAACGCCGTCGAGGCTACCGGATCGTTGCCCGGCGCACTCAACAAAGACAACCCAGTCGATTTCAGCCGTTCCCCGTATTCCAACACGTCCACCACCGGTGCTCCGCCGCCCTTCTGCACACAGCCCAGAGACTTGTCCTCCAGCGTGGAAATGCCGCCGGCCTTGTTGCCCGGAGAGGGATTTTCATAAACCGGTTGCCCATGCGATTCATAATAGGCTTTGAAACCATTGACCATCGCTGCACAGCGCGTAAACACCTCCCGGTTCACGCAACGGTTCAACAACAGTGTCTCCGCCCCGAACATCTCCGGCACCTCCGTCAGCACGCAGCTGCCGCCGCGCGCCACCAGCCAGTCCGTAAAGCGTCCCAGCAGCGGATTGGCCGTCAATCCGGAAAAGCCGTCGGATCCACCGCACTTCAGCCCCACCCGCAGTTCCGAAAGCGGCCGTTCCCGGCGGACTTTCACTTTCTCATTCTCCAGCTGCTCCAGCAGCCGCAGTCCAGCGGCAAACTCGTCGCGCTCCTCCTGTGCCTGCAATACACGCAGATTCAGCAAAGAAACATCTCCCAGACGCGCCTGAAAACTCTCCAGTGTATTGTTTTCGCACCCCAATCCAACCACCAGCACCCCGCCCGCATTGGGGTTCCGCACCAGCGACGCCAGCAGTTGAGCAGTACGCTCATGGTCGTCCCCCAGCTGAGAACAGCCGAAAGGATGCGTCAACGCCACACCGCCAACAGCCTGCGCCAGGCGCTCCGCCAGACGGTTGACGCAGCCGACCGTGGGAATCACCCACAGCTCATTGCGGATGCCGGTCTGTCCGTCCCGCCGGAGATACCCGGCAAACGTCCGGTCACTGGCAATGCGTTCAAATGCCGCCACCGCTTCGGACGGATGGTATTCATAGGTGAGCTGTCCCGCAAGACCGGTTTTCAGATTATGCGTATGCACATGTTCCCCAACCGCGATGTCCGCGACGGCACGTCCGATCGGCATGCCGTATTTGATGACCCATTCCCCGCACCGGATGGCGCGAACGGCGTACTTATGGCCATCGGAACGCACCTCCACATTGTCGTCGGGATGAATGATCATCGCGCCAGCTCCTTCCGCACTGCCGCGGCAAAGCCGGGAATGGTATTCAGATCCATCCCCCAGAAATCACTCCGCCCCAGTACCGATTCCAGTGGCGGGGCACTCCGGAAAAACGACCGCACTTCTTCCGTGTCATTCGCCTCACAGTGAGTATAAAATTCCACCAGAAATGCCATCGACTGCGTCAAGCCCGGCGGCAGTTTTCCAAACATTTCCCGGTAATCCAGCAGCGACGGCAGCACCCGTACCCGCCATTTCGATACGGAGTTCAGAGCAATGGAGAGCAGCCGATGATGCGCGTAGGGGTTGGCGAAACGTTCCAGCACCGATTCCGCATAAGCCCGCTTTTCGGCTTCGGGCAGCGGCACCGTCGGCAGAATCTCTTCGAAGAGCACCTGCCGCAGAAACGCTCCGAACCGGGCATCCCGTACCATTTCGTCGACAAACGTCAGTCCCGCCAGATGCGCCCCCAGAGCGCTTGCCGTGTGCGCTCCGTTGAGCAGCCGCACCTTCCGCGTCCGGTAGGGCGTCTGATCGTCGGTAAACACCACCGGCAATCCGCTGCGATCCGCCGGAAATTCCCGTCGTACCGCCTCCGGCCCCTCGATGACGAAAAAGAAAAACGGTTCTCCGCAAACCAGCAACCGATCCTCCACCCCCAGTTTTCGCCAATATGCCGGAGCCTCGTCGCCGGGATACCCCGCCACGATGCGGTCCACCAGCGTGTTGCAGAAAATGCATTCACGCTCGACGTAAGCCGTGGCCGCAGGATCCTTTGCCAGATACCGCAATACACATTCCCGGAGTTTCTCGCCATTGTGCTCGATCAGTTCACAGGGGATGAAAATCAACCCCGGCAAACCTGCCGCGGCACGCGCAGCAATCAACCGCGCCACTTTGGATGGAAACGTGTCCGCGCCGGCCCGGTATTCAATCCCCGCCTCCGTCGTGTTGGAAAAGACAAAACGCAGCTCCGGAAGCAGCGCCGTCGCCTGCACCCGATCCCATTCCCGTGCCGGATTCAGGCAGCTTTCCACACAATCAATCCGCTCGATCGTCTCCACCGCCCGACCATCCGCAACTCCGCGCAGCACGCAATGGTATACGCCGTCCTGTGCATTGATCGCATCGCACATACCCTGCGGCAACGGCTGCACGATCCGCACCGCTCCGCCAAATCCCGCCTTGTCGTTCATCTGTTGAATCAGATAATCCACAAAGCACCGCAGAAAATTCCCTTCGCCGAACTGCAATACTTTAACCGGCAGTGTCAGCGGTTCCTTCCGTCGCAGCAACTCCATGCCCCATCCTTTCCGTTAATTCCGGCCTTTCGCCAGACGCCGGCTCAGAAAATCAAACGCATCCGCCTGCATCGCCAGATCAAACTTATGCGGTCCGTCGAAAAATCCAGACTCATAATTTCCCGGCGCCCCCGCTTCTTCGTAAATCCTGCGCAGCAGCTCGTCCGCGGCCGTCATCCCTGCCATGGTAAATAATTCATCATCACGGTCAAACTGCACCAGCAACGGCGACGGTGCCCGGCATCCGGCCAGATCCGGCCAGTCCCCCACGGCACTCAAGCCCGGCGGAAACAACATCCAGGTATGACTCATATTGTGATCCAGCAAACCGGAATAGGTACTCATCAGGCCGACAATCACCGCAGCCTTCAGTTCCGTACAAACACATTGCAGCATAGCCGTCCGGTTGCCGCCGCCGGACAACCCGATGGCGCCAAGCCGCTGCGGGTCGGCAAAACGAGCCAGGACTTTGAACGCAATCCGATCGTCCCGTGCCACCAGCGCGGCCATGGAAGTATGGAAGAGCCGGGCATATTTTTCCACGCGATGCTCATGAAATCCCGCCGCCAGATTGTACCGTTCCGCCTCCGTCGCATCCGGCGCGGCAAGCCGATCGGCCCATTCCCGCTCTTCCGCCGGCAGCACCTCCGGTGCAAATTTCCGACTGCCCCAGAGAAACGTATCATGCACAAGCACTGCAAAACCCGCCCGTGCCAGAGCATTGACATATGCCCGGCCTCCATAATACTGCTCCCGGTAGGCGCGGATTTCAGCGGTGGCTTCCTCCGGCCCATCGGCAATCTTCTCCTTCCCCAGGAATTTGAAGCCGCCGTGATCGTGACAGGCCAGAACACCGGGCAGTTCCGCAGCAACCGTTCCTTCGGGATGCAGCAGCCACGCCCGGGTTTCCGGACCGAACCCCGTATGCCAGCTCAACTCCATCCCGTGAATCCCGTCACGTTGCCATTCCCGGAGCACCGACAGACGTTCCGGTTCCTCTTCCGGCAAGATGGAAACCGTCAGCAGCGGCAGTACCGCCGCACGGAACTCCGCAAGCGGCAAAGTTCGTTTCATCAGTCCCGCCCGCAGCGCGGCACCGGCCAGATCGCTGCAGGCCCCGAGATGTTGATAATAAGTCATATGTGATACACTCCACCTTTCATGATCAATCACCATCCGTTCCGGCATCGGCCGTCGCCCGCCGGATTTGAAAATCATCCACCCAGTACTGGTCGCCGCGTCGTCCGTTGCCCCCGGTGATAAAGCGCCACTGTTTGATCATGCGTACCCCGGGCAATCGTCGCGTCAACTCACGCAGATCCACCGTCGCCGTATGCCAGCAATCGTCGTCCCGGAGTCGTACCAGGTCCAGATTCTCCACGCCGTCCTGCACCCGGTACGCGGGCGACCCGCCCAGAGAGATCTCCAGCCGGCCCAACCGGGTATCATCGAAAAATACCAGCGTCACCCCTGCCGGCACTCCACGCGGAACACGGTAGGAGAATGACACCAGCGGATGTGTGGCAGGACTCCAGAACGGTACCTCCAGAAATGCGCACAGGTATGCTCCACCCGTCTCCGGTGTATCCGGTGCGGCAGCAATGCACAGTGACTGCCCGCCGGAGGCGGAGGCGGTTTCGTTGTCCACCCGCAGAACAGTATAAGGCATATAGGTGTTGCAGAATCGGTAGAACCATGTTTCCCGGCTTTCCGGTTCAAAATCGCAATGAAGCAGTACCTCCCCCTCTTCCGGACGGAGACAGAGCCCCGCCGGTACCCGTGGTGCAGTCTCCATCTCCGCCTCATATGCGCCCAGATCCGGCGCTTTCCCGGTGTACGGCAATGTGACCGCTTCTCCGGCCGAAAACGCCAGCTCCCGGTCCAGCTCCAGCACGTTTCGTTCCAGATCCGCTCGGACCACCCGGAAAAGCTGCGGATTTTCGCCGATCCGGATCAGATCGCCGCTTTCGCCTTCGATACCGAATCCGTCAAAAAAATACCGGGCATCCCGCACTGGCAGCATTCGTCCCTTTCCGCCGGATACTGTAACCGTCAGCGGCTCGCCCGCGTCCAGCGCCGGACTGTCCGGCCGCAGCCGGAGATCATCCCGGTCCCGGTCGACGAACAATGGATCAACATCCAGATTCCGGAAAAAAAGTTCCGGATAGCGCTTCTCCGCCTCGGCGGTGCTCAGCGCTTCGGTAACCGCTCCCGCCGGATTATAGAAACGTACGGTATGCGGCTGCCCCGGTCCGCCCCAGATCAGATTGCACCCGATGTGATTTCCGGCGGGAAGGCGTTCCAGAATACGCAGGGCCGTGCCGTCTCCTCCGGGGGAATTTTCAGCAAAAATATTGTTTTTAAATTCATTGTCCAGCGTGAGATCCGGCAATTTCGGAGACAGACCGTTGCCGAAAACCAGCGCGTGTTCCAGATTACGGAAAAACGTATTGTGATAAATTCTCGATCCCCGAAGTCCGAACGGCGGCAATACCGTCACCCCATCGTTGTACTGGTATGCCCGAGCCTCCAGCGGCGCACCACCGTTACGCAGCACCACATTGCGCCGGAAAATCGAATCGACCATAAAAATCTTGGCCATACTCATCGCAGACGCAGTTCCGCGAAAAGCATTGACAATCAGACACCGTTCCATCAGCACCCGCTGCGGCGCGAACAATTCGAATCCCCGGCTCCATTGCCCATCGAATACACAGTCGCGAATAACATTATGTCCGCTGTCGTACCAGATGCCGAACGGCCGATGTCCGGCACGGGTAATATACAGCTTTTCGTAAACGTTGTATGAACACTGGAAATTATTCCACAGGTCATTCAGAATCAACCCGTCCTGAGCCGCCAGCACCCGCCCGGCGAAAATATTGTGAAACCGGTTCCGGTGTGAATCACGGCATTCGATCGGATTGTGGAAGTCCGTACCGTCAAAACGCAGATTGCGGAATACGCTGTCATGAACCCGGTCCAGCCGCAGCCATTTCGCCCCCGTCCCGGCATTGCTGAAGCCGTCGATCACCAGATAACGACGATCCTGGATGCCGATCAGCACCTTTTCATTATAAAGCGGATTCATCGTCCCTTCGATCCGGACGCTGCCCGGCTTCTCCGCCAGATACGTCACGGGGTTTCCCGGCTCCCCGCTGCGTGCAGGAGAGATGCTGCCGGCATAGACTCCCGGCAGGAACACCGCCCGGTCTCCCGGGCCCAACACCGCATTGGCCCGGGCAATACTCCGCCACGGATTCTCCCGACTGCCCGGCCCCTGATCATTCCCATCCGGCGCCAGAAAATAATCCCGGGCTCCGGCAACACTCGTCCACACCAGCAACAAAGCCGCGCCCCCCCGGCCAATCAACCGCTTCATGGCCGTGCCTCCGATTCCGCGCGGCGCCGTGCATCCACAGTTTCCCGGTAATAGGCTTCCCACGGAGCGATGTGAAATTCAGCGGCGATCTCCCTGGCGGACTTACCGGGACGGCGCGAACTCAGCAGCACCACGCCAAGCCGGTCCACCTCCGTATGGGACACTTCGTCGCCATATTTCGCCCGGGCCCGGGCCAATGGTTCACGGTTGTAATCCCAGTGCACCTGCAGACAGTCGGGATTGACGGTCCGCACGACGTCCGGCCGTTCCGGGGTACCAGTTTCCAGGGTGCGCCCCAGCGGATTCACCACCGACGCCTCCCCGCTGAAGGCTCCGATGAAGTGCGCTCCGGTCCGATAGGCCCAGTAATTCTGCATCAAATCCCCATGATACCAGCTCGGGAATACCACAAAATCCGGCTTAAGCGCCACCACCTCATGCAGCAGCTCACCAAAATTCAAATCAAAGCAGATCAGCGGCACGATCCTTCCGATTTCGGTCTCCCACACCACTGCTTCCGTCCCGTGACGGACGCCTCCCTCCGCCTCATAGCGCGGCAGATACTGTTTGCGATACGGTTTCCCGACCGGTCGGCCTTCCCGGTCGAACAGCTCCGCCGTATTATAAAAGCCGCCGCCCGGAGCCGGTTCCAGATGCGGATAGACCACAAAACTGCGATACCGGCGCGCCGTCTCCTGGAAATACTCCCGCAATTTCCGGCCGGCAAAATCGTACCAGCGGCGCTTCTCCTCCTCGGTCGCCAGATTCCGGGGCAGATCGATACATTCAGAAAAAACGATCAGATCCGGTTTCTCCTTCAAAATCCGCCGCAGGTTTTCCGTATGAAAATCCATCATCGCCCGCAGCGTTCCCGCCATATCCCCCTGCTCGTTTCCGCCGTATCGCGCCCCCACCGCACACACCGTCACCGCCTGCGGCAATTCCCCCGCCGTCAGCACTCCCAGCGGAAAGATCACCGGCAGTACCCATCGCCCCAAACGCTTGTTCATGAGCTTCACCGTCCCAGGGATTTCCAGATCGGTTCCAAATCTATGATCCGCCCGGTCCGGGCCGCCTCATCACAACTCAACGCCACCACCGCGCTGTTCAGTCCTTCATCACCGCTGCATAACGGCGCACTGCCGCCGACCATGGTGTCAAAGAGCGCCTGCATCAGAATCGGATCGCCGCCGCCGTGGTTTTCCCCATGAAAATCCAGTACGGTCGTCCCGGGTGCGCCGATATTCTGATACCGGATGGTTCCGGTGTACAATTCGACGATCATGGTACCTTCGGTACAGGAGAAATACATGCGCCGTTCCGGAATAATATTGCTCATCGTACACTGAAACTGCACCCGGATCCGGTTGCGATACTCCAGAATCGACACCTGATTGTCCATTAAATCGGCATCATCCGTAAACGGCGTGTCAATGCGATGGGGATCCGGCCAGGATTTATACATGTGTTCGCCGTATTTTTTCAGCAGATGCGCATTGGACGGATTAAAATAATCATTGCCACCGAAAGAAGCGATCCGGGACGGCAGCGAATCACAGAAATAATTCAGAAGATCCAGGTCATGACAGCATTTTTCCAGAATATACGGCCCCGCCATCGCGGTATGCCGCCGCCAGTTGGTCATAGCGTAGCCGCCATGCGCGGGCGTCACATTTTCGTTGGCATCGATGGACAGAATGCGCCCGATTTCTCCGGAATCGAGAATCTCTTTCACCTTGCGGTAGATCGGTGCGTAACGCAGCACAAAACCGGTGGCAAAATGCCGATCCGTTCGACGGGAAGCATCATAAATTTCCCGGCAGTCCGCCACTGTTGTAGCCAGAGGTTTTTCTGAAAACACGTGCTTCCCGGCGGCAAACCCAGCCAGAATGTGTTCCTTATGAAAGGCGTTCGGAGAAAACACCATCACCCATTCCACCCCCGGGGTGCCAATCGCCTCTTCCGGAGAATGACAGATCCGGGCGTCGGGTGTCCCCCAGTAGCGCAGCAAATCCGCAGCCAGCTCCCGATCCCGCTCATACACCGCCACCGGCTCCACCTGCCGATCCGGCACCTTCAACAAATCTCCGAACAACTGCCGGGCGCGGACACCGCCGCCGATCACTGCCACCTGAATCTTCATTTTCATCAATCCTCATAAAAAATCGCGACCGCAGACACGACGTCGGCGATCGCTGTCTGAACATTTCAATGGTTCATCAACGCTTATGGAAAAACCGGCTTACCTGCGGTCGCAGGCACGATACAATGCCAGCAGATTTTCCGACGCGGTATCCGGCGTAATTTCGCATCCGCCCGAAAGAATCAGTTTTCCGGAAAGACTCTGTAACAGGGTCCGTCCCATCGCTTCAATCTCTCCGGGCTTTCCGTTCTGCAATACGGAAACCGGATCCAGATTGCCGCATAAAGCCTGTTCCGGTCCCAACTCCCCTGCGAACGGCGTCATGTCGCCCACCAGATGGTCGACATCCACGATATCCGCACCGGTGGCAATCATCCGCGGCAGAATCGCCGTGGTATTGCCGCAGATGTGCAGCTTGGCCAGCGCCCCCAGCCGATGAATATGTGCCACCAGCTTTCGCTCCAGCTCCCAGGCAAATTCCAGATAGAGCTCCTCTCCCAGCTGGGAGCAGGCAGCGTCACCAATCCCGATCATATCGGCCCCGGCTTCAACCTGCAGGGTAATGAATCGCTCGGCGTTCCGATACAGAATCTCCAGGGTCCGCCGGACAACCTCCGGCGCATCATACAGATCCAGAAAGGCATTCTGCATGCTGCGCAAATCACAGTATTCCGCCAGCGGCCCTTCCACCCAGCCGCAGATGGCCATATCGTCCTTCTCCAGATCACGGCGGAAAATTTCCAGTTCCCGCAGACGCCCCTGAATACGCCGGTTCTCGACGAAATCAATGTGTTCCAGCCGTTCCAGAGACTCCACGGAATCAAACAGCACCACCTGATCCAGCGGCAGGGAATCCTCCGGATAATCAATATGAGCGCCATAGGCTTCCAACTCACCATAAGGGTCGCTCATGACATTGACCCAATCCGACCCGAAGGCCTTCGCACAGGCAATATTGCTGCGACAATGCGCCTCGGGATCGAGAATAAAATCCCGGTAGGGCGTCCCGGTGTAACGGGCACAGAAGCGCATCAGAATCGGCATGAACGGCGCACCATTCTGCCGTTCCCCCTTCAGAAATCGTCCGATGAATGTCTCTCTCACTTTTCGATCCCTCATCGTTTCGGTTGCGTATAATACGCATAAGCCGGCTGTCCCGCCCCGACCGTGGCAGTCGTGGCAATTTTTGCAAAGGAGCTGACATGTCCGTCCGCCCAGAGTACATTAGCACCGTTTTTGTGCCGCGTCCAGGCGAAAACTCCTTCATTGTCCCACTCTTCCGTAGGACCGAACGACCCGAAACTGCTGTAATAACCGTCAATGGCATCCATCACGGTGGAGGGATGTCGGATCCCGCCCTGCTTGATGAACGGAAATCCGCCTGATCCGGGATATTCATACCCCATCCACCCCGAACGGGTATACCCCCCCATGTGGGCAGAAGTAAGTTCAAACTTCAAACCGTAAATCACCGAGCGTCCTACATCTTTGACTGCTTCGGGACACAGCGGCACGGCAGTCCATTTCTCACCACTGATATCCCGGGTAACCAGCCCTGGCGTGTAGGCGTACATCATATCAAACCACATTCTCCCCACTGCTCGGAGGGAGGTGATACTGTCACTCCCGTTGCATGTGGGCAGAAAGAAGGAATCGTTATCCGCAGAATATAGAACCTCTACGGTCCCTATCTGTTTTTCTATGTTGGCACAGGAGGTTTTCCGGGCTGCTTCCCGGGCACGGTTGAGAGAAGGCAGCAACATGGATGCCAGAATGGCGATGATCGCAATCACCACCAGCAACTCAATCAACGTAAAGAACAGTCTGCGGAACTTCATGATGGTCACTCCTTTTTTTTGTTTCTGATCATGAAAATCGGTTCGCTCTATTCCGTCTTGTTTCATTCCCCGGGCTATTCCAGTATACACGGCATCAGAATCCGGCGCGGCGGGCTGCCGGGATTTTCAATCCGTCGGATCACCTCGTCCAGCGCCGCCCGACCCACTTCACGCCAATCCGGAAAAATGCAGACCCCCGGATGCTTACCCGGTACCAAACGGGCTTTTCCGTCAAGCGAAATGATCCGCCGATTGCGGCAAAGATCGCCTCCTGCGTGCTGACGAAAACGCTCCGCAACGTAATCATAAGTATCCCCACCGGTGATGTAAAACGCACCATTCGCCCAATCCCAGTCCTCCGGAATATTTTCCCGTTCCTGAAATTCATGCAACCGGCACTGGCCGATCCGACTCCAGCGGTACCGGAACGCCTCTGCCCGCTCCCGGTGAATCTCATGCGAAGAGTGCAGCACCGTTATCCCGTCCACGCCGAGTTTTCGAAAATACGCCACCGCCAGTCCCGCAGCCTGAAACGGATCCAGCGACAGTACCGAACACAAACTTCCGTGGCTGTCGCCAAACTCCACCCCGACCACCGGACAGGATAAATCCACGCCGTCCTGAATAGCCTCCTCGTAATTAGCCCCCAGCAGCAGCATCGCATCACATTCCCGTCCTGCCTCCAGCAGGGCCTGCCGGGTCGGGAGACTGCGATAATCAATTTCCAGGATGCAGTTCTGGGTCGCGGCCCGTTCCTGCGCCCCCAGCAGCGCATAGGAACAATAGGTATCCAGCATGGCAGGATTTCGTTCCAGTTTCACTGCGATGCGCCGGTCGCCGCCGCCGATGACCATTTTGCGTGGAGAACGAACAAAAACACCGGATCCATGAACCCGCTCCACCAGACCTTCATTTTCCAAATCGGCGATACAACGCTGCACTGTGGCCACCGATAAATGGAACTCCGCGGCGAACTGCCGCAGAGACGGCAGCTTTTCCCCCTGCGCAAATTCGCCGCTGCGAATCATGGCACGCAGGAAATGATAAAGCTCACCATCAGGACGATCATAACTCTTCCATTTCTTCGTCCCGGCGCCAACTGTTTCCAAAAACATAATAATTCCTCAAAAAAAATGGAAATAAAACAATACAATATCTATAATAATCAATAATTAACAAAAAAACAAAACTGTTTCAAACTGTATCACCAGCACTCTTTATTATAGCTAAAATACAAGAAAAAAACAAGTCATGATCGAATTTTTTTTCATATTTTTCATTTCAGTCAGTCACAGCATCCAATGATTCATCATTCCCAATGGTTGTATTTTCAAAAAAAACATCTATTATGTAGCTCATGCAGTGATTCAGAGGCGACAACGGCCTCAGACATTTTGAAATTATATGGACATTTCGGCAACACAATTTCTCACAGTCATGGCAATGACGCTGATCGCCGGCCTGGCGACCGGCATCGGTGGCGCCGTCGCATTTTTCCGGCTTCCGCGCCATGAATCGGGGCGTTTTCTTTCGGCCATGCTCGGATTTTCCGGTGGCGTTATGGTCTATATTTCTCTGGTGGAGCTTATGAGCCAGGCGCGCACCCTGCTCGGAGAATCATTCGGCGCGACACGGGGCGGCCTGACGGCGGTCGGCGCCTTCGCCTTCGGCATGCTCGTTACCGCGCTCATCGACAAGCTGGTACCGGAGGTGGAGAATCCCCACCACGTCCGTACCTTGCAGGAATTCAACCATGCGGAACACGCCAGTGCGGATGAACGGGCCCGCCTGGGACGTGCCGGATTATTATTCACGCTCGCTATCGGACTGCACAATTTTCCGGAAGGCCTGGCAACCTTGGCGGCGGGACTTTCGGCACCGGAGGTCGGCTGGCCGGTGACTGTGGCCATCGCGTTGCACAACATCCCGGAGGGGGTGGCCATCGCGGTCCCTCTGTTCTACGCTACCGGCAATCGCCGCAAGGCCTTTGGTGCCTCGGTGCTGGCCGGTCTGGCGGAACCGGCGGGAGCGCTGATCGGCTTTCTGGTGCTGCTTCCGGTTCTTTCTCCGGCGGTGCTGGCCATATTGTTCGCGTTTGTGGCGGGCGTCATGATCTACATTACGTTCGACGAACTGCTGCCGATGGCGGAAACATACGGCAAACACCACATCGCGCTCGGCGGACTGGTCACCGGCATGCTGGCTATCGGCGCCGGCATGGAATTTTTCCAATGAACCACCCTCCCCCACGGAATCCGGGCTTTTTCCGTCTGAAATTCCCGACAGCTTCCCGGACAAAAATCCCGGGGGGGAACAACGCCTCCTGTGCGCGGTGCATTTCCCCGAATGATCCAGGCGATCGCCGACATCTTCCCGCAACCGGAGGAGCGGCATGATGATTTTCAGTTTGAAAATCTTGAGGCTTATGATCGCGAAATCCCCGGATCCATGCGCGCGGCAGCACCAGTCTCGAGCTTTGCTCCAGTAATCCTCCTTCAGCACATGAAATTCCTCCACAAGGTCTGATCCCAATCCATATCCACCGCATTTTCAAACAAAAGTCCTGCATTCGAATTGAATTTTTCAAAAATGCTGACATAATTTCCTGGTACAACCCAACACACGGGAGGATAACCATGCTGAAACGTCTTTGTCTGGCTCTCTGCATTGCAGGAGGTTGTCTCTGTACATTCGCAGCCCCTGAATCGACAGCGGCGGAGCAGTACCAGTTGAGTACGCACATTCTGGATGTAAACCGAGGAACTCCGGCCCCGGGAGTGCCGATCATTCTCTTCCGGCAGAAGGCAGACGGTATTTCCTGGACCCGTATTGCGGCAGGAGTAACGGATCGCAACGGCAGAATCGGTAATTTTCTTCCAGCCGGCAACGCCAACAACGGGATCTATAAGTTGAAATTTGAAACCGGCAATTATTTCAGGGAACAGAAGCTCAATTCCATTTATCCGTTTGTGGAAGTCGTGTTTGAAATCAAAGACAATGGCCACTACCACATTCCGATTACAATATCGGCAAATGGCTATGCAACCTACCGCGGAAACTGATTCTGCCGGCACGCAACAGAGATTTGACTCCCTGTTCAAAAGTTGACATTCGGAACGTCCCTGACGACGGAACGCTATTTCGGATAGCACCCCAGGTATCAAGGTTCCAACGGGATAAAATGGGAACACCGCAATCGGCTATACCGGCATAGCTCCGCACCGGATTTTCTCTTCCCGCCCCAAAGGGAAAAAACAAAAAAGCCCGGCACGGCATACCACCGTACCGGACTTTTTTCTTTTCGGATTTTCCCTCTACCAGCGTTTCCGCTTGAAATAGTGGGTATGGAGCAGTTCGTGCGCGATATGGCTGCCCGGTTCCTGGAGAAATTCCCGGTACAGCAGCTGAATGTCCGGGTTTTCGTGGGATTTCCGGCGCGGCAGTTCCCGGTCGGCCCGGTAAAGCGCCTCCATCCGCCGTTCCAGCACCGACGAATCTCCCCGGTGGTAAGGCTGACCGCCGCCGTTCAAACAGCCGCCGGGACAGGCCATGATTTCGATGGCATGATACTGTGCTTCGCCGCGCTTGATCTTCTCCAGCAGCTTCCGGGCATTTCCAAGTCCGGAGCAGACGGCAGCCTTCAATTCCAGGTCACCGATCTTCACCACCGCCTCCTTGATGCCTTCCAACCCGCGCACCGCCTCGAAATCCACGGATTCCAGGCTGGTTCCGGTCAACCAGTCTGCGGCCGTCCGCAGCGCCGCTTCCAGCACTCCGCCGGACGCGCCGAAAATCACCGCCGCCCCCGTCGATTCGCCCAGCGGCGCATCATAAGGCGCCTCTTCCAGTGCCGCAAAGTCGATCCCCGCTTCACGGATCATGTCGGCCAGTTCCCGCGTGGACAGTACAATATCCACATCCGGCACCCCGTCCCGGGTAAATTCGTCGCGGGAAGCCTCGTATTTCTTGGACAAACAGGGCATGATGGAAACAACCGTCATCTTTTCCGGCTTGACGCCGATGCGGTCGGCGTACCAGGTCTTGGCGATGGCGCCGAACATCTGCTGCGGCGACTTGGCGCTCGACGGCATGTAGATCAGTTCCGGAAACTGGTGTTCCAGGAACTTCACCCAGCCGGGACAGCAGCTGGTCAGAATCGGCAGGTTCCGGCCGTTCTTGATCCGTTCAATCAGCTCGGTAGTCTCTTCCATAATGGTCAGATCGGCGGCAAAATCGGTATCAAATACCTTGTCGAATCCGAGCAGCTTCAGCGCCGCCACCAGTTTTCCGGTACTGATCGAACCGGGTGGCAGGCCGAACTCCTCGCCGATCGCCACCCGGACGGCGGGAGCGGTCTGCACCACCACCGTGCGCGAAGAATCATCCAGGGCCCGCCAGACATCGTATTTGTAACTGATTTCGGAAAGCGCCCCCACCGGGCAGGCCTGCACGCACTGCCCGCAGAACACGCACTGGGTTTCCGCCAGCGGCCTGAATTCCGCAGGCGCGACCACCGCGTCAAAACCGCGGTTCACACCGGAAAACACCCCGACGGTCTGAATCGTATTACAGGCGGTTTCGCAGCGGCGACACATGATACACTTGTCCAGGTCCCGCGCAATCGCCCGGCTGGACAGGTCTTTATTGTAAGTGGACTGCTCACCTTTGTACAAGACCTGGTGCAACCCCATTTCCTGCGCCAGCGACTGCAGTCGGCAATGCAGGTTCTTGGGGCAGACCAGACAATCTTTCGGGTGATCTGATAGCAGCAGATCGAGAATCGTCCGCCGGGCGTTGATCGCGCGCAAAGTATTGGTATGCACCTTCATGCCCTCGGCGACCGGTGTGCAGCAGGCAGGCGCGAGATTCGGCCGTCCTTCCACTTCGACCACGCAAATCCGGCAGGAGCCGCTCCGATGTTCCACATGGAAACAGTCCAGCTTGAAATGACACAATGTGGGAATGCGGATCTTCAGTTTCCGCGCGGCCTCCAGAATCGTGCTGCCCTCCGGCACCGACACCGGACGGTCATTGACGGTCAGATTGATCATAGCGCAACTCCTAACACTTTTCCACCGCGTGGAACTTGCAAACCTGATAACAGACACCGCATTTGACACAACGGGTCTGGTCGATCTGATGAATCATCTTGCGTTCCCCGGCAATACAACCGACCGGGCATTGCCGCGCACAGATACCACAGCCGACGCAGCGTTCCGTGATTTCATAATGAATCAGATTGGGACAGACCCCCGCCGGACAGCGATTATCCCGGATGTGAGCCAGATATTCATCCTCGAAGTTCTTCAGAGTGGACAACACCGGATTCGGCGACGTCTGGCCGAGGCCGCACAACGCGGTGTCTTTGATCACTGCGCTGAGCCGCTTCAAACGTTCCAATGTATCCATGGTGCCGCGTCCGTCGCAGATTTCGCAGAGCATTTCGTACAACCGCCGGTTACCGATCCGGCAGGGCGTACACTTGCCGCAGGACTCGTCCAGCGTGAATTCCAGGAAAAAGCGGGCAATATTGATCATGCAGTCGTCTTCGTCCATGACGATCATCCCGCCGGATCCCATCATCGACCCCAGTGCCTTGAGCGATTCATAGTCAATGGGTACATCCAGCGATGCTTCGGTGATGCAGCCCCCCGAAGGACCACCGGTCTGAACCGCCTTGAACCGGCGACCGTTTTTGATACCGCCGCCGAGCTGAAAGATCATATCGCGCAGCTTCGTCCCCATCGGCACTTCCACAAGTCCAACCTGAGCGACCTTGCCGGCCAGGGCAAACACCTTTGTCCCCGGCGATCCCGGCGTCCCAATTGACCGGAACCACTCCGCGCCTTTGCGCAAAATGGCGGCGACACAGGCGTAAGTTTCCACATTATTGACGACGGTCGGCCGCTTCCACAGCCCCTGTACTGCCGGGAACGGCGGCTTGAACGTCGGTTCGCCGCGGCAGCCTTCGATCGAATGAATCAGCGCGGTTTCCTCCCCGCAGACAAAAGCGCCGGCCCCGTATTTGATCTCAATGGAAAAATCAAAACCGCTTCCGAAAATGTTTTTGCCCAGCAGCCCTGCCTCTTCGGCCTGACGGATGGCAATATCCAACCGCTTGACCGCCAGCGGGTACTCGGCCCGAATGTAGATGACGCCGTTGGACGCTCCGGTGGCGTAACCGCCGATCGCCATGGCTTCCAGCACCGCGTGTGGGTCGCCTTCGAGCACGGCCCGGTCCATAAACGCGCCGGGGTCGCCTTCGTCGGCGTTGCAGATCATGAATTTCTCACCCGCCGGCTGGGCAGCGGCAAACTGCCATTTGCGCCCGGTCGGGAAACCGCCGCCGCCGCGCCCCCGGAGACCGGAGCGGACAATTTCGTCGATCACCTCCGCCGGCGTCATCTGCGTCAGAGCGCGCGCCAGGGCGGCGTAACCATCGGCGGCAAGGTAACTGTCAAGACTTTCCGGATTTAATCGACCGGTATTGCGCAGAACAATCCGACTCTGGAGCACCCGGGGATCATCCGGCTTTTCCTCAAATTCCGGATAGTACCAGGTTCTTTCCAGGGTCCGGGTTCCGGCGGCGATTTCACCGGGCGCGGTTTCCAGAATCGCCGGAATCTGCTGAGGGGAGACGTCGCCGTAAATCGTCGCGGCACCGGTAGCCGTATTCCACGCGATCAGACTCGGTTCACAATGGCACAACCCCATGCAGCCGACCTCCACCACTTCCAGAGAGTTGCCGAGGTTGCGGGCGGCGATTTCGTCGCGCAGGGCCTGCCGCACCGGCTGCGCCCCGGCAGCCAGACCGCAGGTGCCCATCGAAATCAGAATCTTGACTGGTACCCGTCCGGCGGCTTCGCGGGCGGAAGCGGCGCGGGCGCGGAGCTTTTCCACGGAATCAATTTTCATAACAGTCATTCCTTTCAGGAGAGAAGCCGCCTCAGTCGGCACAGTCCGCCAGAATTTCCGAAACCATTTTGGCGGTCACATTGCCGTAAACACGATCATTGACCATCACCACCGGCGCAAGACTGCAGGCGCCGACGCAACGCAGGGCGCCGAGAAAGAATTTTCCGTCCGGAGTACTCTCTCCCTCCCGGATGTTCAACTGACGGCGAAATTCGTCAAGAATTTTATTGGCGCCTTTGACAAAGCAGGCGGTACCGGTGCAGATATTGATCTTATAACGCCCCACCGGCTTGTCGGTAAAATAACTGTAAAAACTGATCACGCCATAGACTTCTGCGATGGAGATTTCCAGTTTCCGCGCCACCAGGGCCTGCACCTCAGCCGGCAGATAACCGAAAATCTGCTGTGCCCGATGCAGGGACTGGATCAGCACCCCCCGTTTGCGGTCCGGATGCGCTTCCAGCGGCAACGCATCCAGATAAGCGTTCAACTCCGCCGTCTTGTCCGGATATCGAAGCGTGATATCCGTCTCCGGCTTTCCGGCGCCCTGACAGGAACATGGCATGGCAAGCTCTCCTTCCATCATCTGCGTCTATTCTGATTAGAAATGTCGACAGCGACCGATCGCGGAAAATACCGTGTTCCCGGAGACGTTTCTCCCGCACACGGCAAGGCCGGTTGGAGATTCGGAACAGAGATTTTTCGCCCCTCATCCTGTTTCCAAAGTCCGCCCGCTGAATGGCATTTCTGCGCTATAACCTCTGATCTTCAGAAGGAACAGAAGCGGAATAAAACCTCCGCTTCTGCGCCATAAGACACGACCCTCCATCCGGAGATGTCGCGTCACGGGAGATTATTCGTCCGAGTGTTCCGCCTGATGTTTGGCGATGATTTCTCCGGCGACGTTCGCGGGCACCTGCTCGTAACGGGCAAATTCCATTTCAAAGGAACCACGCCCCTGGGTCATGCTCCGCAATTCAGTGGCGAACTTATGCATTTCGGCCATCGGCACTTCTGCGTTCACCACCTGCAGCCCCTCCTCGACATCCATGCCGAGAATGCGGCCACGCTTGTGGTTCAAGTCGCCGGTAATATCGCCCATGTACTGATCCGGGATATGCACCCGCACCGACATGATCGGCTCCAGCAGCACCGGTTTGGCCTTGCTCATAGCATCGCGGAATGCCATGCGTGCGGCGATCTTGAACGCCATTTCGTTGGAGTCCACCGGATGGTATTTCCCATCATAAACCGAAACTTTCACTCCTTCCACCAGACAACCGACCAGCGGCCCCCGGGTCAGGGTTTCGTGAACTCCTTTTTCCACCGCAGGAATAAAGTTCTTCGGGATGTTGCCGCCCACCACGTCGTTGGAAAATTCGTATTCGCCTTCGCAGGGTTCGATCCGCAGATGTACTTCGGCGAACTGTCCCGCCCCGCCGGTCTGCTTCTTGTGGCGATAACTGCTTTCACCGCGGCCGGTGATGGTTTCCCGGTAAGGAATTTTCGGTGTGGAGAGTACCGCGTCCACCTTGAACATGTCCTTCAGACGGCGGGCCACGATTCCAAGATGCTGGTCTCCCATGCCGGAAAGCAACAGTTCATGCGTTTCCGAGTGGCGCTCCACCGTAACCGTCGGATCACTTTCCGCAATCTTGTTCAATGCCGCCATCAGCTTGTCATCGTCGCCGCTCTTGGCGGCGGCCACGGCATAGGACATGACCGGCCGCGGATAATCAATCGGCGGCAGCTCCTTCACCGTCGGCGCGGTACCGATCGTGTCGCCGAAATGCGTGTCCTTCAGCTTGGCGACAGAAAAAATACCACCGGGTCCGATCTCCGTAACGGGGGATTGCTGTTTTCCGTTCATCAACAGCAGCTGACCGAAACGCTCTTTGACGCCACGCGTGATATTGCACACTTCCCGGTCGGCCTGAAACACCCCCGAACGTACTCGGACAAAGGTCAACTGCCCGATGAACGGGTCATTGACACTCTTGAATACCAGCCCGATCCCGGGACCGTCATCGGATACCGCCTGTTCGCTGCCGTCGCCGAAGAGCACCGTCCGCGCCAGCGGGCTCGGGAACAATTCAGCGATCGCATTCATCAATTCGGTAATGCCGACATCTTTGGCCACACTTCCCGCGAACACCGGAATCACTTTTTTGGACAGGATGGCCGCTTTCATGCCTTTTTCCATCTCTTCGCGGCTGAGTTCCTCCCCGTCGAGGTAACGCATCATCAACTCCTCGTCGGTTTCCGCGATGGCGTCCAGCCACAAGCCCCGGCATTCCGCCACGTCGTCGGCGATATCCGCGGGAATGTCCTGATCGTACAAAACATGTACCACCCGTTCAAACTTTTCACCGACGCCAACCGGCCAGTATACCGGCAATACCACGTTGCGACCATGGTTTTCCCGCATTTTCTCCAGGGTTCCCCGGAAATCCGCCCGTTCCCGGTCCAATCGATTGATCAATCCAAACCGGGGGATATCCCGCTGCCGGGCCAGCTTCCATGCCCGGGCGGTGCCCACCTGGGGGCCGTCGGTACCGTCCAGCACCACCAGCGCCGCGTCCGCGGCACGCATGGCACTGGCACATTCCCCCACGAATTCCCCGTAACCGGGGGTATCCAGAAAGAAAAAGTGACAATCCTTCCAGGCACAATTCAACGCTGAGGTGTAAATACTGCTGCCTTTCTCCTGTTCGTCGGGAGCAAAGTCCGAAATACTGGTCTTCTGGTCGACGCTGCCTGCCCGGTCAACGGCTTTGGCCTTGAACAGCATCAGATCGGAGAGAGCGGTTTTACCACTTCCGCAGTGGCCGGCAATCACGAAATTACGACACTCAGCAGCTTTTTTCATAAGGATCCTTTATTGTTTATGTTAAGGATTGCAACCATGAAAAATCCAGGTCATATTCATGCCTTGGGCACACCCTACTAATAGCAGGGAAAAAAGTGATTGCAACCCGGTCCGTATCGGAAAAATTAAAAAAAATTGCATTTTGTTCATCCTGCGTTTTTTTTTATTTCCCCCCCTTGACGAACCTCTGCACAGGGAGTATGTTGCAAAGTTATGAAAATTTCAATCGTCAGCAGTCTCTATCGTTCCGCCGCCTGGCTGCCGGAATTCTGCCGGCGCGCGGCCACCGCCGCCACCACCGTAGCCGGCGACGACTTTGAAATCGTCCTCGTCAATGACGGCTCTCCGGACGACTCCCTTGCAGTCGCGTTGCATTTGCGCGAAGACGATCCCCGCATCCGGATTCTGGATCTCTCCCGCAATTTCGGCCACCACAAGGCGTTGATGACCGGTATCCGGGACAGCCGCGGCGACCGGGTCTTTCTGATTGACTGCGATCTGGAAGAAGCCCCCGAACTCCTGATCGAATTCACCGCCCGCCTGGATCAGAATCCGGATGCGGACGTTGTTTACGGCGTGCAACCAACGCGGCGCGGCGGCTGGTTCGAGCGTTGCAGCGGCTGGCTCTTTTACCGGATTATGAAGTGGGGGTGTGATTTCGATTACCCTGCCGATACGCTGACTGCACGGCTGATGACCCGGCGTTACGTGGAGGCTCTCAAACGCTTTGATGATCGGGAATTCGATCTCTGGATCAACTTTGCGCTGGCAGGATTCCGCCAGATTCCCCACGAAGCCGTCAAAGGCTGCAAAGGGGAAAGTGCCTATACGCTCCGCCGAAAAATCCGCCATGCCGTCGATTCCATCACTTCTTCCGGAGCAGCCCCGCTGTATTTGATTTTTCTGACGGGCTGGGTGGTCTTCGCCGCAGCGCTGCTGCATCTGCTTTTTCTGCTGGTAAACAAGATCTTCTGGGAGGTCCCCGTCGGCTGGAGCCATGTAGTCGCCTCCATCTGGGGTCTGGGGGGATTGCTGATGATCTCCATCGGGACTGTCGGCATTTATCTGGCCCGGGTTTTTATTGAAACGAAAAAGCGCCCCGCCGCTATCATTCGCCAGAGGTACCCCGATGAATGATCCCGCCTGCGACCGCGACACCCTCCTCCGGCTGGATGACCGGGAACTGACATCGGCTTGCGTCATGACCTTCACCAAAGGAACCGGAAACGGCGGCCAGCACCGCAACAAAACGGCCTCCGCCGTCCGGCTTCGCCATCGCGCCACCGGCATTGAGGCAACTGATTGCTCCGAACGCAGTCAGCACCGCAATCGTGCGATCGCACTGCGGAAACTGCGCCTGAACATGGCTCTGGCACTGCGCGTGCATCCTGCCGGAGAACTCCCCCGGCTGCGCTGCGCACTGGATCATCCCGATTACCCACTCTGGGTGGCGCGGCTGCTTGACCATCTGGAAGAACAGCATTGGGAATTGAAAGCAACCGCCGGTAAGACCGGACATTCACCGTCCTCCCTCTTGAAACTCATCGCCCGGGATCCCGCGCTCTGTCAGTATGTAAACACCCGGCGTACCGCCTCCGGTTTGCCCGCGCTGATTTTCTGAATTATCCGCGGCCGCACGCCTGACCCATGCAAAATTCTCTCCAGCCCCCCGCCAGATATGTAGAGAAACCGTCACCGTAGCCATTGACGCAGAACGGCGCATCAACAAACATCGATCCAGACGCCGCCCTGCCGGGCGGAGGCGTGCGCCGCCAGGCAGAGTCGAAGATTGTGCACTCCCTCCTCCCCGGAAAGCGGATTCCCGTTTCGTATCGAAGCCGCGTGTTCCTCTATCACCTGACGATAGATGTTTTCCGTATGTTCCGGCCGGATGGGAAGCAGCTCCCCATCTCGGCTCAACTCCAGCCGCAACGGTCGCGGTTCGTCCTCATGTCCGGACAACTGCCCCAGTACCCCGTATCCGCGAAGTGTTCCGACCGTTCCGTAAATTTCATATCCCAGCTGATCCTGCATCTCTTCCGGAGTTCCATACGACACACCAAAGGCCACCCGGATCACACCGCGTACCCCAGACGCCAGCTCAAAACGGATCAGGGCACCGTCCTCCACCGGCATCGGCAGTACCTTCGGTTCATAAACCGCCGCAATCCGGACAATCGGCGATCCCAGCAGATATTCCGCCATATACAGACAGTGACTGCCGATATCGCCGATCGGTCCTCCCAGCTCCTCCGGATCGGCACAACGCCAGGTGGTCCGCTCCTCCGGTTGTCTCCCGAAACTGCCTGCGATATGAAATTCCGCATGCTGCACCGCCCCGCAATCACCGGAGATAAGCATCTCCCTTGCCTTCCGGTTGAATCCGTTCCGGCGCATCATATGATCCACGGAAAGACTGAGCCCGGCGGCGGCCGCAGCAGCCGTCACCGCCTCTGCGCCCTCCAGCGTAACCCCCATGGGCTTCTCCAGAATCACATGTTTTCCCGCCTGCAGCGCCTGAAGGGCGTATGGCACATGAGTGGCATTGTTCCCCGCAATGAAAACCGCATCCAACCGTTCATCCGCCAGCAGTGATTCCAGCGACTCGTACCAGCATAATCCCAGCTCCTCCGCTGCCTTCCGCCGCCGGTCGCTCCGGCTCCAGGCTCCGGTCAGAACCGCCCCCTGCAAAGGGGCAAAACGCCGCCGGTCCAGCGCAAACCCCTCCCGGGCGATCCGGTTCTCCGCGATTCCCCCGAAACCGATCACCGCATAACGCACCACCTGATTTTTTCCACCGTTTCTCATGGTCGCTCCCTGCCCCGGCATACGGGCACCCGCTTTGCGGGGCGCCCGCGGAGGTAAGTTTTCTCATTCGTACCGCAGCGCGTCAATCGGGTCCAGCCGCGACGCCTTCCAGGCCGGATAGAAACCGAACACGATCCCCACCGACGCCGAAACCGTCATCGCCGCCAGCACCGCCTGCACCGAACCGATCACCGGCCACCCCAGATAATAGCGCAGAAACAATGCCGCACCGTGCCCGAGCAGAATTCCAATCAATCCGCCCGCCAGACACAAAACGATTGATTCAATCAGGAACTGCCGGAGAATGTCACGCGCCCGTGCTCCCACCGCCATACGCAATCCGATTTCCCGGGTGCGCTCGGTCACCGACACCAGCATGATGTTCATAATCCCCACGCCGCCGACCACCAGCGACAACAACGCCACCCCCAGCAGGAGATTCGTCATCAATGTCGTGGTCTCGGTCAACATCTTCAGCATTTCCGCTGAACTGCGGAGCCGGAAATCATTCTCCATGCCCGGCTCGAGACGGTGCCGCTCCCGCAATACCGCCTCAATCTCATCCATAGCCTTGGACGCTTCGTCCGGAGAGTAGGCCTTGAGCAGAATCTGGTCGACATATACGAAACGTGGACTCCAGCGGTAATTTTCCTCAAACTTTTCCGATTGTGGCGGATAAAGACTTGAATCCCCCGGATAAACGCTGTTGGTGGAGATTTCCGACGTGGAGGAAGTCCCGCTGGAAGTTCGCGACCCCGCCACCCGCTGGCGAATGGTCGTCCAAGGGGCGATGATCACATCGTCCTGGTCGAATCCCATCATATTCGCGCCCTTGGAGGCGAGCACGCCGATCACCCGGAAGTTGACGTTCTTGATCCGAATTTCCGATCCGAGCGGCGACCGGCCGTTGAACAGTTCACGCACAATCGTCTTTCCCACGACACAGACAGTGGCCGAACTCTGCACCTGTCGGTCGTTGAACATTTCCCCCTCCTCCATGGTCCAGCCGCGCACATCCAGATATTCCGGAGCAGTTCCCACCATGGAGTTGGGCGTCCAGTTCTGATTTTCAAAAATCACCTGTCCCCGGGCGTTTACAATCGGCACCGCCGCCTCCACATGCGGACAACGCCGCAACAACGCCTGATAGTCATCAGGAGTCAACGACATGCTGGTCCCCGACCCCATGCTGATTCCGCCGCTGCGCGCCGCCCCCGGAAAAACCAGAATGGTACTGGCCCCCATGGTCTCAATATTGCTGCGGATGGACTCCGCAGATCCGGCCCCCAGTTCCATCAGGGTGATCACCGCGGCAATACCGATAATGATCCCCAGCATGGTCAATGCCGCTCGTCCCGGATTACGGGCCAGGGCTCGAAGCGCCACCGTAAAGGAAGATCCCAATCTCATTGTCCGGCCTCCTTTCTCTCCGGTGTCGCACCGAACAGGCCTTCCACGATCTGACCGTCGGCGATGTGAATCGTCCGGTCCGCCTTTTCCGCCACGTCCGCCGCGTGGGTGACGAGGATGATGGTAATGCCTTCCTGCCGGTTCAATTCCCGGAACATTTCCAGAACTTCCACACTGGTATGCGAATCCAGGTTACCGGTCGGCTCGTCGGCGAAAACAACCGGCGGATGGTTGATCAGCGCCCGGGCGATGGCCACGCGCTGCTGCTGACCGCCGGACAGCTGCGAAGGATGGTGATGGATCCGCTCCGACAACCCCACCCTCTTCAGCATGGCGATTCCGCGTTCCCGGCATTGACGCGGCGAAAGATTGCCTGCGGTGTAGGTCAGCGGCATGATCACATTTTCCAACGCGCTGGTCCGGGCCAGCAGATTGAAGTTCTGGAATACGAATCCGATTTTCCGGTTGCGGACCATCGCCCGCCGGTCGTTGGAAATACTGCCGATCTCCTCACCGTCCAGATAATATTCACCGGATGTCGGCCGATCCAGTGCTCCGAGAATATTCATCAGCGTGCTTTTCCCGGAACCGGAAGCACCCATCAGCGCCACATATTCCCCCTGCTGAATCTCCAGCGAGACATTCCGGAGCACCGGCACACTGACCTCGCCGAGGAAGTAGGTCTTGCAGAGATTTCTGGTTTCGATAAAACCCATCTTGTGCCTCCCCGGTTCAGCGGCGTTTCGGCGGCGTGGGCAGGAACGGATTCTTCGACTGCGGCTCTGAACCGGTTTCTACGGCGGAGACCCCGGTAATGACCCGGGCATTTTCGTCAAGACCTTCTCCCGAAATCTCCGTAAAAATGCCATCATTCAACCCGGTTTCAACCGTGACCCGGCGTGGACCGTTGTCGTCCAGTACCCAGACGGCGTTACCGGGTTCTTCGTCGCCGAGTCGCAGCCGCAACGCAGCATTGGGAACGGCGAGTACCTGTTTCCGCTCATTGATGACGAATTTGACCGAAGCGGTCAAGTACGGCAGCAACTTGCCGCTGGAGTTGTCGGTCGTCACTTCCACGACATAGGTGACTACGTTCTGCGACATCGACGCATTCAACCGGACTTTGCTGACGATTCCCTGAAAGGTTTCCCCCGGAAACGTGTCAACCGTGAAAACCGTCCGCTGGCCCGGCTGAATCCGCCCGATATCCGCCTCATTGACCGCCACCCAGATCTGCATACGCTTCAAATCCTTGGCGATCAGAAACAGACTCGGCGCGCTCATGCTCGAAATCACCGTCTGCCCCACATTCACCTGCCGGTCGATGATCACTCCATCCACCGGCGAGGAAATCGTGCAATATCCCAAATTGCGCTGCGCCCGGTCTCGGGCGGCTTCAGCGCTGGCGATCTCCGCCTTGGCCTGTTCAATCGCGGCGGCACCAGCGGCAATATCAGCGACAGCGACATCCAGTTCAGCCTTGCTGGTGTCATAATCGGACTGGGAAACCGCACCACTCGGGCGCAGCTGTTCCGCCCGCGCGAAATTGCTCTTGGCCAGTTCCTGTTTTGCATACAACTGTTTTAAGGCCGCCTCGGCGCTGAGCAAATTGGCCTTGGCCTGTGCCAGCTGCGCCTCACATTGCCGCAATTCCGCGGTATAGAGAGAATCGTCGATCCGAGCCAGCACCATACCGGCCTTGACACTCGACCCGTAGTCGATGGTCTTCCCATCCACGTCCGTGCCGAAATTCGCCACCATTCCCCCGACCTGAGCACCAACATCCACCAGTTCTTCCGGTTCGATGGTGCCGGTGGCGGAAATGGCGTCAATCAGGTCGCGTCGCTGAAGATTGACCGTCTTGTACTGCACCTGCTCCCCGGCACGACTCTGCCGTTCCTGCCACCAGTACCATCCCCCCCCCACCAGGACGGCGACAACCACTATAACGCCAATCTTTCGCCAGACAGCCATATTTACTCCTCTTCGCTACTCTGCCCAAAAATATATACGTTATTTCCACTGTAAGTGGAAAACGAAGAAAACTCAAGATTATTGCCGAAAAAAACTGGCATTTTTTCATAAACAACAGTATTGTACGCTCAAAGGGAATGAGGTTCTCCCGCGAATTTTTAATTCGGAACCGCTGCAAAATACAGCTGATGACTTCTGCGCCGCAAGGCGGAGAAGTCATCTTTTTTTGTGTCACCCCACTGGAAAGGAATCGTTTTTCATGTTAACAGTCTTGCCCTTCTGTTTCTATGCGGCATGACAGCCGCCCGGATCGCCCACCATTTGCGACTGCCCGGATTGTGCGGCATGCTGCTTACCGGCATGCTGCTCGGTCCTCATGGCTGCAATCTGCTCGCGCCGGATCTGTTGAAAATGGCTCCCGACCTGCGACAGATCGCTCTGATCATCATCCTGACCCGGGTGGGACTGGCATTGGACCTGAACTACCTGCGCCGGGTGGGCCGTCCTGCTGTCTTGATGTGTTTTCTGCCCGCGTTGCTGGAGATCACCGGAGTTCTGTTGCTGGCACCGCCATTGCTGGGCATTTCCCTGCCTGAGGCCGCCGTGGCCGGCGCCGTCCTGGCTGCCGTCTCTCCCGCCGTCATCGTGCCACGCATGCTTCGACTCATTCAAGAAGGATACGGTGCCCGGCACAGCGTACCGCAACTGCTGATGGCAGGTTCATCCATGGATGATGTGCTGGTCATCGTATTATTCAGTGCCGCCGTCACCTTGACAACCGGCGGAACAGTAACACCGGGAACATTCGGCCGGGTTCCCATCGCTATCGGATGCGGCATTCTGGGCGGGGCTGTGGCCGGGTGGGGGCTGGAACGCTGGTTTCGCCGCTTTCCCATGCACGGGGTCCCCGGCGTGCTGCTGCTGCTCAGCACCGCTTTTCTGCTGACGGCGTTTGAAAGCAAGGCGCCTTTTCCCTTCTCCGGACTGCTGGCGGTCATGACGGTCGGCATCGTCCTTCTGCGCGGCAATCCAGTCATTGCGGAACGTTTTTCCGCACAATTTGCCAAGCTCTGGATCCCCGCAGAAATCCTGCTCTTCGCCCTGGTAGGAGCAACAGTTGATCTGCAGCTGGTGCTTCAGACCGGCCCCTGGATTGTGGCGGTCGTGGCAGGAGCATTGCTGTTCCGTGTTGCCGGAGTCTACGGTTCTCTGCTGAAAAGTGCGCTCACGCGCCAGGAACGCAGCTTCTGTATGCTGGCTTATCTACCCAAGGCCACGGTACAGGCTGCCATCGGCGCAGTGCCGCTGTCCTTGAATCTGCCCTGTGGAAGACTGGTGCTGGCAATGGCCGTCGTCTCCATTGTTCTGACCGCACCCGCGGGAGCCTGGGCGATTGATTTTTTTGCACCGCGCCTGTTGAAGCGTGACGGAACAGCGCCATCGAATCATGCGAACAGCTCTGCCGAGTAGAAAATATCCATGTTGCATTCTGGCCTTCTGGGGCCATACAGTGCGGACTCCAGTTCCGGGAAAATGCCAGGATCCTTTCCGGAAAAAACACCGGGGGTTTGAAAAAACGCAGGGACGGTGTTATGTTATTTCAGGTTCAGCCCCTTTGACTCGGCGAATAGGACCCCCAACATGAAAAAACAATCGTTGCTGTTCACGCCCCCCGGAACGATTTCCGCGAGATTTTTCCGTCTGGTTCTGTTTCTGGCGCTGCTGTTCATTGTGTGCGTCATCCTGCTGTTTCTGTGGGGATTTTTTCCCGATAACCGCCTGTTTCCCGCAGCTGCCGCCGTCCTGGGAGTCTGGCTGGCCGCGGGAGGGCTCCTCATCAGCCGCCGCATCTATCGGAGACTGATCCAGCCGCTGGAGGAGCTGGAGGAATTTGCTGACCGGCTGGCACGCGGAGAATTTCCCGCTCCGTTGAAAAATGACGGTACCCGGCGTAATGCCTTTCCCAATCTTGTCCGTTCGCTGAATCTGTTGCGGGATCGGCTGCAGAGCGCGGATACCCGCTTGCGCAGCAGCCGCCAGCAGGAAGATCATTTCCGTACCGGAGACGGCAACGGCGAACTGCGCAGCCAGATTCTCACCCGGATGCTTCCGGATATGAGGATACCGCTCAACGCCCTTGCCGGTTATGAATACCTCCTGAAAACCCGCCCGGATGCCCCGGAACGGGAGGAATGGATCGCCGCCATCGGCCATAACCTGCATACGACGGAGCGACTTCTGGAACGTCTCCTGGACATCGGTGCGCTCGGTGCGCAGGGAAACCGGGACCGTATCGAATCCCCCTTCGACCTCACCGCGCTGATTCGCCAATTGACGGAGTATAACACCCGGTATCTGCTGGAAAAAGACGTGACGCTGGTCAAACGCTTCTCCTCCGACGCCCCGGAAGAACTGGTAACCGACCGGGCATTGCTGTTTCAATTGCTGACCATTCTGATCCGGGCGGTGGGGCACACCGCCGCACCGGGAAATTCCGTGGAAATTTCCTGCGAACACGATCTGCATAATACCCTTTTCAAGATCCGGGAAATCGGCCCCGTTGTCCGTAAAAATCCGCTGGCGGAATGGTTCCATGCTTATCGGCGGAACCATCAGCACGGCACGCCGCCGGAACGCGTTATCCTCGGTCTGCTCTTTGTGGAAACCCAGGCCGCCACCATCAATGGCCGCCTGGAAGTACATGAAAAAGACACCGCCGAATTATGCCTGGTGCTGGAAGAGGCTGCCGTGCCGCAACATGTCTCAGCCGGTGCCGGCGCCATCCGTTTCGCCAATACGACCGCAGGATTGCATCATACCCAGCACCCATCCACCGGAAATCTGCAGGAGCCGCGCCGCCTGCTGCTGCTGGATGCGAACCGGGATTTTGCGGCCATTTTGTGCGCGCTGCTGCCGAAAACGGATATCCGGACACTGCCCCCCCCGGATCGCCTGACTGAATATCCGTCTCCGGCGGAATACGATGCCGTGCTGATTGCCCCGGGAGCATCCGGTTTTCATGCGCGCACGCCGGAATTGGAAAAATTCCTTTCCGATGCCGTTGCGGCACAGACAGCCGTATTCATTCTGGTCAATGATCAGCTGGAACAGTACCGGCGGCATCTGTCGCTCTTCCCCGGAATGCGGGTGTTGCAGCGCCCCGTCAATTATCCGCAGCTGCTGCAAAGTCTGCGAGAAATTGCCGGCTCCCGACCGGCCGCTCAGCCATGACGACGGACACAGGCTGGAAGAAAAATCTGACGCTGATCTGGTTTTCCCAGTTTCTCTCCATGGCGGCATTCAGTTCCGCTTATACCTTTATGCCGTTTTACTTCAAGGCGATCGGCGTATCCGGGGAGCAGCTGAGCTGGTATGTCGCACTGTTCGCCGCCGCAGGCAATCTGAGCTTCGCCGTCGCCTCGCCGATCTGGGGGATGGCCGCCGATCTGTTCGGACGCCGGATGATGCTGCTGCGGGCGAACTTCGCAGCCGCAGCGCTGATTCCCCTCATGGGGCTCATTCACAATCCGGAGTTGCTGATTTTTCACCGGCTGCTCCTGGGAGCGATGACCGGAACGGTAACGGCGGCACAGACGCTGGTGCTGAGCACGACCCCGGCCCGGCATCGGACATTCGCATTGGGAGCGATCGCTTCGGCTTTGTTCAGCGGAATGATGATCGGTCAGTTTCTGGGAGGAGACATCGTTAACTGGATCGGATTCAACGCCACGTTCGGCGTCGGTGGCGCGTTTCTGGGAACGGCGGGAATACTGGTGCTGGGCGTACGGGAAAATTTCCGCCGTCACCCTGCGCCTCTGGCGCGCATGCGCCGGAACTTCACCTTCCGGCTTCCCCGGTTCGGCAAAGTATGGTATCTGATGTTGTTGTTCGTCTGCATGAGTCTCTGCCGGGATTTCGATGGCCCCTTCGTGCCGGTGCTGGTGGACCATATCGTCAACGACAATGTTCTGGCACTGCGTTGGAGCGGCCATATCAGCGGATACTGTTCCGCGGCGGCGATCCTATCCGGATTGGCACTGGGTTACATCGCCGACCGGATGAAACTGCTGAAAGTCCTGTTGGCCGCCATTCTGATTGCAGGCCTGCTGCGCATTCCGCAGGCGCTGGCCGGAAGTTTCGGGTTTTTGCTTACATTCCGGACGTTGATGGTCCTGGCCGCGGGAGGAATCGAACCGCTGCTGCAATCCTGGCTGGCGGGAGTTACCCCGGAAAAAGAACATGGCCGTTACTTCGGCTGGGCAGCCTGTTTCAAAGCCATGGGTTGGACGCTTGGGGCTCTGTTGGGCGGGGGCATGATCCGGGTGTTTGACAACAATGTCCGGGCGGTCTTCATCGGAGCTGCCGTGTTGTTTCTGCTGTTGATTCCGCTGGTTCAATTTGTCGGCCACAGGATTCCGCCGCCGGAACGGCGACGCCATGCCTGAACAGGAGGATTCGTATGAATGACGGTCGCTCTTTTCGAAAACGCTGTTTCATTCTGAGTGCCCTGCTGGGGGCCTGGCTGGCCGCCGCCCTGGCGATGAATTTCACTCTGGCCGGTCCGGAACGGGAGAAATATCTGGAACTGGGAAGAAAACTCGCCCTGTATCAGGCGGAATATTACGCGCCACGCGCTCGTCTTCTAGACCGGGATGGGGTTCCTCTGGCCTGGTCGGAACGTTATTTTGATTTATACTGTCTTGTCCGTGCAGAAGAACTCACACCGGAGGCCCGGCAGCAGCTGGAAGAACTTCTGGGAAAACTTCCGGAACCGCCGCCGGAGCGGCAGATTCCCTGGAAACGCGGTCTGACTGCCCCTCAGATTCTGGCCCTGGAAAAATGGAATGCCACCAGCCGGATTCTGGAAATCCGTCCCCGCCTTGAGCGTATCCGGGTCAGTCTGTCTCCGGAACTGCGGGAAACGCTGGGAGAGGTTCGCATTGAAAACGGTCGACAGGTCGGCATTTCCGGAGCGGAAAAAGAGTTTGACGCCATTCTGGCCGGTAAGCCCGGCAGTTACGAAGTGATGCTCGACCGTCATCGAAACTGGATCCCCGGCACCTGGAAAGAACAGCACGCCCCCTGTCCCGGCACCGATGTCCGGCTGTCCTTTCAGGTTGGCCGGTAAGATTCCCCCCTGCCCTTCGATACGGCTCCCCGGTCAGCCATTGGGAAAGGCCTCTTTTCCGGGGAACCCGTCAGAAAATCACGGCTCCATATTACCCGGGGTATGACGATGACGCATACTCCGTTCATAATATTCGTCCCAGGTTTCCATCTGAAACTCTTCGATCATCTGCCTGGCGCTGACGTCGGGGAGTTCGGAAGTCACCAGAACCGCGCCGACAAATCCGGGATCGAACACCGTGACGCCGGGACCGTATTTTTTCTTGAGAGCCACCAGCTTTTCCCAGTTTTCATCCAGATGCACCACCTGGTAATCCAGATTGATTGTCGTGGTAACGGTCTGATAATAATTAGTACTGCGTGCGATCGTCGTCCCTACCGGATTGACCACCGTGCTTTCGTAGGCGAAGGCGCCGACGAAATAACTGCGGCACTGGTAGGCCCAGTAATTCTGCATCAGCCCGCCATGGTACATGGAGGAAAAAATAATCAAGTTCGGCCGCTGTGCCGCATATTTCCGCAAAAGTTCGTCGAAATTGAGGTCAAAGCAGATTGCCATGGCCACCCGGCCGAAATCCGTTTCGAAAACCGGTGCATCTTTGCCGCAGAGAATTTTCCCCTCGGTGGTCTCTGCCGGTACCAGATGATTCTTGTTATAAATGCCGACGATTTCGCCGTCCCGGCCGATCAGCTGGGTCGAGTTCCGGTAACTGCCATCCGGCATCCGGCGTGCGGCGGAATAAGCAATATAGCAATGATTTGCCCGGGCAATATCCCGAAAGAAATCCCGCATCTGATCTCCCCGGTACTCGTACCACCGGAACCGTTCCTCCATCGTATGCCTCGGGAAGCGGTCACAAGCCTCCGGCAGCACGATCAGATCCGGGCGGTTCGGCAGGATCGGTTCCAATGCCTGGCTCCAGAATTTCTTCATGAAGGCCAGCGCCTCTTCTCCATGCAGGTTCTCCTGCACGGCAAAAGGGGCCACCAGACTGACGGTAATCCGCTGTGGTTTGGCCGGCAGCATGGGTTTCCCGGCATAAGCGACTGGTTCCACCGGAGAAGAGATTGATTTTAAAGCATCCACGGAAGGCCCTCCTTCTTTTGACATGGCACATCCTGTGCACCAACCGGCCAGGATAACAACGATGGCTATGGATAAAAGTTTTAAGCGCATGTTTCGGAACTCCTTCTGTTGTCACAAACTGTCGTTGATGTCGGAATATATTCTCTGCTGCGCTTTTTACAAAGACGAATCTTCTCTCTTCACATATTTTTTGCAAAAAAGCACATACTCAGAGATACGGAAAGCTCTTCTCCGACATCACTCCGCCGCTTCTACCCGGATGCGGGACAGACTGAAATAAGGACGTACCGCAGGAGATACCTGAAACTGAAACCGCAACGTCAATTCTCCACGCCGCACCTCTTCCTCCGGAATCACCAGAGAAAATTCCTGATCCGCCTCCATCTGCTTCAGCATCCATGGAGAGAAACTCATCCCCGCAGCGCCGGGCTGAACCGACGTCAGACCGAAACGCCCATGAGCCACTGTAAAAAGCAAGCGAAGCGCTCCATCGTGCTCCGGCAGCCGCAGGACCAGGCGACTGCTTGGATAAAAATCAAATTGATCAAAATCCTGATTCCCGACCCGGATCAGATCCAGTTGCGGCCAATACCGGTCGCCGCGTAACAGAATATCATCCCCGATTTTCAGCCGACTCGGTACACTCGGCGGCGACTTTCCAATCAGCGTCCACTGACCGCCACTGACCTGAATCAGGCTGGAGAAAAAATATTGACCGGAGAGCTCTCCATACCGATCCCTCCCCCGCAGATGCCAGCGATAAATGCCGTCCGGAATATCTGCGAACGACATGCGAAAGCAGATCGGCGAGGTGGTTCTGGAGTGCGCATCCGCTCTGTGCAGCAAGCTGCGATACAATACCTTTCCGGAACAGGGATCCCCCAGAAACACTTCCGGAGATGCCATTCCTTCTACCCAAATTTCTTCCAGTGGAAGATCATGCACAATCAGCAGCAGCTGCTCCCCATCCCGTTCGCCATATCCATTAAGAAACCGGCGGTTCAGCATTTTCTCTTCCGGAAGCCTGAATTCTTCCGCATTGACCGGTTCCCACCCCGTCAGCTTCAACAGAGCCGTCGGCTGGCGATGAGCGGCGACTTCCTGCCAGCGGGCTTCCTGCCCAGGACGCTTTTCGTCAAAAACAGTTCCCTTATCCCCTTCTCCCAATGCCAGACGCCGGATCGTCTCCGCCAGCTCCGGCAGAAATACCGCCCGGTGAATCGTGCGCATCTGTTCGCCTGTTTCACCGCGCCGCTTGATCAGGGTAACGGTATCTGCCCCGTACCGTTCGGAATGATCGCCGGCAATCACAATCAAGGCGTTATCGTAAACGCCGAGTTTCTTCAAAATCCGTATCACTTCACCGAAAATCCGCAGCACACCTTCCACTTGTTCATCCAGCGGCAGACTCCCTTCCGGGACGGGATTCATCTGCCCGTCCAACGCCAACGGCACATGCGCCCCTTGAAAATGGAGATATTTAAATATCTTGTCCCGCTCTCCCGTCGCGCTCTCCTCCCGCATCCGCTGTAACAGTTGCAAATCACGGGGCAGCTGCCGGCCTTTTGCCTTCAGAACGTGAGGATCCTGTACGCCATAATCATTTAAAATCTTCTGCGCCCGCCGATGAGCCCATGGTTTTAAAATCAACGGCATGCATCGAAGATTCCATAATTCCAGCCAGGGACGCAACGAAATCGCCTCTTCCTTCCACGGTTCCAGATTATCCACCAACGCCGGATCCAACCAGACCGTCGGCACGATGAATGGATACGCCTCCCGGCGATAACCGGCCGCCCCCAGAGTCTGCCACAGCGAACCGGGAGCCAAGGCGGAGGCCCGTAAATATGCATTATGTTCCTCGTTAGCCGCATCGACATAATTCCCGCTGTAAGTCACCCCGCTGAGCAGCCCCGAAACCGCGAAACGCGTCAGCGGCGTCGGACTGATCGTACGGATAAAACAGTTGAAATCCTGAAAGATCTCCTCGACGTCGGGATGTGATTCCAATACCCGTTGAAACACCTCCCGCCCCACCGCATCCATGAGAATCAGCACCACATTGTCACGGGGTGCAAAAAGGAACATATTCTGAGAATTCAGACTATAGGTATGATTTTGATATTCCTCAGAAAAACTCTGTGTCAGATGCACCCCCACCGGCACCAGCTGAGCCAGCAACACAATCCCGGCAATCTGCGCACCACAGGCCGAACACCAGCGCCGCTGCCAGAGCACCCCCGCAAACAACGCCAGCAAAATCACCAGCTCCAGCACCACGAAGAACTCCAGTCCCTTCCAGTCCGGGATCGCCCCATCCACCACTCCGAAATCATTCTTCAGAAACGTTGTCTGCACCCAGATCAGCAATCCGACCCCTATCACCGCCGCATTCACGACCGTGAAAAAACGCCGGAATGCCAGCTGCAACATCATCAGCAGCAATGCCAGCAACACCGTCAAACAGAGCAAAAACGGCAGAAAGTCCCCTAATCGGAAGTTCAACTCCCCCGCATTGCAGCAATATAGATCAATCCCCGGCAGCAGCAGGGAGCCCGCCACCAATGCGCCTCCGCCCGCCGCGGACCAGACCCGTGGTGAAATCCGCCGCCGTAATCGGTTTAAGAGGCCGATTATTTTTTTCATTCGATCCTCCCGTCGAACAGAAAAAGCTCCCGCTCCGATCCTGCAATCGGGAAAGTCTTTACCCGCCGGTAATACCGTCCGAATGCCGCCAGCACCCCGTCCCGTCCGTATTCAGGAAAAATATCCCGCCGGGTCCGCAGCAACCGCTTCACCTGTCTATCCGCCTTCGGCACAAATTCCACCAGTGCAACCGGCGCCAGTTCCGCAAACAATGCTCCCACCAGCGGCAGCGGCCAGTTATTGCCGATTGCCAGGTGGTGAATCAGTGCCAGACCCAACACCAGATCCCCCCGGGCCCGCTCCAGAAACGGCAGCCGTTCCCGATTCAACACGCCGAGTCCCGGCGACGGGCAGCACAAATCCTGCTGCAGCGGATAAATCCGTTCTCCACCGGCCCCCTGCTGCAACTGTCCGTACAACCGGTCCACGGCCGGGAAATCCACATCCGCGGCGATGACCACTTCTGCCGTTTCCGCGGCAATCCGGGAAAACACTCCAGTATTCGCTCCCAGATCAACCACCCGGTGCGGAGCAACTTCCCGGCACAGTTCGCGCACAATCCGCTGCTTGTCCAGGAATGACGTTTCGGAATAACTGGTATGCTCATAGTAATCGCTCCATTCCCCGGATTCGGAAGGAGACTTCAGCCCCGCAAGAAAATCCCGCAGAGAAAGCAGCAGGATTTGAAAGCGCTTCTTCGGCAGCGGACGGATCTCCGGCTGGCGCAGATCGGCAGTATCCTGCAACCGCTTTTGAAACCAGGCATGACCATAAATATGAACCAGCGCCGGCAGCGACAACAAACAACGTTGTGGCAATGCTCCCGCCACATAATCCAGCGGCAATCCATCCGGGAAATTACGCAGCTGCAACTGATGTCGCCGATCCCCCCGGGCCATCAGCAGCAGCGGTCCGAGAAAATGCGAGACGAACTGACGATACCCCGCCCAGACCTCGCCCTCGCGATAGAGGGTGAAAGAACCGTGGTCCATAAAAATCATTCGCCCTCGATGGCGCTGGACATTGCAGGAAGAGGCATCTTTGAGCGTCATACCGTACTCCAATGCCCGCAGCAGCAGCTCCAGCGTCAGCACCGCAGCATCCCGGAGCTGTCCAAACGCCCACTCATAAGAATAGGAGACGAAATCCAATGTCTCCACCGGCGCCAACCATTCTCCGGACGGTTGTTTCTCCGCATCGCCGAACGGCAGCAGCCAGCCGTCCGCCACCAGATCCTTCGCCAGTCCGGAATCGTTGAACCGGCGCCAGTCCTCCCATCCGGAAGCAGTGATCCGGCGGAAAAACGCATCCCCGACCCGTATCGCCCCTCCGGCGGGATCCCGATAGGAAAAACATTCCGGACGGCATTTACTGTTTATCATGGCGGCTGCTCCTCCGGAAGAGGGAACAGACCCGGTTCCGGATCTGCCGGAAAAACACCGCCACCGTGAAAATCGCCGCGGCCAGAGCCTGTATCGCCATACTCCCGGCTCCAGGATCCAGATAAGCCCACGCATTCCAGGGCAGGATAAACAAACCGACGGCAGCCGCCGTCGCAGACCAGAATATACTCCTCTTCATCATCACACCTCTGCCAAACATCCTGACCCCGGGATCGTCTGTTGACAACCATCCGGGGTCATTCTGTTCGGGAAAACGTCGAATCAGGGCCTGATATTGCTCCGATTCCCGTTTTTTTCTCCTCTTTCCTGTCGGGATGCCCGGCCTCTCTGATCCGCTCTCCTCAAAAATCCAGCTTTGATGTGCAGTTTTTTTCGCAAATCAGAGCAACCCGAAATCAATCACAGGCCATCCCCGCTCCGCGGCAACTCTCCGCAAGGTCTCATCCGGGTTGGCGGCTACGGGAAAACCAACCCGTTCCAGCAGATTCAGATCGTTGATACTGTCCCCGTAATAGGCCAGCTCCTCCAGCGTCCCACCGCATCGCCGTGCGAAATCTTCCGCCGGAGCGATTTTCCCGGCACCGACGGTGTAGTCTCCGACGATCCGTCCCGTGTAACGTTCGTCCACCAACTCCAGCGTCGTGCCCATCACTTCGCGAATACCGAAATAATCGGCCACCGGCCGCGCCAGTGTCGTATTGGTTGAGGTCAGGATTGCCACCGGGGTGCCGCATGCCAGCAACGATTTTACCAGATTCTGTGCGGCAACGTAACACCGGGAACGAATAAACTGCTCGAAATGAGCATGCGCATGTTTTTCCATCTCCGCCCGTGAATGCCCGATGAATTCACGAAACTGGAATTGCATGAACTCCTCCGGATCCAGTGTCCCGGCCTGATACTGCCGATAAAATGCATCCGCCAACTCCAACGCATTTTCCGGTGCAATCCCGGCGGCAACCCCGTAACTCTTCCAGGTAACATCACAATCCGCATTGATCAGGGTATGATCCATGTCAAAAATATAAAACTTCGGTTCCCGCTTCATGGCGTCTCTTTCAATATCTCTTTAATCTCTTCGGCGAAACGTGTCAGAAGCGCTTCCGTTTCCGCCTCTGTCTCGCTCTCAACATTGAGCCGGAGGATCCGCTCGGTATTGGACGAACGCACCAGGACCCAGCCATTCGGACGATTGAGCCGGAAGCCGTCGAAAGTCAACGGCCGTTCCGCCTCATATCGGCGGCAGAGCGTTTCCACCACCCGCCGCGCCTCCAGCGGTGAGGCATCAAACCGCAGCGACCGATTGCAGCACGGCGGCAAACTGTCCACGATATCCGACAACTTTTCTCCGGAAAGCGCCAACATCTCCAGCATGATCGCCATCCCGGAAAAACTGTCCCGGCCCGGGTGCACCCGGCGCCAGATGATGCCGCCGCAATTCCCTTCGCCGCCAATCGCCGCCCCGCATTCGCGCATCCGCTGAACCACATTAATTTCACCGACCTTCGAATAAAAAAGCTCCCCTCCGCATTCCGCTACAATCCGATCCACCAGATGGGTGGTCTGCAGATTGACTGCAACCGGCCCGGGATAAGCTTCCAGAATATGTTCCAGAGCGAGCGCCACCGTCAGCTGCGGACTCAATACCCGACCGGTATTGTCCACCAGCGTCAACCGGTCCCCGTCCGGATCCTGGGCGAAACCAATATCGCACCGTTCACGGCGCACCAGCTCTGCCAGTTCCCCCAGATGCTCCGGCAGCGGCTCCGGCGCACGCCGGAACAAACCATCCGGCGTATCGTTCAACGCCAGCACCTCGCAACCAAGTTTCTCCAGAAAGCCCGGAGAGTACAGCGCACCGACGCCATTACAGCAGTCGACAGCGACTTTCAGCCGCCGGTTCCGGATTGTCTTGGCATCCACGGCCTGAAAAATTTTCCGGGAATGATCCGCAAATGCCCGCGCATACTGGCTGACATCCCGCAACTCACTCTCCGGCGCGTATTCGTATCCGCCCTGGCTGTAGACGTCGAACAACTCCGACACTTCTGTCGCATCCAGAAACGTCCCGTTGCTTCCAGCAAATTTCAGCGCATTCCACTCCACCGGGTTATGACTGGCGGTAACAGCGATGCCGCCGACCGCCCCCAATTCCCGTACCATCAGCTGAACCGTCGGCGTCGGTACTACCCCGAGGCAGATCACCTGACAGCCGGCAGCCAGCAATCCCGCCACGGCTGCGCGTTCCAGCATTTCGCCGGTAGGACGGGTATCGCGCCCGATCACCACCCGGCCGCCCCCCTGATAGAGCCCGAAAGCAGTTGCCAGATCCGCCACCAGACGCGGAGTCAGGCCCGTACCGACTACACCCCGTACACCGCTTTCGGAAAATTTCAGAAAACCGCCGTTCTGATTCATTTTCCCACCCGATTTTCCAGCAGAGAGCGTGCCTGCCAGGCCCGCTCCTGCGCCGTGCTTTTGCGTTTCGACTCCGAAATCAACCGGATCACCGGCTCCGTCGAGGAAAGCCGCAAACTCAGCCAGCCGTCCTCCCAGTCAAACCGCAATCCATCGATCTCGCTGACTTTCGCATCTCCAAACCGTCCCTTCAACCGACGCAGCAGCGCATAACCGTGCGATGACCGGCAGGGAATGGTTTTCTTGACAATATGGTAGCGGGACAGGTTGCGCAGCTGCATGCTCAACGGCTGGCCGCGCACCGCAATCATCTCCAGAAGCAGCGCCGCCATCAGAAAACCGTCAAACCCCCGCAACGTACCGAAGGTAAACGCTCCGCTGCCCTCTCCGCCCAGGGAAGAGTCCAGCCGCTTCATACCGGCAACCACCTGCGCCTGACCGACCTTTACCTTCTCCAGCAGGCCGCCTCGACGGCGCACCACATCATCCAGGGTGCGACTGCTGCAACAGTTCCCGACCACCACAGCACCGGCTCCCCATTTTTCCAGCAGATAGTCCGCTGCCAGGGGAAACGTCATCTCTTCCGAAAGCGGTTCTCCGCCGTCGGTCAGAATCCCCATTCGGCTCATGTCGCTGTTGAACACCAGCCCTGCGGCCGCGCCTAACGGTTCAATCACGGCACGGATCGGCGATTCGCTGCGGGGGCGCGGCTCCGGATCACGCGGCAGACTGCCGCCCGGAGAATCGTTGACCGCGATCAGCCGTATGCCAAAGAGCGAGGCGAATTTTGCCGCCATGCTGCTGCCGGCCCCATTGCAGAAATCTCCGATCAAAGTTAAGCCGGCGCGGTGTATCGCACTGGAGTCCACCGAACGCTCCACGAATTCCCAATACCACCGCTCCGCCCGTTCCGGCAGCGGCTCTACAGTCCCGACCTGATCGTAACCTGCCTCAAAAAAACGTTTTCCGTGATAAAGATCGAAAAGTTCCCCGCGCCGCAGATCATCGTAATAGGCCCCCTCGGCATCCATGGGAATGATCGCATTCCATCCCGCCGCCTGATGGCCGCCGGTAATCAGCAAACCACCATCCAAACCGAGCCGGGGAATCAGTACATGCATCATCCCAGCATGCATCACACCGCCGTCAATCACCCGGCAGCCGCAGCCGCACAATGCGGCAATTACCGCCTGGCGCAGCATCTGCGACGACGGTCGGGTATCGATCCCGAGCAATACGCCGCGCCCGGCGTGAAGCGTCCCGAAAGCGGAGGCGAAATTCATCACCGCCTCCGGCGTCAATCCGGTACCGATCTGTCCCCGGAGCCCCGCTCCGCCCAGACTCAGCGGTCGTAAAAGCACATCCATGATCCACCTCAACCCAGTCCTGTTGTTCCCTCCGGTTTAAAATAACCTCAGCCGGGCCGGGAAGCAAGTATTTTTTCAGGTTTCTCCTGCGCTTTTTTTATAAACACGACTATATTTCAGATGGTTGTATTTATCTATTCCAGAAGTTTCTTTCCAATACGTTCCGGCCTCCTCGAAACTGCTCTGCCGCCTCGGGCAGTTACCGCAGAGAAGCGACCAGTGCTCCCACTTCCTTGCGGATTTCCGGAAAAGAACGTCCGGAAATTGCCGGACGCATTGCGGCAGAGCCGACAATCACCCCGTCCGCGTATCGTCCGACCATCCGGGCAGCCTCGCCAGAAGCGATTCCGAACCCCGCCGCCACCGGTACCGGGCTGACCGTACGCAGCCGGTTCAGATTGTCTGCCAGTTCCGGAGGCAACTCATCGCGCGTCCCGGTCACTCCGCACACCATCACATAGTAGACGAAACCGGTAGCATCAGCGACAATGCGCCGCATCCGCTCCGGCGGCGTCGCCGGAGACACCAGATTAATCAAATGCAGGCCGTGAGCCCGGCAGTGCGGCAGCAGTTCGTCACGCTCCTCAAACGGCAGATCCACCACCAGCACACCGTCCACATCCAGCTCGGCAAGACGTGAGGTCAACCGTTCCAGTCCATACTGCAGCAGAACATTGAAATAACTGAAAAGAATGAGTCCGGTTTCCGGATGATGTGCCCGGAGACGGCCGGCCGTCTCCAGGACTTTTTCCAGCGTCATTCCCTGCCGCAGCGCCAGATCGGAAGCCTGCTGAATAACTGCCCCGTCCGCCATCGGGTCGGAAAACGGTACGCCGATTTCCAGAATGTCCGCCCCTCGCGCAATGATCTCCTCCATCAGTTCCACGCTCTCTTCCGGAGACGGGCAGCCGCAAGTGGCAAACACCGTCAGTGCCGGCCGTTCCTCTTTCCGACAGCGTTCAAAAATTCCTGCAATGCGATCCATGATGTTTCTCACTCCTGTGTTTCTGATTGATTGGTTGCTGCTTCTCCAGGGTGTGTTTCCCGGTAACGCCGGACACTGTCCATATCCTTGTCGCCGCGTCCGGAAAGATTGACGACGATCACGGCATCCGGAGAATACGTTCCGGCCGTCCGAAGCACCTGCGCTACTGCATGGGACGACTCCAGCGCCGGAATAATTCCTTCCAGGCGCGACAACAGTTCGAAGGCGCGGATCGCCTCTTCATCGTTCACCGTCGTGTAACGTGCCCGTTTCGTATCCGCCAGCAGGCAGTGTTCCGGCCCGACGCCGGGATAGTCCAGCCCCGCCGAAACCGAATGCGTTTCCAGAATCTGGCCATCCCGATCCTGCAAAAGATAACATTTGCTGCCGTGCAACACACCGACACGCCCGCCGTTGATGCTGGCCGCGTGACGTCCGGTTTCCAGCCCCTCACCGCCCGCCTCCACGCCGGTGAGCTTGACCGATGCATCATCCAGAAATCCGGCAAACATCCCCATCGCATTGCTGCCGCCGCCGACGCAGGCGATCACTTCATCTGGAAGTTTTCCGGTCTTCTCCAGACACTGCCGCCGCGTTTCACAACCGATAACCGACTGAAAATCCCGCACGATCCGTGGATAAGGATAAGGCCCGGCCACCGTGCCGATTACATAAAACGTGTGATCCGCCGTCGCCGTCCAGTCACGGATCGCCTCGTTCATCGCGTCTTTGAGGGTGGCGGAACCGGCGTCGACCGCCGTTACTTTGGCACCGAGCACCTGCATGCGCTCGACATTGGGGGCCTGCCGCTTCACATCGAGCGCCCCCATGAACACCTCGCACTCCATGCCGAAAAGCGCCGCCACCGTCGCCGTCGCCACTCCGTGCATTCCCGCGCCGGTTTCTGCGATCAGTCGCCTTTTGCCCATGCGCCGGGCCAGCAATGCCTGTCCGATCGTGTTATTCACCTTGTGTGCACCGGTATGGTTGAGATCCTCCCGCTTGAGAAAAATGCGCGCTCCTCCGCAATACCGCGTCAGATTGCGTGCGAAATAAAGCGGTGACTCCCGACCGACGTAATCCGTCAACAGCTCCGCCAGTTCCCGCACGAATGCCGGATCACGCCGGGCCGATTCATAGGCAGTCTCCACCTCCTGCAGTACCGGCATCAGGGTTTCCGCCACATACTGCCCGCCATAAATACCGTAATGGGTTTTCATAACTCCTCCATATGATTGAAAATATCAAAAAATTCCCGTAATTTTTCCGTACTCTTCACCCCCGGGACCGATTCCACGCCACTGGAAAGATCCACCCCCGCCGGCCGCACCCGGCGAATGGCCTCCCTCACATTGGCAGCCGTCAATCCGCCCGCCAGCAGCAGCGACCGGCGACGGGCCAGTTCCGCCGCAGCTTCCCAGTCGCAGCGGACGCCGGAACCGCCGCGTGCGGCATCCGCCACCAGCCGTGCCGCCGGATCTTCCGCGAACGCCGCCACCGCCGACGGGCCGGTTACCGGGACCGCCCGCCAGATTTCCAGCTCCGGCAGTTCCCGGATGAACGCGGCCGAATCGCCGCCGTACAACTGCGCGACATCCAGCTGGCCTGCCGCCGCGGCTTCCCGGATGAATGCAGGGGAAGCATCGACGAAAACCCCGACCCGCCGCACGCTCCGCGGCAGATCCCGGGTCAGACCGGCCAGCGCATCCGGAGTCACCCGGCGTGGGGATTCCGGAGCCAGGACGAATCCGACATACGCCGCGCCCAGTTCCACGGCCAGTTCGACGTCGCAGCGCCGGGTCAGCCCGCAGATTTTGACCGGAATGTTCATCCCAGCAATCCTTTCAGCGCCATGCCCGGATGCGGAGCGCGCATCAGCGTTTCCCCGACCAGCAGCGCGGCGGCTCCGGCTGCTTCCATGCCCCTCACATCGGCCCGGTCGCGGATCGCGCTTTCCGCCACGGGAAGGCGTTCCGGCGGAATCCGTTGCAACAATCGGGCCGTCGTGGCAAGATCGGTTCGGAAGGTGCGAAGGTCACGGGCATTGACCCCGATCATGTCCACACCGGAATCCAGCAGCATCCCCAGCTCTGCCTCGTCATGGGCTTCGCCCAGCACCGCCAATCCCAGCCGGTGCGCCCGGTCAGTCAGGCGGTGCAATTCTTCCGGCGTCAGCAGCGCCGCGATCAGCAGTACCGCGTCGGCACCGGCGACACGCGCTTCCAGCAATTGATATTCATCCACAACAAAGTCCTTGCGCAACAGCGGAATCCGGACTTCCCGCCGCGCCAGCTCCAGATTCTCCAGGCGACCGCGGAAAAATTCCGGTTCTGTCAGCACCGACAGCGCCGCCGCCCCCGCCAACTCCAACTCCCGCGCCAGCTCCGCCACCGGAAAATCTGTCCGAATCACCCCTTTGGAAGGAGAAGCAGCTTTGAGTTCGGCAATCACCCGCGTGCCCTTTCCCCGCAGCGCCGCCGGAAAATCCCGACACGGCGACAGAGTCTCCAGGTGCGCTTCCAGCATGGCAACGGGCACGGCCAGTTTCGCCGTTGCCACCCGTCGACGTGTACGTTCTGCAATGGTTTTCAAAATGTCGCTCATCACAGGCTCTCCTCAATCAGCAATCGCAGTTTCTCCCGGGCCGCGCCGGAATCGATGGCGGCGGCGGCACGTGCCATCCCCTCCTGCAGCGATTCCGCCAGGCCGCCGACATAAATCGCCGCACCCGCGTTCAGCAGCACCACCGCCTGTGGAGCACCGTGATCACGCCCTTCCAGCACGTCGAGCAGCACCGCGGCGTTTTCCGCCGCATCGCCGCCTCGCAATGATCCGGCGGGAAACGCCCGCCCCAGCAGCATCTCCGGAAAGAGTTCGTAACTGGTCAGGGTTCCGTTCTTCAACTCCGTCACCCGGGTCGGTGCGGCGCAACTGATCTCATCCAGCCCGTCGTGCCCGTGCACCACCATGGCCCGGCGGATCCCGAGATCAGCCAACGCCTCGGCAAACAATTCCGTCAGTCCGGCGTCGTAAACCCCCAGCACCATGGCGGAGGCTCCTGCCGGATTGCAGAGCGGCCCGAGCATGTTGAAGATCGTGCGTACCCGCAATTCCCGCCGTAAAACCGCCACGGCACCGAGCATAGGGTGCATTTTCTGCGCGAAGAGGAAACCGATACCGTGTTCCCGGATCGAATACTCCATCTGCGCCGGCGTCGTCTCCAGATTGAACCCCAGTTCCGCCAGCACGTCGGCTGATCCGCATTTGCCGGAAACCGCCCGGTTTCCGTGTTTGGCGACCACCACTCCCGCGCCCGCCGCCACCAGGGCCGACGTCGTCGAAATGTTGAACGAAATCCCCCCGTCTCCGCCGGTACCTACCACATCCACCACGTCCCGACAGCCACAGTCGATAAAGGTGGCATGACGCCGCAACATTCGGGCAGCTCCAACTAGTTCAGAACGGGATTCGCCCTTCATCCGCAGTGCGGCGAGGAAGGCACCGATCTGTACGTGCGGGACTTCGCCGCCGGTCAGCAATGCGACCACGCGCTCCATCTCTCCGGCGGTAAGGTCGTGTCCGGCCAGCACTTTTTCCAGAAATTCCCGCAGCATGTTCACCCCCTTCCACTAGTACCGCGGCGATATGCTCCGGCCATCCGGACGAAATTAGCCAGCTGGCGCTTTCCGGTAGCAGTCATGATCGATTCCGGGTGGTACTGAATCCCCTCCACCGGAAATTCCCGATGCCGGATCCCCATAACCTCCCCATCCGCCGTCCGGGCCGTCACCTCCAGCTCCGGCGGCAGAGACGCTTCTCGCAGCGCCAGTGAATGATACCGTACCGCCCGAAACGGCGATTCCAGTCCGGCAAACACCCCTTTTCCGTCATGAAAGATGTCCGAGGATTTCCCGTGCATGATCTCTTTGGCGCCGACTACCTCGCCGCCGAACGCCTGTCCGATCGCCTGATGCCCCAGACAGACGCCGAGCAGCGGGATCTCCCGGAAGGCACGCCGGATCAATTCCGGCATGATGCCGGCCTTCTCCGGCCGTCCGGGGCCCGGGGAAAGCACGATCGCCTCCGGACGCAGCGCCAAGACTTCGTCCACGGTAATTTCCCGATTGCGCCGCACCAGTACCTGCGGCGTCAGGGTATACAGCAAATGCACCAGATTGTAGGTGAATGAATCGTAATTATCAATGACCAGAATCATCGCGGCACCTCCTTCGTCATTCCAGTTCCAATCCGTTCGCGGCCAGACGGATTGCCGTAAAAACCGCGGCGGCTTTGTTCAACGTCTCTTCATACTCCCGATCCGGATCCGAATCGTACACAATTCCGGCCCCCGTCTGCACCGTCACCCGGCCATCATGCAATTCCAGCGTGCGGATTGTGATGGCCAGGTCCAGATTTCCGGTATAGCTGAAATAACCAACTGCGCCACCGTATACGCCGCGCGGGGTCTGCTCCAGTTCCCCGATCAATTCCATGGCCCGGATTTTCGGTGCCCCGGACAACGTCCCCGCCGGAAACACCGCCCGAACCAGATCAAACGCATCCAAATCTTCCGCCATCACAGCATCCACGGAACTGACCAGATGCATAACGTGGCTGTAACGCTCCACAGTCATGAAGGATTTCACCTGCACACTCCCCGGGCGGGCCACCCGACCAAGGTCGTTCCGCCCGAGATCGACCAGCATCAGATGCTCCGCCCGCTCCTTTTCGTCCCGCAATAGTTCATCGGCAAGCGCCCGATCCTGAGCGGGAGTGGCGCCCCGACGGCGGGTCCCGGCAATGGGACGCAGAGAACAGCAGCCGTCCTCCAGTTTGACCATCGTTTCCGGCGAAGAACCGACCAACGTGCGATCGCCGATTTTGAGGTAGAATGTATAGGGTGACGGGTTGACCAGCCGCAGCGCCCGATACAGTTGCAATCCGGAAGAGACGGCCGGGGCGGAAAATTTCTGAGACAGTACCACCTGAATCGCTTCTCCGGCGCGGATCTGTTCCCGGGCTTTCTCCACCATTTCTCCAAATTCATCCCGCGTCAGATTTCCTTCCGGCCGCGGCGCCCGAACCGGAGGTTCCATCGGCACTGCCGCAGGACGACGCAGGATCGCCGCCAGTTCCTCCAGCCGCCGCAATGCATCTTCATAGGCCTCATGTCGCGTTGCAAATTCTTCAGGTCGCACACATACCACCAGCCGGATGGTATGCCGGACGTTGTCGAACACGATCATTTCGTCAGTGATCAGCATCGCCGCCGACGGTTCTCCGGGCGGCGGCACCGGAATGGCGAGCGATTCGAATTCCCGCACCGTCTCGTACCCGATGTAACCGACCGCGCCACCGAACAACGGCGGCAGCCCCGGCACGTCTGCGGGGACAACCTCCTTCAGTAACGCACGTAACGCCGTAAACGCCCCATCCGGTGCGGGCAGTTCGACGCGCGCTCCGTCGCGCCCGGTCAGATACGGCTTGCCGTCCTCGACGGTGAACACTCCCCGGGGACGTACTCCTATAAAAGAATAGCGTCCGAAACGCTCGCCGCCTTCGACACTCTCCAGCAAAAACACATGTTCATCTTCCGCAAACCGTGCCAGCACTGACACCGGCGTCTCCAGATCCGCCAACACTTCCCGGCAGACCGGCACGAGATTGCCGCGCCCGCAGGCCTCCTCAAATTCCCTGAAACTCATCTGTGCCATCTTGATTTTTCTCCATGAATTGCTGTAAAAAAAAACGCCGCGCCCGGAATGCCTATTCCCAGGGCGCGGCGGTCTCAGAATTTTCAATACAAAAAAACGGCGGCAGAAGCAAAATGCGTTCCCACCGCCGGTTTCTTCAGAATCTGACCAACAAACGACAACACTGCCCCGGCGGATTTACCGCCAGAGCCATCGACCCGTGTTACGATTGTATGTCGAGTATTTCATATTTTTTAAGATGGCACGGAAATTGCCCGTTGTCAAATCCGATTCTAAAAATTTTCTTTTTTTTCATTATCAGCCGACGGCACCCGGGACTGGATGCCGCGGCCGTTGCGGTTGATGTGGACTATTGTTTTTCCGGCACCTGATAGCTGTACAACCGGGAGCCGTTGGCGAAGTAAATCCGGCCGTCCAGCCAATCCCCGCCGGTGAGGATCTCCACCGGAGATTCCGCCAGTTCGATCAGTTCCCCTTGATCCGGATTTACTTTCACGATATGCCGGCGAAACAGTACATACACGTCGTCCCCGTTCCGCACAAACATCCGCGGGCCCTGCTGCCACGCCGCCAATCCGAACCGTCCGGAATTCCAGCGCCGCACCACTTTGCCCGTCGCGGGGTCAAAGAGGAAAAATTCTTTTTTGTCCGCAATTCCGAGAATCTTGCCGTCCGGAAGCACCGTCAGATCGTGAATCGTCGTCGCCTTCGGAATCCCATCGAATTCCCGAACGATTTTCCGGGATTTCAAATCAAATTCGAAGAACTTCGCCTGTCGCGCCTTCTGTTCCCCACCGGTTCCCGCCTCTACCGTCGTTCCGCCGAAAATCCGTCCGTCCGGCAGCGGTGCCAATGCATAAATGCTGTGATCCGGAATCAAATCCCGATTGGGAATCACCGTGAACTCATTCGTTTCCCGGTTCCACAAGGCCAGACCGCCGCCGGTGTGGCCATATTCCGGTGTGCCGCCCATCAGGACCACCTTGCCGTCCGCCGTGATCTTCAATACATGCGGACGAATCAGCTCCTTGCCGGCCTGATTAATGCACCGGGGATTGGTCTTCGCCTGCGTGACAAAACGAGGGATACCATCAAACGGCTTGTCCAGCTGCCAATCGATCAGAAAACCACCGTTATACGCACCGACAAACAGGTGGTTCTTCCACGGCAACAGGGTATTCCACTGCACCGCGCCATTCCGATTAATCATCGTGTCCTTCTGCGGATCATAAACGAAATTGCGCATCGGGAACGATGTCCCCCCGGTAATCAGACCATTTCCGGTCGCAGCCAGACTGGAGACATGGGCGCCTTCGGTCGGATATTCCATGCGAAATTCTTTTTTATTTCCGTCTCGGTCGATAAACCGCACTGCCCGTTCCACCGGATCAAAACGTTTGATCTTCCAACCATCCCGAAAACGATAGTTCTGAAACGATTGTGAGCCGGTATCAATCTTACGCAGCGTCAGTTGCGGTACCCCGTCAACCGGTCTCATTTCCCCACGGTAAAATTCGTACCACTGCGGTGCCGGCTTGAGATTGCGCACTTTTTCGAATGCCTCCGCGACATCCCGCTGATTCTGCGTAGGAGCGACGGCTCCATAGACTTTACCGTCTTCCGCCCGAAACACCATTGCGCTGCTTCCGGAAGGACGCTGACTTTCAGAGAGAAATTCCACTTTTTTTCCGGAAGCCGGATGAAATCCAACCAGTTGCGCCCGAGTGTTACCGACACCAAAATAGAGCCAACCGGCATCGTCTGCCGCGATCGTCCGGTGATATTGTGCCCAATTCTCTCGGCGCAGACTTCCAAAGTCCTTGAAATAACCAGTTTTCGGATTGTATCCCACCAATCCGCTGTTGGGATAGGTAACGGTCCAGATGGTCCCCTCATCATCTTCAGTCATTGCCATCCCCATTCCGGTATGGGTGGGAAATACTTTGAAGGACTTCGTCACCGGATCGAATTCCGTCAAATGACCGCTATGATGGGAATAATATCGATTCCCCCGACTGTATAAGGATGAAAAAACGCCGTAATGCCCACTCGGCGCAAAAGGCAGCTCAAAAAACTCCTGTTCGCCTGTTGCCGGATCAATCATATATATTCCGTTGCATCCACGATAATCAGCAAAAAGCGATAACAGAACGTCCTGTCCTCGTGCTCCAACGGCGGTAGTCACTCCTTTATTGCTGCTGACCGGCGTACAGATGCCATGGTCCGTGAAACCATTGCCGAGATCCGTCATGGCAACGGCACTCCAGGCGGCCAGCAGAGCCAGATTCAAGGCTGCCAGTTTTTTCCTCATGCTTCGACCTTTCGTTATTTCTCTTATGATGTCATTTGCAAATCTGCAGTTTTTTTAATCAGTTTCCATCGGCCAGATGCTGCTTCTGATGGCCAAGGTCCCCCTGATGTTTCTTGAGACTCATGCGGTTTTGTGCTGCGGCATGTCCGTCCACAAACAACAACGAGGTTGAAAAACCATCTCCCCGATGCCCGACGAAGGGACGTGGCTGTCCCGCTTCATCGTAAAGACTCTGCGCCTGCAGATCCCGCAGCATCCAGATTGAGGCAGAGTTACTGTAGGCGTTGTTATAACCCGTCGTATAAGTACTGTTTGTAGACTTCGATGCGGCAGCGTCCACGATGGTGATTCCCACAGAAGGATGCGTGATTCGCGTGGTTTTCACAAATGTATTGCCGTTCTGCATATATTGATCAGCTACCGGGAGCGGAGTATACTGCGCCCACTGCAAAGCCCACAGGCGCAGATAGGTATTAATCACCAGATCTTTGTATCCTTTTTCCGCCTGCAGCTGCTGCGCCGTCGGAATGACGGACGGGCAGTTGAAGGGATTGGTCGCCGTTCTCACTTTGCTAAAAGAGGAGAGCCAATCCCCCTTGCTGTACAACTTGCTCAGCAGCTGCGGCCAGCGCATCCCTCCCTTCCACCCCCCGATCGCGGCCGTATTCGCCATCGGCAGGAAGCCATCATAATCAAAGGCATGCCACATGCCGAGAGTCTTCAGATTGTTCGTGCAGGAGGCCATCCGTGCCGTCTCCCGCGCCCGGTTCAACGCCGGCAGCAGCATCGATGCCAGAATCGCGATAATCGCAATCACCACCAGCAACTCGATCAGCGTAAAATGTCTTTTCATCATCCGTTCTCCTGACTTTTTTGAGGATGGGTGGGTCTTCGTTTTATCAATATTCAGCCTGATTCATTTGCAAATGCAAAAACTCCTCGTTTGGGGGAAAAATCACGGATCGCTCAGCCGGAATCCCCGCCCGGCAAAATCAATTTCCCGGGACAGTAAATACGCCGGGCCGGACGCCGCGGATGCTCCATTCGCGCTAACGCTTCTTCAAAAGCCACACGACCAATCCACCTCCAGTCGGCGGCAACCGTAGGATATTTCTCAAATTCCGGCACCAGAAGACTTTTACCGTCCAGCCCCAGCATAACCGCAAACTCAGGGAAACCTCCATCCCCTGCTTTCCGTCGCTGTCCGACATAATGCTGCAGCTGATGATCGGATGTGAAAAGGTACCCCTCCCCGTCCCGAAACTCACATTCCGTCAGCTCCGCATAAGAAGAGGCGATAAAGCCCGTACATTCACCACCTGCCTCATGCCATAGATACTCAAAGATCCGTCCACGATGCCGGTACACCGGCTGCGGATCGGTCAGTACCGTCACCCGCCGGACCCGTTCCCGAAAAAAATCCACTGCCACACGAGCCGCCTGATACGGATCCAGATCCACGATCGACATCTGTCCGTTGAAATCATCACTCTGAAACAACCCCACTGCCGGCGCCGTGAACGGCAACTCCTTCAGCGTTTCCTCCAGCTCGGTCATGACAATCACCACACTGCATTTTTCCAGCACCGGAAACAGTGCGTCAAACGGACCGGAAACCGCCACCAGCGGCAACTGAAATTCTGCCGCCGCCTGCTGAATTTCCGCCAACGCCTCATACACCAGCCCCCGGTTCGGACGGTTGCCGGTACTGGTCAAAACCCCGATGCACCGTCCGTTCTCCGGTGGCGCCGGACAGGGATGGCGGCTGACGGTCACGCCGCTTTTGGGGTGTTTTTCCAGCAATCCGTTTTCACAAAGATACGAAATCCCGTTCAAAGTGGAGCCATAACTCAAATGAAACTTCCGCATCAGAGCCCGTACCGAAGGAATACGCCCGCCCGGCTCATAATTCCCGGCAAAAATCCGCGCCGAAAGATATTCGATCATCTCCGCAGCCACGGCCGGTTTGTTCATGGTTCTTCGGTGTCCGTTCATCTGATCACATCTCTGACGTTTGATACTGGGAAAAATGTTTCAATCTGATCATATTATAGTGATTTTTAAAAAAATATGCAAGATAATAACTTGAAAAACAAGACGTTATCTGATCAGACTGATCAAATTTGAGCTTATCAGACTGATCATCTCTGTTTCTCCTCCCACCTCGCCGTCCAAAGAAAAAAGGCTTCCCCAGGGAACTCTTTTCCCTGAAGAAGCCTTGGAAGGGGCTCCGTCTGCGCCGTTTCCGGCGCGATGTCAGAACTTCCGGTTCAGCATCCGCCGGATCGGCACTTCCGCCCGGGCACGCAATGGTTCGGGCACTTCTATCACCGTCCGGTTTTCCTCCAGCGAACGCAACAAGTCCGGCAGACGGATCAGCTTCATATGCGGACAAACCGCCTGTTCCGTCAAGGGAATGAACCTTTTGTCGGGATGTTCCGCCTCCAGCCGGTGCAGCATGCCGATCTCCGTGGCGATGATAAATTCCTTCTTCGCCGATTCCCGTACATGCCGGAGAATTCCCCCGGTACTGAGCGCATAGTCCGCCAGCGCCACCACTTCCGGCGGCGCCTCGGGATGAATGAGAAGCTCCGCCTCCGGATATTCCCGGCGGCGGCGCTCCACCATGGCGGCGGTCATACGCTGGTGCACCGGACAGCAGCCGTCCCAGAAAATCATCGGACGGCCGGTGATACCGGCACAATGCGCTCCGAGATTTCGATCCGGCACAAAAATAACTTCCCGATCCGGTGGCAGCAACCGGATCATTTCCGGCGCGTTGGCACTGGTCACGCAGAGGTCGCATTCCGCTTTGACGGCGGCAGTGCTGTTGACGTAACAGACGACCAGCGCTCCGGGATGGGCGGCCTTGATCCGCCGCACCCCTTCGGCGTCAATCATGTCGGCCATGTCGCACCCGGCGGATTCCACCGGCAGCAGCACGGTCTTTGCCGGCGAAAGAATCTTGGCGGTTTCCGCCATAAAACGAACCCCGCAAAAAACAATCACCTCGGCATCGGTTTCCGCGGCGCGAATGGAAAGCTCCAGCGAATCCCCGCAGAAATCGGCCACATCCTGGATCTCACCCAACTCATAGTTGTGAGCCAGAATTACTGCATGACGTTCCCGGCGGAGGTGGTCGATCCGGTCTCTGATCTGTGCATCGGTCATCTTGTTTTCTCCCGCAAATCAGCGCAGTTCCACTTTCAGTTCCCGTTCCAGGCGCGCCCGGAGCTTGTCAAATGCGGCATTGACCTCCGCATCGGTCAGGGTGCGTTCGGCATGGCGGAAGGTCAGTTTGTACGCCATACTCTTGCGCCCCGGCCCCAGCACCTTGTCGTCGGTGAAGATGTCGAACAGCTCAATCGACTCCAGATGTTTCAATCCGGCACGGCGGATGAATTCCGTAACCGTCGCATGTTCCAGCCCGACATCCGCAACAAACGCCACATCGCGACTGACCGCCGGGAACTGCGACAGCGCCCGGTAATAGATGGAACGAGGTTTGACCGCCAGCAGCTGATCCACATCCAGCAGCGCCGCGAAAACCGCGTTCTGCGTACGCCACGAGCGCGTCAACGCCGTCGGCAACTGCCCCAGATGTCCGATCACCCGGTTATTGACCAGCACGGCGGCGGCCGTCCCCGGTTCAAAACGGGCATCCTCCACCGGGGCAAAACAGTAATGAACAATGCCACGCCGCTCCAGCCAGCTTTCCAGCAGCCCCTTGAGGTCGTAGAAATCGTATTTCAGCTCCAGCTCAGTCGAGTACCGTTCCGGCTGCTTCTGACCGGTAAGCACGATACAGCATTCGTGCCGTTCCTCTGGATAAAGTTCCGGATTGGCGCAGAAGACCCGTCCCAGCTCGAACAGCTGCAGATTCAAATTGCGCCGCGAAACATTCCGTTCGATCGTTCCCAGCATTTCCCCCAGCAGGGACGGCCGCATATAAGCCAGTTCCGAACTGAGCGGATTTTTCAAAACCACCAGATCGTTGACGGTGAAACGAGTGTCGGACAGTGCCGATTTTCCGCTGACCATACTGTAATGCATGCATTCGTACAACCCGTACCCGATCAACTCGTCGCGCAGCTGCTGATATTTCCAATAAGCGTCATCGGATATAGAAGAAACCAGCTTGCCGACGACCGGATGTATCGGAATCGCCCCGAGACCGTTGATTCGCGCCACTTCCTCCGCCAGGTCGGCTTCACGCTCCAGATCCAGCCGGAACAGCGGGGCGGTCACCACACAGCGGCCGTCCGCCCAGTCGGAAACCTCCAGCCGCAACCGCCGGAAAATATCCACCATCGTCTCATCCGGCACCGCCACTCCGATCAGCTTGCGGATGCGTTCGAAACGGCAGGGGATTTTCCGCGGCTCAGGCCGTCCCGGGGTCACATCGACCTTGACGGTTACCGCTTTCCCGCCGGCCACTTCCATAATCAGCTGCGCCGCCCGGTCGGAAGCGTAATCGGCCATGTCGTAATCCACTCCGCGTTCATAGCGATACGAGGAATCGCTGGCAATTTCCAGCGCCCGGCTGGTGGCACGGATGGAGGATGGCTGGAAAATCGCACTTTCCAGCAGGATATTAACGGTCTTATCCGATACGCCGCTGTATTCGCCGCCCATGACACCGGCCAGCGCCATCGGTTTTTCCGCATCGGCAATCACCAGGTTGGCCGGCGACAGCTCCCGTCGACCGCCGTCCAGGGTTACAATCGACTCCCCGTCGCGGGCGCGTCGCACCACCACCCGCCCGCCGGCGAGAAGATCCAGGTCGAAGGCATGCAGCGGCTGCCCCAGCTCCATCAGAATGAAGTTGGTCACGTCCACCACATTGTTGATCGGCCGCAGCCCCACGGAGGTCAACCGTTCCTTCAACCAGTCGGGACTTTCGCCGATTTTCACGCCGCGGATGATCCGGCCAATATAACGCGGACACAGCTCCGGTTCTTCCACCGTCACCAAATTTTCCGGTGCAGGCACCGTCGGAGGCAGAGAAAGCTCCGGCAGCCGGGCCTCGGCATTCAACAGACAGGCCACATCCCGTGCCACGCCCCAATGGGAAAGCCAATCAGGCCGGTTCGGAGTTACTTCCACCTCTATACAGCTGTCTCCCGGGTAAAGCGTCTCCAGCGGCGTTCCCGCTTCCAGCGCATCGTCGAGAATCAGCAATCCGTTGTGATCGCTGCTCAGTCCCAGTTCCCGGCCACTGCAAAGCATCCCGAAGGATTCCACGCCGCGCAGCTTGGATTTCTTAATGACGAAATCGCCTTCGGGTGAATGGAATACCGTTCCGATCGTCGCCAGCGGCACGGTTTTTCCCGCATCACAGTTAGGCGCGCCGCAAACAATCTGCAGCTCCTGTTTCCCGTCAAATACCCGGCAGACCGACAGGTGGTCGGAACCGGTATGCGGGGCACGTTCGATGATTTTCGCCACAACCACGCCCGGCGGTACCCGATGCGAGGTTTCCACCGCTTCCACCTCGATCCCGGCCATGGTTAATTTATCGCAAAGCGTGTCCAGATCGCAGTCGATCGTCACATACTGTGCCAGCCAATTGCGTGAGATTTTCATGATTCACCGTTCTTTCTTAGAATTGTCCGAGGAACCGCACGTCGTTCTCATAGAGATAACGCAGGTCGCCGATCCGGTACCGGAGCATCGCCAGCCGCTCAATTCCCATCCCGAAAGCGAAACCGGACCAGACTTCCGGATCGTATCCGACGTTGCGCAAAACATTGGGATCGACCATCCCCGCACCGGCAATTTCGATGTAACCGGAATTCTTGCAGACCGGGCACCCTTTGCCTTCACACATGATGCATGAGAAGTCATACTCCACACTCGGCTCCGTGAAGGGGAAGAAATGGGGCCGCAGCCGGATTTTCGCCTTGGGGCCGAACATCTCGACGGCAAAACTCTGAAGCACGCTCTTCAGGTCCGACATCGAAACATCCCGGTCAATGTACAATCCTTCTATCTGATGAAAATTCATTCCGTGTGTCGCATCCGGTGTATCCCGGCGGTACACCCGCCCCGGTGCGACGATACGGACCGGCGGTTCCTGCGATTCCATCACCCGGATCTGCACCGGCGAAGTCTGGCTGCGCAGAATCCTGCCATCGGCAAAATAAAAGGTATCCTGCGGATCGCGGGAGGGATGATCCGGCGGCGTATTCAATGCGTCAAAATTATGGTAAACACTCTCAATCTCCGGTCCATCCGCCACAATGAATCCCATCCGCCGGAAAATCGCCACACATTCATCAATCACGATGGAAATCGGATGTTTGTGCCCGGTCCGCCACCGGCGCCCGGGCAGAGTCAAGTCCATTTTCGCCATTGATTCTGCCGGCGTGGCGGCCAACCGCTGCACAGCGGCTTCGAGCCACTCCTGAATCCGGGTGCGTCCGGCATTGAACGCCGCCCCTGTCTCCCGACGTTCTTCCGCGGGAACACTTCCCATTTCCTTGCTGAGCGCCGGGAAGAGCCCGTTCCGGCCGATCAATTCGATCCGCAGCTGTTCCACTTCCGCCGGGGTCGCGGCGGCGGCCAGGCGCCGTTCCGCATCGGCCAGCGCCGCATTGATTTTTTCGATAATCGCGTTCATCATTGCTTCCATGTCTCCCGCCTGGGGTACTTTCAGAAATCCGGGGTTCTGCTCCGGCTATAAAAAAAACAGCTCGAAAGAGGTGAAAGTTCACCCGCTTTCAAGCTGTTCCGCGACAAAATCGGCAGCGTCAGGCCTGGGTGACTTTCTCCACCAGCGCCTTAAACTCCTGCGGCTCCGTGACGGCCAGATCCGCCAGAACCTTGCGGTTCAGTTCGATCTGAGCCTTCTTCAGGCCGTTCATGAATTTGCTGTAATTGGTGCCCAACGCACGGCAGGCAGCATTGATCCGAACCACCCACAGCGCACGGTACTGCTGCTTTTTCTGCTTGCGTCCGCGATAGGCATGAACCATCGCTTTGTCCACCGCATCATATGCGGTACGGATATTCTTGCTGCTGTTTCCGTAGAACCCTTTGGCCCGTTCCAATACCCGCTTGCGGCGCTTCCGCGACGGCACGGCATAAGTAGATCTCGACATATGTATTTACCTCCGTCTGTCAGAGCCCGTAGGGCAGTGCAACTTTGATCCGGCTCTTTTCCGCCGAAGAAATGGCGCCGTCCTGTCCCAGGCGACGTTTCCGTTTGGCCCCCTTGCCGGTCATCAGGTGGCGGGCGCCGGCCTTGTTGTGCCGGAACTTGCCGGTTCCGGTCATTTTGAGCCGCTTGGCGGCACATTTTCTCGTCTTCAACTTGGGCATCGTTTCTCTCCATATAGTTGAATGGGTTGTTATTCCTGCGCCGCGCCGGCCGATGCCAGCCGGTCGCCGCGCCACGCTCCCACAACCTATTTGGGAGCGAAGTTCACCGTAATGTTGCGTCCGAGCAATTTCGGTTTGCCATCGGGTTCCCCGTACGGCGTCAGGTCCGCCAGAATGCGTTCGATCAGCTCGAATGCCAGATCCTGATGGGCCATTTCCCGTCCTCTGAGCGCCAACGTGAGTTTTAATCTATACCCTTTTCCCAGAAATTCAAGGGCCCGTTTCATTTTTATATCATAATCGTTCTTATCGACATTGATATGAAACTTGACCTCTTTGATTTTCTGAGCGATGGTATTTTTGCGCTGCGCCTTCAGGTTCTTCTTCTGCTCGTACTGCAGCTTTCCGAAATTCATGATGCGCACGACCGGTGGCACGGATCGTTCTGAAACCAGCACCAGGTCCAGTCCGGCATTCTGCGCCATTTCGCGTGCCCGACTCAGCGGTACAATTTCCAATTGTTCCCCGTCCGCGCCAATCAGGCGAACCTGGTCAGCGGTAAACGAACGATCTCCGGGTTTCAGCAGCTTAGCAATAGCAACACCTCATTCCGTTGGGTTTGATTTCCGGTGCGCGGCCCCTGTGTCGCGCACCACTTTTTTCGTTACTATAATTTAACAAATCTTATTATCAACTTCTGTTTTCATTTTTTCCATCAACTGTGCCGGCGTCATCACGCCCAGTTCGCCTTCACGACGGCTGCGCACGGCAAATCCGCCATTCTCCGCCTCCTGGGCCCCGACCACCAGCAGATAGGGGATCCGGTCATGCCGCGCATCCTTGATTTTCGCCCCCAGACTGGCCGGACGGTCATCCAGCTCCACCCGAAAACCGGCTTCGCGCAATTCCGCCAGCTGCTTCCGGGCGCATTCATGCTGCCGTTCGGTAATCGGCAGGATACGCGCCTGTTCCGGCGCCAGCCACAGCGGAAATGCTCCGGCATACTGTTCGATCAGAATCCCGAAAAAGCGTTCCAGCGATCCGAACAACGCCCGGTGTACCATATAGGGCTGATGCTTTTTTCCGTCCTCGCCGATATAACTCATATCGAAACGTTCCGGCAGATTAAAATCGAACTGAATGGTGGTCGTCTGCCATTCGCGCCCGATCGCATCCTTGATCTTGAGGTCGATCTTCGGACCGTAGAATGCACCACCGCCTTCGTCGACTTCACACTCAAGGCCGCATTTCCGCACCGCATTTTCCAGCGAGGAAAGCGCCTGTGCCCAGCGGGCAGGATCGCCAACCGCCTTTTCCGGACGAGTCGCGAGGTAGGCTTTGATCTCCTTGAAGCCGAAATCCTTCCAGATGGAGAGGCTGAACCGCAGCACCTCGGCGATTTCCGACTCAATCTGTTCCGGCGTGCAGATGATGTGCGCATCATCCTGCGTGAATCCCCGAACGCGCAGCAATCCGTGCAGCACGCCGGATTTTTCATATCGGTACACCGTGCCCAGTTCGGCCCAGCGCAACGGCAATTCCCGATAGGAACGGAGCTTCGACTGATAAATCTCGATATGGAACGGGCAGTTCATCGGCTTGACGAAATAGTCCTTTTCGTCAATCTGCATGGGCGAATACATGCCGTCCTTATAAAACGACAAATGCCCGGAAGTTTCCCACAACACACTCTGACCGATATGCGGCGTATACAGCAGGTCATACCCGTTGCGATAATGCTGTTCCCGCCAATACGTTTCAATCAGGTTGCGGATAAAGGCCCCCTTCGGCTGCCACAGCACCAGACCGGGACCGACGTTCTCGGAGAAGCAGAACAGCCCCAGCTCCTGCCCCAGACGCCGATGATCGCGCTTCTGCGCCTCCTCCATCCGCCGGAGGTATTCCTGCAATTCCTCCTCCGTGGCAAAAGCGGTACCGTAAATCCGCTGCAGCATCGGATTCTTTTCGTCTCCACGGAAATAAGATCCGGCGACCGACAGCAGTTTCACCGCACCGATCCGTCCGGCATGGTCTACGTGCGGCCCACGGCAGAGATCCACAAAATCCCCGCTGCGATAAAAGCTGATCACCGCACCTTCCGGTACATCGGCCAGCCGTTCCAGCTTGAAGGTCTGACCGTCTTCCCGCAGCATTCGCTCCGCCTCCTCCCGGGTGGGTTCAAAACGCTCAAACGGAATCTTCCGCCCGATCATCTTCTTCATGGCCTTCTCGATGGCCTTCAGATCCTCCGGCGTCAGTCGCCGCTCCAAATCAAAGTCGTAATAAAATCCATTTTCTGTCGCCGGACCGATGTCAAACCGGGCTGACGGGAAAAGCTGCTTGACCGCCGCCGCCATCAGATGGGCGGCACTGTGACGAATGGTATCCAGACTGTATTCACTCATGATAAACTTCCTGTATTTCTCTGACCGCTTGACTCAAAACATGATTCCGGCACACATTTTCGCCGGTTTTCGTCGCAGAAAGGTCTCCGAAACGACATCCGCCGCTTCAGAAACCGCATCCGGTCTGACCCGCGCCGGTTGCGCGGGGTATACTCCTTGACCTGAATTTTCCGTTCATACTCACCATTCGTTTCCTGATTTCATCGGGGCGCCTTCAAAACAGTTCCCCCTGCTCCGTCGGCGACACCAGCTCGCGAACCGGTGCAAAACTCCGCCGATGCAACGAGCATGGCCCCAACCGTCGCAACGCCTCCAGGTGCTGTTTCGTCCCGTATCCTTTATGTTCCGCGAAACCATACCCGGGAAACTCCGTGTCCGCCCGGACCATCCACTCATCCCGATACACCTTCGCCAGAATGCTTGCCGCGGCAATCGAAGCTGAACGAGCATCACCCTTGACCACCGCCCGCGACGGCCGCGGCAGATGCGGCACCGGACGACCATCCACCAGCAAAAACTCGATCTCCTCGCCCAGCGCCAGCACCGCTTCGCGCATGGCCCGATCCGTGGCACGCAGAATATTCATCCGGTCGATGTCTGCTGCAGACACCTCACGAACCGCCCAGCGCACACCCGGTACCGCCAGAATCGCTGCGCGCATTTCCCTGCGGGTGGCTTCGTCCACCTGCTTGGAATCAAAAACTTCCGGAATCCGGCTCCCCGGCGGGAAGCAGACCGCCCCGGCCACTACCGGCCCTGCCAGTGGTCCCCGACCCGCCTCGTCCACTCCCGCGATAAAAACAAACCCCTCCGCCCGGAGCATTCTTTCCAGGGAGAGGAGTTCGTGATCTTCCGGCAAGAAGTTCATACGCAACACCGCCGGTCACCACCACAGGCGGCGCCGGCGTCCGCATGAAATCGCGTCAGCGGGCTTCTTTAACGCGGGCGGCCTTACCGACCTTATCCCGCAGATAATACAGCTTGGCCCGGCGCACCCGGCCTTTGCGGGCCACTTCGATGCGGTCAATCCGGGGGCTGTGCAACGGGAAAACACGCTCCACTCCATGACCGGCAGTCACCCGGCGCACGGTGAACGTTTCTTCAATCCCGGTTCCACGCCGGGCAATCACCGTACCGGCGAAGAGCTGAATGCGTTCGGTCGTTCCTTCCACGATCTTGACATAGACCTTGACCGTATCGCCCACGGCGAAATCGGCAACATCGGACTTGACCTGTTCGTTGCGAATTTTGTCGACTATGTTCATTTCAACTTGCCTCCAAGTTTTTTCGTTTTCAAATACCGTTCCCACAAATCCGGGCGGCGCTCCCGCGTCAACCGCTCCGACTCTTCGCGGCGCCAGGCCGCGATACGCTGATGATCGCCGGACAGCAATATGTCCGGGACCGTCCGTCCCCGGAATTCCGGCGGGCGGGTGTACTGAGGATATTCCAGCAGACCTCCGGAAAAAGATTCGTCGCTGCTCGACTCCTCACATCCCAATGCGCCCGGCAACAGCCGGACCATCGCATCCACCATAACCATCGCGGCCAGATTACCGCTGGTCAGTACCATGTCTCCGATCGAATACTCACGGTCAATCAGCTGATCAATCACCCGCTGATCCACGCCTTCATAATGGCCACAGACAATCAGCAGATGCTTTCGACAACTCAGTTCAACAGCCGCGGCCTGATCAAATCGCCGCCCCCGGGGAGAAGTCAGCAACACCAGAGTCTCCTCACGCCGCAGATCCTCAATTGCCGCAGTCAGCACCTCAACCTTCATCAGCATACCGGGACCGCCGCCGTAAGGCTTCTCGTCCACCGTGCCTCGCTGGTCAGATGCGTAACGCCGCAAATCAACCGCGTTGATTTCCACCAGACCGTTCCTGACCGCGCGACCGATGATGCTTTCCCCCAGCGGCCCCGGATACATTTCCGGAAACAGGGTCAGGATATCGATCTTCAATTCAATCAACCACTTCGACCGAGACTCGCTGGCGCATACGACCGGCAGCCCCGCTCACCAGCGAACGGATGGCCATGATCGTCTTACCGCGTTTCCCGACGATTTTGCCGATATCTTCCTTGCGACAATCGATCCGGATGGTGCAACCTTCGGCGTTCTCCTCTCGGGTCACCCGGACATCATCCGGAGCGTCCACCAGAGCGCGCGCCACATACTCCACAAAACCTTCCAAATCACGAATGCCGCGCTCACCGGCAGAGACTGTCGCCGGCCTGGCGGAAGCGCCGGTCAAAAATCTTAAAAATGCCTTCAGCACTTTTCATTCCTCAAAAATAATCATACACCGAAAATGCCGGTCCGGCGTTACGCCTGCGCTTCGCCTTCATCACCAGCGGCGGCTTCCGCCTTGGCTTTTTCCGCAGCGGCGGCAGCAGCCTGTGCCTTCTTGGACGGCTTGACCGGTTTCACTTTGTCCTTGAGCGACACCCCTTTGTCGGCGCGGGCGGCGATGGCGGCTACCGTTTCAGAAACCATGGCGCCGACACCTTTCCAGTAATTGAAACGATCCAGGGCGATTTTTTCGTCCTTGCGCCGGGGATCGTAGAAACCGAGTTCTTCGATCGCCTTGCCGTCGCGGCTGGAGCGTTCATCCATCACTACAATCCGGAAGCAACTGGCATTCCGGGTGCCGGTCCGTTTCAGTCTGATTCTTACCATAACTTTTTCAACCTTTTTTCCGTGTCTTTCTCACCTAAAAACAGTGCTTCGACCGCAACCGCGCCTCCAGCTACAGGGCACAGCGGGCGGAACAACATCCGCCACGATTGCTGCTCCCGGAACCGGCTCAGAGGATGAACAGCCTGATCCCGGCACAAACAACCGCCATGTTGAAGAATCACTAATATATCGCAATAAACCGATTCTGCAAGCGGTTTTTGCGTTTTTCCTGCTTTTTCCGGAAACGACTCAGGTCAAATCCGTTCAAACTGATGCTTTTCTTCTGACCAGACACAGCGCTGTCCGGCAGGGCGCAGCTCAGCGGGATCCGCATGGATCGCCCGAAGCGGGTTGGTATAAGCCAAACGGATAATGTCCTCGGGCGACAAGCCCGGAATTTCGCAAAGCACTTTAACGCAGCCGAAAATCGTCGCCGACGATCCCACCAGACATTTCTTGGCAGGATTGTGCAGATAACCGTTCTCTTCAATCACCACATCATTCCCCATCGAATGGTAACGTCCCGGAGGCATTCCTGCCAGGGAGGAAGCGTCACTGACCACCAGCGTGTTCTCCACCCCTTTGGCGCGGATGATCACCTTGACCAGTTCGCGCGGCAAATGGTGGCCGTCGGCGATGATCATCGCAGTCAAGCCATCCACTCCCAGACCGGCCAGCAACGGATTGCGGTGCCGGTTGACTTCATTGGGCATGCCGTTGCCGAGATGGGTCAACAACGTGGCGCCGGCATCACGGCAGGCCGCCATCTGGGCGGCGTCGGCCAGCTGATGGCCCAGCGACACAGCAACGCCGGTACTGGACGCATAACGGGTCAGTTCCACAGCCCCTTCACTTTCGGCAGCGAGAGTCAGCAGCCGGATGGTTCCGTCGGCCCACTCCTGCATCTTTTTGAAAAATTCCACAGAAGCCGGCCGAACACAGTCCGGATTGTGCGCCCCTACGGCCCCGGGCTGATCCGAAATAAACGGTCCTTCCACATGAATCCCGAGAATCCGGCCACGAAATTCCGCAGACTGAATGATCTTACCGATCATGGCAAGATTCCGCCGATACACCTCCTCGGACGCGGTGATCACCGTCGGCTGAAACGCCACACAGCCGCTGTCCAACAATTTCCGGCTGACCCGGATGAAATCTTCCTCTGTGAGGGCGGCGTCGCTGAAATCCACCCCCAGATATCCATTCACCTGCAAATCGACAAATCCCGGAACTTCCAACATTTTCCGAACTCCCCTGTCTCTTTTTTTACTTGAAAAGCCGTTTCTCTTTTGTCAATAGTAAAAAAATGCGCATACAATATCTCTATGCGCGCTTTCTCAATATACACCGGAAGATTTCAGGTTGCAAGAAAAAATCGGTTTATTTCCACATCATTTCAGCAAAACGGATGTTCTGCGGGCTACAGGATTTTGTCTGTAATTTTTCTTTTTTTCTCCTCAGCACCTAAAAAAAAACGTTTTTTGACTTGCCATCCCGTTATTTTTTTGTTATATTATATTTCGGAAAGAGGAGTATAGCGTATCGCTCGCGGTGACTTTGCTTCAACTGCAGAATCAAACGGCAAAACCGTATAACTGTATTATCACTATATACAGAAAGGACAACGAAATGCGGAAAAAACAGAAATTCACCCTGATTGAACTGCTGATAGTCATTGCGATCATCGCCATCCTCGCCGGTATGCTTCTGCCGGCCCTCAGTCGGGCCCGGGAAACCGCCAAAAGCGCTTCCTGTAAAAGCAACCTCAAGCAGATCGCGCTCGGCCATGAACAATATGCCATGGATAACGACGGATATACCACTTGGGGGTATAATAAAGGACTGACGTTCTGGTATTATCTCTATCCCTACCTGGCCGGCGGCCGCTATCCGGATGTCACCGCCAAGGAACCGGTTCACATCAAACTCGCCGTCTGTCCCTCCGCCAAATATAAATATATGTATACCGGCGACTACGCGGTCGGCAGCTATGGCTACAACAGTATTGCCTGCATCGACAATCCCAAGGCAACGAGACGGGTATTCGGCTACTATTCCGCGAGTCCCACCTACCCCAACAAGAAAAGTGATGCCCGTAATCCTTCATCTCAGTTCGCATTTGCCGATGGCCGGTTGAACATCAACTCCACTGCTTCCGAAGCTTGGTGGGGACCGGAACAGCATGCGAACCCGTCTCCGGACAGCATGGACAACAACGAAGATGTCAGATTGCGCCATAACAACACGGTAAACGTCGCGTATTTCGACGGACACGTCGACCAGAAAAAAGTTCTCGGCCTGTACATCAACACCGCTGAAGGAGATCTGTTCTGGATGGGAAAGACTGAATAATGCGCCTTTTCTGTCCTCATAATATATAACGTCGACAACAACGAAACTTGAACAACGGGATCTTCTCTGATGACAAATAAAAAATTCACCCTGATCGAATTGCTGGTGGTCATTGCCATCATCGCCATCCTCGCCGGTATGCTCCTGCCGGCCCTGTCCAAGGCTCAGAAGACTGCTGAAAAAATTTCCTGCATCAGCAACCTCAAACAGCAGGGGCTGGGTGTCCAGTTCTACATGCAGGCAAACGATGATTATCTGCCATATATGGAAAACAAAAGCGGTATTTATGTGGAGTACGAGTGGGCCAACTGGAAACGCCGTCTCGCGCCATACGTCGGAAACGATATCGATCCAAACAAAAGCGCGGGCGAACAGACGGTGCTGGGAGAAGGCGTTTTCCTCTGCCCGAGCTGGTCAGTTGGGAAATTGGCCTCTGCACCCAATACCGAACAAAAGCATAAATGGGGCGGCTATGGCTGGAATTTCACCGGTGCCGGATACCGTGATGACCGACTCTACACGATCTATAAGATTCAGCAGCTCAACATGCCATCTGAAACTATCCTGAGCGGAGACAGTGCGGACCATACCGCTACTTCGAGTGCTCAACATGCGGCCTTGTACTATTACAACTACGGCCCCGGCGTCGGCGACCGCCACAATGCCGCTATCAATGTGCTCTGGGCCGACGGTCATGCCGATACCCAGCGTCAGAAAGTCCTGGAAGCGGGGATGACTTCTGAAAAAATCACCCAGCCGGAAAAATATTACTACGAAAGAATCAAGTAACGTATCTTCCGGGTTTCAGAGCAAAAAAGAAACGGCGGGAATCCCCGCCGTTTCTTTTTTGAATGCGTCCCGCGCTTCAGCGAACCTTCACTCCGTTCCGATACAGGAAGTCCTTGAGTTCCCGAATATCGATTACGTGAAAATGAAACACCGAAGCCGCCAGCAAAATCCCCGCTCCGGCATCCACGGCCGCCAGAAAATCATCCATTTTGCCGGCACCGCCCGATGCCACGATCCGGGCCTTGCAGGCCGACGCCATCGCCCGGATCACCGGCAGATCATAACCGGTACGCGCCCCGTCTCCCGCTTTGCTGGTCGGCAGAATGACCGGCACGCCGAACGAATCCACCTTTTTCGCCCATTCCAGTGCGTCTACACCGGTCGCGGTACGGCCGCCGTCGATATACACCTCATACCCGGAGGGCAGGTCCGGATTGACGTCCACGTCGATGGCGACGGTGATTTTGTCCGCGCCGAAGGCTTTGATCAATTCCGGCACCAGACCGGGATTCCGGAACGCCGCACTGCTGATGGAAACCTTGTCCGCACCAGCCTCCAGCACCGCCGCGGCGGCCTCCACGCTGCCGATACCGCCGCCCACCGTGAACGGCACGGTGCAGACCGCCGCCACGTCCCGCACCACCTGCAGCAGGGTCGGGCGGTTCTCCACCGTCGCATTGATGTCCAGCAGCGCCAGTTCGTCCGCGCCCGCTTCGCAATAGGCCCGGGCGCACGCCACCGGATCGCCGGCGTCGGCGATGTCTACAAAGTGCACCCCTTTCACCACCCGGCCATCTCTCATATCCAGGCACGGCATGATTTTCACATAATCATCCATTGACATTCAACTCCTGCTGTTTTGGAATCATTGATCCATTTCGAATTGATCAAAAAAATAGCACCGGGTACGCTTTTTGTCCAATCCGACGGTTGTTTTTCAACCAAAAGAAAACCATATTACCACTCAAAACACATCAAACATTCGACTACGGAGGAATGCATGTATCGCTTTTCATTCATTCTGCTGACGGCATTTTTCGCTGCAACCATTCCCGCGAGTTCTGCGGGAGATCTGCAACGTACCATTACCCAGCCATTTCCAGAAGACTTCCCAGCCTGCAAAATCAAGCGGGAACTGCAACTGAACGACCCTGCCCATCCCCCGGTCATTATCGCTGCCGCCGGCGATACGGAGCAGCGGGAGGCGCGAATGATTCAACAGCGGCTGGAACAGGCGTGGGGAAAATCCATCCCGATCCTCTCTGATGAGGACGGTGCTGCGGCTATTGCAGGCAAGACGTTGATTCTTTATGGAGACTGTCGTGCCAACCTGCCGGTTCGCCGCCTGGCGGCACTGTTTCGGATCGAACCCCGGACGTTGCAGGCGGAACTGCGGGTGATGCCGGATGTGCCGGACTGGGCTGGTGCAATCTATATTGCCGGTCCGACGCCGGAAAAACGTGCTCAGATGCTGAAACTGCTGCTGCAGAAATCGCCCCAGGGAGCCTCCTTGCCCGCATTCGGGTTTCTGGAGGGGGTTGATCGCGATGCTCCGATTCCCGAAGAGTTCGCCAGGATGCCGGATGCGCTGCGTCAATATTATGACGTTCCCCCGAATTCCAATCCCAATGCCATGACGATCAACATCTTTTTCCGAAGGCTCGCCGACCAGTACCGCCGGACGGGACGGGATGAATACGCGAAGCTCTTTGCGGAATGCCAGAAAATTTACTTCGACCGTTACGAAGGATCCCTCGACGCCCGGAAAACACCGCCGAATTTCCCGTTTTTCCAATTCCCATGGTTCGTCGACGTGGTCTCCGACAGTCCCGCATTCACCGATGCAGACCGGCGGCTGTCCGCGGAGATCATCCGCTACGTGATGGAACACTGCCTCCGGGACAAAGACCTCTCAATGCCGCTGAAAAACTATGCGGAAAATCGGATTGTGTATTACACCAACCATCCGGTTTTCTCGGCACGAACCCTTTATTTCGGCGCAGAATACCTCCGGCGTCATTACCACTTCAAGCCGGCGGACTTCTGGATCGATCTTGCCGAAAAGACACTCGACGGCGTCCTGCCGTTCCCTCTCGGCCCGGAAGACGCCACCGCTTATCAGTGCCTCAGTTACCGTAACGTATTGAATTATCTGATTGCCTCAGGCAAGATGACTCCGGACTTTTTCCGTTCTCCCGGTTTTCAGCAATACATCCGTTATCTCAAAGCGAACTATCACCACCTCGGCTACACCGCCGGATACGGAGACAGCATTCCGCTGTTTAACGTAGGCACCACGCCGATGCTGCTCTATGCAGCTGATTTCCTCGGCGATGAGGAGGCAGAATACATTGCCGCTGCCGCGCGGCGCACGACCCGGGACCCCTTCCGGCTGGCGGAAATGGATGACTATCCGCTGGAACCGCGGACCGACCTGCCACGTCCCCGGTCGTTCGCAGGACTGGAAATCTTTCCCATGGACGACTTTCGGCTGGACTACAACCACTGCGCAAACCTGTTCCAGCGCCCGACCCTGGATAAGGCAATCTTCCGTACATCCTGGAACGATGATTCCGACTTCCTGGTTCTTTCCGGAGTTTCTGCGGCGCCGCATGGCCACCTCGACGCCAATGCGATTTCCCAGTATCTGCGCGGCAGTCACGTCTGGCTGGTCGAGGGCGACTACTGCCGCCGATATCCGGATGAAACTAACAGCATCACCGTCGCCCGGAACAGTGAACTCGCATTCCCCGATTCATTTCGGGAACGGCAGTTATCGCGTTTCTCCCAGATTCTAGGTTCCGCCGTCGCTCCCGGCAACCGCGTCGGTGCGCTGTCGCTGTTGCTGGAACAGTACAACGGAACAGACTGGCGACGTGATGTCGGTTGGATCAGCCGCGATGGATTCTGGATAATCGACACTGTCACTGCCCGGGAACCGGGACATTACCGGATGGATGCCCTCTTCCGTATTCTCGGAGATATGGAAGCGCAAAATCCACAGAATTTCATCTTTCGTCAGCAGCCGTCCGGAGTTAATGGCGATCCGGATTGCTTCTCCGTCACCGAAGGAACCGGGGCGCTCCGCATTCCCCATACCCAGTATGATTCCTCGTCCTTTATGGCCAAAAGCGGATCCTACCGGGATTATCCGCTGAGCTCCCCCCTGCTCCGGGTGATCCGTTCCGTCAAAGCCGGAGAGCTGAAAACCGGGGAACGCTTCCGGATGGTTCACTTCTTCCATCCCGGCAGCCGGGAAAGCGTTGAAAAAGCCGTCATCCGTCCTCTCGGCGCCGATGCCTGGATCGCCGATGCCGCCGGTCGTCCGCTGCTCGCAGTCGCCGGTACGCTGCACAGCGGTGACGCCGACATCGCGGCCGAACAGCTTTTCGCGGCAGCCGACGGTATCGCCGGAGTCGGAGTAACCCGCCTGCACCTGGGCGACCTGCATCTGAATTTCAACCAGCCACAGACCGTCCGCCTCCCGGGCACCCCCGAACTGGCAGAAGCGCTGAAAACTCTCGCAGCCCGGGCAGGCGCTCCCATCCCTGCCGCCGCCCCTACAAAATCCTCCCTGCCGCACCGGAATGCTGTCCGTAGTTCCCTGCCTGATCGCATCCGCGCATTGGCAACCGCACCAGACGGAACCCTCGGCATCGGAATGGAAAACGGCAGCTTTCGCGTGCTCGGTCCGGATGGGAAGCTCCGCTTTGAACAGCAGCTTCCTGCCGCAGTTACCGCAATCTGCGCCTTTGTCTTTCCCGATCGCAGCATCGGCTGGGCCGTCGGCGCAATGCAGGAGGACGCTGAAGGCAATGCCCGTCTGCGCTTCTTCGACAACGACGGCAAATTGCAATGGGAATTCCCCTTGCCCGCCTTCCATGGCCGCAACGGTCCGGCCCGACAGATCTTTACGGCCCGGCTTCAGGCGGACACCGGAGACGCGGATTCGCTCATTGTGGCCGGAGAAGGCGCCTTCTTCTATGCGATTGATCCGGCTACCGGCAAACTGCGCTGGAAGCATCACATCGTTCACAGCAACACCGTCGGCAGCGCTGCCGATCTCGATGGCGACGGCCGTGATGAAATCATCGCCGGCAATGAATATTACTGGCACCGGCTCCTGGACGACGACGGAAAACGTCTGATCCAGCAGGTCGGAGTCAGTCCCTGGACCTACTGCGCCGCGGCAGCCGATCTTGACGGCGACGGGAAACTGGATGGACTGTCCGGGCGTTCCGACAACTGCGTCTACGTCATGACGCCGCCGAACGGCAGTCGGATCAGCTGGGAACGAATCAACGTCGGAGCCCGTCCGATTGCCATCGTCCCGGTCAACGGTCCGGAAAAAGCGAAATTCGCAGTAGGCACCGCCACAGGAGAAATTCATTGGTTCGACGGTGACGGGAAACGAGTCAAACTGCTGCGGCTTGCCGCACCGCTGCGCCGGATGTGTGCGGACGGAGACCGATTGCTCGCGCTCGTCGATTCCGGTGAACTCTACTGGATCGCTCCGGATGGCACGCCGGAAGCCGTAGCCGATTATGAACGCGACATGACAGCGGCCTTTACCCCCGACATAGTCGTATCCACCTCCGGCATTGCTTTCGCCTCGGGGAAAAATCTATATCAACTGCCGCGAAAGGAGCAGCCATAATGAACGATTTCGTCACCACGCTGCTTGCCGCCCACTATCCTGCGGTCGGCACAGTCCGGGAGCTCACTTCCGGCGGCGGCACCGCCGGAAAATGCTGGCGGGTAACCGCCGCCGACAACCGGCGTTATCTGCTGCGCCGCCGGGGAGCGCGCACCTCTGATCCCCGGCTGGTCGAACGCGACCACCGGTTCCGGGAATTTCTACTGCATCATGGTCTGCCCACCACCCTCCCGGTCGCGGCCCGCGACGGTCGTCGCTTCGTGCAGGAAGACGGTGCGGTCTACGAACTCCACCCCTTTGTTGCCGGACGTTTCATCGATACCGGCAGCGAGACGGAACTCCGGGAACTGGCGCGGGTGCTGGCCGAATTTCACCGCGTCACCCGACAATGGCGTCCGAAGATGGAGAAGCTTTCCGTCTGCCAGTTCGAAGCCGCCATTCCCGGCGGGGCCGCCCCCAGTACCCGGCTGGACGATCCAGCTGCCATGCTCAGTGCGCTGGAACACCTCGCCGCGGACACCGGTGTGACCGGACTGCATACTGTGCTCGGACTCGCCCGAAATCTGGCGGAAGAATACCGCGACGAAATCTACGCGGAAGTCGACTGCGACATCATTCATGGAGATCTTAATTTTTCCAATCTGCTGTTCGATGAAAACGGCCGGGTGGCCGGAATTTTCGACTTCGACTGGACCATGCCGGGAGCGCGTATCCGGGACATTGCAGACGCGCTGCATTTCTTTGCCGGTGGCCTGCCTGCCGACGCGGATTGCGGCAATATCTGGGATCTTACGCAGTTGCCGCGCTTCCACGCGAAACGAACCCGGATCTTTCTGGAAACCTACGAGCGTCTGCTGCCGCTGTCCGACCGGGAAAAACAACTCCTTCCCGCAGCGTGGAAAACTCGCGTACTGGCCTTTCATATCGAAGGCATGGCTAAGGTTCCTCCGGAACGCCGCCTGGAATTTCTCACCCGGGATTTCCCGGAATTTCTGGACGCCCTGCAACGGCTCCTGCCGGTCAACTGACCCGGATCAACCGCCGCGTGGTCTGCGATCACCACACAGGATCAACGGCTGCCGGAGGAACCGGCCCGTGTCGTCGGCTGCGCATCGGCAGGGTTTTCGGGCCAGAAATGTTTGGGATAAGCCGCGCGCATTTCCCGGCGAACCGGTCCCCAGTTGTTCTGCCAGAATCCTGGAAGATCAGACGTGATTTGAATCACCCGGTGCGCCGGAGAGAGTAATTCCAGCTTTAAAGGAACGCGCCCTTCCCCCAGCACCGGATGCGTCTTCAAGCCGTACAATTCCTGTACGCGGACTGCAAGCACCGGCACCGTCCCGGAATAATCAATGCGAATCCGGGAACCGGTGGGAACCACGAATCTTTCCGGATAAATCCGTTCCAGACGGTTCACTTCCGCATACCCCAGCACCGTGCGGAACAGTGCCTGCCAATCCACCTTGCGCAGTGCGTCGAAAGACCGGACCTGCGGCAGCATCAGCAGCCATGTCTCCAGTTGTGCCGCGATTCCCGCTTCACTCCAATCCGGCCACCTGCTGGGTTCCCGGCTCGCGGCGAATCGAACCCGTTCCAGCAGTGATCGGGCCGCGCCATCCCATGCCAACACCTGAAGTCCCACCTCTCGAACCGCCTCCGCCAACAACCGGGCGCACTGTTCCGGCGGCGGCGCCTCCAATGGTGTCCGCCTCAGTTCGATCGCCCCAAAACGTTCCACCCGGAATGCCGAAACGCGTTCCCGCATCCGATCAAACTCCGCCACCGTCTCTACAACTATCCCCTCCGGAAAGCAGCGCCGCAAATCCTCCTCCCGCAACTCCGCCGCCAAGCGAATCCGACCGGCGCCCCCCCCTCCGTCCAACCGCGCTACTGCCAGAAAACCGGCTCGGCGCAGATCATCCCCGTTATCCAGCACCACCCCGCGACCACAGCGTAAAAGATAAGACGCCCCCGCATGAGCACGGCTCCGTCCCACCCATTCCGGATAAGCATGCGCCAGCAGAACGCCCGCCGCGTCCACCGGCTGTTCCCGCCACGTTACCCGCATCAAACGCAACAACTGATCGCGAATCATGTTCAGCGTCCGGTATTCCCGAGGTCGCCGACGCCATTGTTCCAGACGCAGCTGCACATCCGCGCCGACGCCCGGCGGCAGAATATCCCGCTCTTCCAGCAGTGCCGCCAGTTCACAGCCCAGAGGCGCCAGTTCCATCTCTTTTGCCTGCAAAAGCATGGCGCCAATACGCGGATGTACCGGCAACAAGGCCAGCGCCCGCCCGTGCCGGGTCAATTTTCCGGAAGAATCCAACGCCCCCAGATCCATCAACACAGTGCACGCTGCCTGCCAGGTACTTTCCGGCGGCGGATCCAGCCAGCGCAGTGATTCCGGCGACGCGCCCCAGCGTGCCAGCTCAAGTGCCAGACGTGACAAATCGGCCTCCCGGATTTCCGGCAGCGGCCGTTCCGCCAGCAACCGATGATCCGCTTCCGTCCACAGCCGGTATACCGCCCCGGCCTCCGTTCGCCCGGCCCGCCCCGCCCGCTGAGCTGCGGAAGCCCGGGAAATACGACAGCACTCCAGACGCGGCATCCCGGAACCGGGATCGAAACGCAAACGTCGTTCGTATCCGGAATCGATCACCACACGAATCCCGTTCAGCGTCAAACTGCTTTCGGCAATATTGGTAGCCAGCACCACCTTGCGCTGCCCCGGCGGCGCGGGAATGAGCGCTTCGTCCTGCGCCTCCCGATCCAGACTGCCGTGCAGCGTCACCAGCAGAGTATCCGCCGGCAAGTTGTGCCGCAACAGCGCGGCAGTTTTTTCAATCTCCCCGACGCCGGGCAGAAATACCAGAATCCCTCCCGACTCCCGTTCCGCCACCCGGCGGACGGCCGCAGCCATTCGCCGCGACAGCTCCGCCGGCTCCCCGAACGCCTCCCCCCAATGTTCGGTGACCGGAAACACCCGCCCCGCCGCCTCGACGACCGGCGCCTCATCCAGCAAGGCGGCAATCCGTTCCACCTCCAGCGTGGCGGACATCACCAGCACCCCCAGATCCTCCCGCAAGGCTTCGCGCGCATCCCAGACCAGCGCCAGGGCAAGATCCCCCTCCAGATGGCGTTCGTGAAATTCATCGAAAATCACCAGAGAAACCCCGGACAACTCCGGATCCTCCTGCACCATCCGGGTCAATACCCCTTCGGTCACCACTTCAATCCGGGTGGTTCCCGATACCCGACTCTCTCCGCGAACCCGATATCCAGCCACGCCTCCGACCTGATCTCCCAGCAAGGCGGCAATTCGCGCCGCAGCCGCACGCGCCGCCACGCGCCGCGGCTCCAGAAGAATAATCCGACCACCGGAACTGCACAGCGTCTGCAACAAATAGGGGGGCACCAGGGTGGTTTTTCCCGCACCGGGCGGCGCGGCCAGCACCGCCCGCCCGTGCTGCTGCAAAGCCGCGGCCAATTCCGGCAGCACGGTGCTGACCGGCAGCGTGTTTTCCTGCAAATCCATCATCATCTATCTTTTTCAGAATTCTGTTTTCTTCTGCTGTAATATAGCACTGTTCGCACCTCTCCGCTGCCGCAAATCATGAAAAATGCATCGTCCCTCTTGCGAAAACGGCAGATTGGCGTTATATTATTCAAATTACCTTGGTTACTGCAAAAACAACGGAACAAAACATGTCTTCTCTACAACTCAACGATGATCTGAGCGCACTGGATTATGTGCGTCCGGAGTACCTGCGGGAACTGCAGCTGGCACGGCTGCAGAAAACGGTTCGTCACGCTTATGAGCGGGTCGGGCTGTTTCGCAGCCGGATGGAAGCGCTCAAACTGACCCCCGAAGACATTCGCACTCTGGAAGATCTCTCCCGGTTGCCCTTTTCGGCCAAAGTGGATTTGAGAGACACCTATCCCTTCGGCCTCTTTGCCTGCCCCAAATCGGAGATCGTCCGGCTGCATGCCTCCAGCGGTACCACCGGCAAACCGATCGTGGTCGCCTACAATGCCCACGACATCCAGGTATGGGCCGAAGTGGTCAAGCGCAACCTCGCCAGTGTCGGGCTGACCCGCAACGATTTGATTCAGGTCTCTTATGGCTATGGGCTTTTTACCGGTGGACTGGGGGCGCATTACGGCGCGGAAGCGCTCGGCGCCACCGTCATCCCGACCTCCGGTGGCAATACCAAGCGCCAGGTCATGCTGATGCGTGATTTCGGCACCACCGGCATCTGCTGTACGCCGAGTTACTTCATTTTCATGATTGAACAGGCGCTGGCCAACGGTATTGACTTGCGGGAACTGCCCCTGCGGGTCGGCGTCTTCGGCGCGGAGCCGTGGACCAACGAAATGCGTCAGCGCATTGAGTCCGGCGCGGGAATCAAAGCCTACGACATCTATGGTCTCTCCGAAATCATCGGCCCCGGCGTCGCCATCGAATGCCCCTGCCAGAATGGCCTCCACATTCTCGAAGACCATTTCTATCCGGAAATCATCAATCCGGAAACCGGAGAAGTACTGCCCGACGGAGAGTTCGGCGAACTGGTGCTGACCACGTTGACCAAGGAAGCCATGCCGATGATCCGTTATCGGACGCGCGACCTGACCCGAATCATCAGTGAACCCTGCGCCTGCGGAAGAACCCTGCGCCGGATTGCCCGAATCAGTTCCCGCAGTGACGATATGTTCATCATTCGGGGAGTCAATGTCTTTCCGTCACAGATCGAAAGCGCGCTGCTTTCGGTCAAGGGAACGCTGCCGCATTACCAGATCGTGCTTTATACCGAAAAAGGCATGGACAATATCGAAGTCGATGTCGAAATCAGCGATTCGCTTTTCTCTGACCAGGTTCGGGAGCTGGAAGCTCTGCATCAGCAGCTCTCCAGTGCGGTCGAAAGCGTCATCGGCATCCGCATCAAAGTCAAACTCGTCGCACCGAACACCATTCAGCGCAGCGAGGGAAAAGCCAAACGGGTTCTTGACCATCGGAATAAATAAAGACTTTCGCCGCCCGCCCTCCTCCCGGTGCGGGCGGCCTCATCCATCAATCCGGCAAAGTCATCAATTATGTTACAGGAACTGCTTTCTTTCAATCCCGGAAACCTCAGCTGGTTTGAAGCGGGCATGCTGATCTGCTTCGCAGCCAGCTGGCCCGCCGCCATCTGGAAAACCTACAAAAGCAAAAACCCCGGAGGGAAAAGCATTCTCTTCGCTCTGCTTGTCATCATCGGTTATATCAGCGGTGGCCTGCATAAAATTCTCTATAAGCCGGATTTTATTTTCTGGCTCTATATGCTCAACGGCACCATGGTCGCTACCGACCTGATCCTGGTTCTCTATTACCGGAGATGCCGGGCCCGGGCCGACGCGCAGTCTTCACCGGCAGCGGCGGCTACCGAACGCACCTGACAAAGCGATCCAGACCGGAATAATCCCGGAGCACAGCCACCTCGCAATACCCCATGCGCCGCAATGCCTTGGCGAGTGTCTGTCCCTGACGCCAGCCGATTTCAAATATCACCCCCGCACCAGGTTTAAGATGCGGTGGAGCCTGACGCGCCAGCTCCAGAATCAATGCCAGCCCGTCTTCCGGCGCGGTCAATGCAAGTTTCGGCTCAAAATCCCGGACTTCCGGTTGCAGACCGGCATACTCCTCTTCTGCAATGTAAGGCAGATTCGCCGCCAGAAAATCGAATTGTTCCCCCTCCTCCAGCGCCGCCAGCAGGTCACTCCGACGCAGCATCACCGTCTGTTCCAACCCGTAACGGGCCCGGTTCCGAGCCGCAACCTTTAATGCCGCCTCGCTGACCTCCAGCGCCAGCACGGTGATATCGGAACGGGCGTATGCCACGGACAAAGCGATCGCACCGGATCCGGTACCGACATCCAGCAGCCGCCCGCCATGCGGGAGATCCCGGATCAACGCCTCCGCCAGTAATTCCGTTTCCGGACGGGGAATCAATACATCCGGTGTCACCTCCAGCTCGAAATCCATGAACGGCGCATGTCCCATGATATACTGCAACGGCTCCCGGCGCAGTCGCCGCGCCACCCATAGATCTCCATGCGCCACCACCTCCGGCGCGGCAGCGGCTGCACGCTGCAGTTCCGTATGCCGGATCCCGGAAAGTTCGCTGTAAATCAGCGCACATTCCCATTCTGCATCCTCCACTCCGGCCGCCATCAGCATCTGCCGCCAGCGTGCCAGCACTTCGCCGATGGTTTCTACGGCGGAAAATGCTCCGTTCACTTTTGATTCCTTATCGTTTTTCGAGAAAAAAACTCCACCAGCATACCGGAACGGCAACGGCACTCCGTCCGTATCAAAACACGCACCCCTGCGCGGATGACGGCGGCAATGCCCCGGAAAGCAATGAATAACCTATCTTCCGGAAGCTTCGTGGATCAGATCCACAAACTCGTCTTTGGAAAGTTCCTGAAGAGACTTACCGCGCTTCGAGAGCTTCTCGTTGAATTTCACCGCGGTCTCGGTCATGCGGTCATGAGTCTCCTCGGAACCGCCCACCAGACAAAAATTATCGCCCCGGGTAATCCGCTGGTGTCCGTCCTGATTGTCCAGCCCCAGCCCCAGAAGCATGGCAGATGGGTTCTTTTTTTGTTCGCTCATGTCCGTCTCACCTCCTGTCTGGCCGTAATATAATGGTGGTTCCGAAAATTTCCAGTCCCGGCAGCTGCCCTGCTGAATGGCGTTTTTTCCTCTGTCGAATCTCCGATACAAACAGTATCCGCTTGAAATTTCGCCCTTTCCGGTGTAAGTTGATGAATGCGCAAAAGAAAGAATGTGTGAATCAATCAGGATTTTTTTATGAAAGACTTTTTCGTTTTTTCCGGACAGGGGGCCCAGACAGTGGGAATGGGCAGGGATTTTTCAGAAAACAGTGCCGCTGCCCGGGCGATTTTCCAGGAAGCGGACGCTGTGCTCGGCTACTCCCTGAGCGACATCTGCTTCAACGGTCCCGCTGAAAAACTGACCGAAACCCGTTACTGCCAGGTCGCGATCTACACCATGAGCTGCGCCGCACTGGCCGCTTTCCGGGAACGGTTTCCGGAAATCCGTCCGATCGGTTGTGCCGGATTGAGCCTGGGCGAGTACGCCGCTTTTTATGCCGCCGGCGCCTTTTCCTTCGCCGACGGATTGAAATTGCTGGCCAAGCGTGCTGAACTCATGGATGCCGCCTGCCGGGCCGAGAGCGGCGGCATGGCCTCCGTCCTCGGCGGCGACGCCGTCGTCATCCGTGAAGTGTGCGAACAATGCGGCATTGATGTGGCCAACTACAACAATCCCGGCCAGATCGTCATCAGCGGCGAAAAAAACAAGCTTGCAGAAGCCGTTGCCGCCCTTAAGGAACGCGGCATGCGCAAGGTGATCGTCCTTAATGTGGCCGGTGCGTTCCACTCCCGCCTGATGCAGTCCGCCGGTGATGCCTTGAAGCCGGTTCTGGCGGACGCAGCCATCCAGATGCCGGAAATTCCGGTCTGGCAGAACTTCAGCGCCGCCCCCGCCACTTCAGTTGCGGAAATCCGCGACAATCTCGCCCGGCAGGTCGCCGGCAGCGTCCGCTGGGAGGAATGCGTTCGTGCCATGGTCGCAGCAGGCGGCGAACGCATGATCGAATTCGGCCCCGGCAACGTGCTCACCGGCTTGATGCGGCGTACGATCTCTGAACTGCCGACAGCCAACATCAACAGCATGGAAACGCTGCAGGCTTTTCATAACTGAATTTTTCTCTCATCTCATACGAAAGGAATTTGTCTCATGAGTCAGGAAAAACGACTGGAAGGAAAAATCGCGCTGGTCACCGGAGGAGCCCGCGGTATCGGCAAAGCCATCTGCGAACGCCTCGCCGCCGAAGGCGCCAAGCTCGCCATCGTGGATATCATGCTCGACGTCGCGCAGAGCACCGCTGATGAATTCAAAGCCCGTGGCATCGAAGCCCGCGCCTATGCCGCCAACGTCGCGAAAATGGAAGACGCCGAAGCCACCGTCAATGCGGTCGTTGCCGATTTCGGCCGTCTGGATATTCTGGTCAACAACGCCGGTATCACCAAAGATACCCTTCTCATGCGCATGACCGAGGAACAGTGGGACGCCGTTATCGCAGTCAACCTGAAGGGAACGTTCAACTTCACCAAGGCGGCCTGCCGTCCGATGATGAAACAGCGCGCCGGCAAGATCGTCAATATCGCCTCCGTCGTCGGCCGCATGGGCAACGTCGGTCAGGCCAATTACTCCGCCTCCAAAGCCGGTGTGATCGCCCTGGCAAAAACCACCGCCAAGGAATTTGCCTCCCGCAATATTCAGGTGAATGCCGTCGCACCGGGTTACATCATCACCGACATGACTGCGAAGCTCTCTCCCGAAGCGACTGACGCCTTCCTCACCATCATTCCTGCGAAACGCGGCGGCACTCCGCAGGATGTGGCCAATGTCGTCTACTTCCTCTGCTCACCGGACGCCGATTACGTAACCGGGCAGGTCATCAATGTCGACGGCGGCATGCTGATGTAAAAAATCGGCATACTTCCGACATTCGCTCCGATGCGGCCGCCGGGTCGCATCGGAGTTTTTTTTCTTTCAACGCACCGTCAGCTCCAGCGTACCATCGACCAGACGGGCGGATAATTCCGCCCCCCGGCGTTGCCCCTGCACCGAGACCACCGGACGCCCTTCCCTGTCCGTCAGAATTGCATACCCCCGCTCCAGCTGCCGTCGGGGATCCAGAATGTGCAGCCGCCCCGCCAGCGCCTCCAACTGGTGGCGGCGCACCGTCACCGCCAGTTCCGCCGCTGCCGTCAAACGCAACTGCAATTCATCCAGCTGCTGTCCCCGCATCTGCACCAGATGCCGAGGCTCCCGGAAACAGGCGCTTCCCGCCAGTCGGTCCAATGCTCCGCGCACCTCCATCAGGCGGAAATCCACTGCGCGCCGTAGCGTTTTTGCCAACCGATCGACGGCAGCTTCCATCTCTTCACGACGTCCGATCACCAGCTCCGCCGCCGCCGACGGCGTCGGGGCTCTCAGGTCTGCGACGAAATCGCAGATGGTGAAATCGATTTCATGTCCTACTGCGCTGATAACCGGAATCCGGCTGGCCGCCACCGCCCGGGCCAGAATTTCCTCGTTGAAGGGCCAGAGGTCCTCCATGCTGCCACCGCCCCGGGTGACGACCAGCACCTCCACGTTTCCGGCCCGGTTGAAAAATTCAATTCCCGCCGCCACCTGTGCCGCCGCCCCCGTCCCCTGCACCTGCGCCGGATAGATTTTAACCGGAAGATTGGGAAATCGCCGGTCGACAATCTGCAGGAAATCCCGGATTGCCGCCCCGGTCGGACTGGTGATCACCCCCACCGCACGCGGCAGAGCGGGAATCGGGCGCTTGCGCTCCGGGGCAAACAAACCTTCCCCTTCCAGCTTTCGTTTCAATTCCTCGAACCGGCGTTGCAGCTCTCCCAGGCCGGTCGGGCGAATTGTCCGGATGGAGAATTGATATTCTCCACGCACCTCATAAACCGTCAACCGTCCGTGTGCTTCAATCAACGCTCCATTCTGCAATTGCAGTTCACGTACCGCCGCCGCTCCACCGAAATAGACGGCGCGAATCTGACTCCGCTCATCCTTCAGCGATAAATACACGTGTCCGGAACGGTGAATGACCAGATTGCTGATTTCGCCGCGCAGCCAGAAGGGCATGAAGCTGTTTTCCACCAGATCGCGTACTGCGCTGTTGGCATCGCTGACGCTCCAGATCGGACCGTATTCCCGCATGAATCAGACTCCCATTACTCTCAGGCAGCCGTGCAACAGCCACCCCGTCATAACCGAACCGATCTTAAACAACCACGGAAATCCGAACAGCAGCAGCACAATCAGAATAAAAAACGCTCCCCGGACCACTTCCGATCCTGTCCGCACCGCTCCAGGAAACAATGTTTCCACCACCACCCAGCCATCCAGTCCGGGAATCGGCAGCAGATTGAAGATGAGCAACACCACATTGAGCATCGCCCCGTTCAGCAACATGGAAAAGGCAAATCCGTTCGACGTTTCCGCCTTGAACAGCAGAGCAGCCAGTACGGTGAATATCACAAACAACCCCAGATTCGCCGCGGGTCCGGCCAGCGCCACAAGCAGATGACTGTATTTATGCCGCATCCGCGCCGGATCCACCGGCACCGCCCCCCAGGCAATTCCGATCATCAGAAAGGTGACGATCGAGAAAAAACCCATCTGCCGCAGTGGGTTAAGCGTCAGATGCCCCCGATCTGCCGCCGTGGGATCACCCTGTTTCAATGCCATCCACGCGTGGCAGAATTCATGCAGACAGATGGAAAAGATTACCAGTACGGAAACCGCCGCGAAAAACCGTGGATTTTCAAACAGCTCATTGATAAACAAAGACATCCTCTTCTCCCTTCCTCAGCAAGCTCCGATCTGAACCGGCCAGTACTGAAACGCCGGAGTTTCATAAGGGTGTGCCTCCCGCAGCGCCCGGATGATCTCCGGCATGCGCGCCGTTGGACACAACACCTCGATTTTGACCTCTTCCACCCGCTCCAACGCACCGGGCTCACCGAGGAAAGGCGAACTTCCCTCCAGCGGCTCGAACTGGCCGGTTCCAGTCGTCTGCCAGCAACAGGCGCGGTAGCGTCCAAGCGCTCCGGCCCCGGCACGGAAAACGGCGTCCTTGACGGCCTCCGCATGGGTAGCCGGCACATAAATTTCCAATTTCGAATACATCTTGCTCCAATCCATCTTGCTTTTTTCCATATTCGGCAATAAAATATACGGGAATACACCTCAATACAACCCGGAGACGCAGGAAAATGAAACAGAAAAGACAATCTTTCTCTTTGATTGAATTGCTCGCAGTCATCGCGGTCATCGGCATTCTGGTCGGCATCGGCGTGGGCGGTTACTCCTATGCCATGAACTCCGCCAAGGAATCCGCCACCCGTTCCGCAATGAAACAGATTGAAGTGGCGTTGGAAAACATGAAGGCGAAATACGGCTACTATCCCCCGTGTGCCCAGGGTGATGACGGGAAAGTTTATATTTTCGACCAGGACGGCAATCCGCCCGACAGCACGAATACGGCCTCTTTAAATACTGCCATGCAGGTAACAGGCAATTACATGGCGGACTTCGTCAAACAGCTGGATGCGGAATCTCTGAGAAATCTGGTAAGCGTTGATAGCACGGCCTCATATCTGGTGGACGCCTGGGGCAATCAGATTGTTTACCGCTGTCCCGGCGAAATCAACAAGGAATCCTACGATCTGATTTCCGCCGGTCCGGACGGTCGTTATGCGGAGTTCAGCAAAAATTGGACAGTTCTTCACGACAAGACCTACGAGAAAAGGGACTTCCGGGATAATGACAACGCCATGATCTGCGACGACCTGGTCAATTTCTGATCGGCCCAGTCCCGTCTTTCCCGACTCCGCGGCAACGCGGAGTTTTTTTACCCTTCGTTCCCCCTGGAGCTACGTCGTCTCATGCCATCCGAAATCCCTCCCCCTCCTGGCTGGAGAATAGTCAACCGACGCCGACAAGTCTAGCTTTGGCTTTATGTTTGGAGTATACTTTTTTTCCACCCAAACTGTTGATCTTTCCTTAATCCTAGAGAATCGCCCTCCCATAACCCGATGTGGCAAACCACGGAAGTAAAAGAAAACCCGCGGGCATTGACCGCGGGTCTCCTTCCACTCCGGCGTGACACCGGAGTGCTGCTACAGACACTTACAGTACGTACTTGTTCTGCGGAATCTTGATGGCCTTGGCACCACCGCTCCAGCCGGGATAGTAGAGCTTGTCGTTATTCTTCACCTCGCCTTCGCTTACCGCGGCGGCGCGGCCGTCCAAGAAGAACATATTGACAGCCTTTTTATGCGGCAGGTACAGTTTTCCATACGGCAGATTGCTCCCCGAACCATCAAACGCCATCAAGGCACCGCCGCCTTCGGCACCGCTGTTCCAGGAGCAGCCGCCCAGAGCCAGCGCGGTCGGCGAAACGGACTCATCATCGTCCATCAGGTACTTCGTCCCGCGGAAGTCGATCCCCTTCGCATCGTTGCTGTCGTCAATATAAGCCGCACCGAAAGTGAAGGCGTCTTCACCAAAAGCCCCCGGTTCTTTGGCCGGGAACAGGACTTCGGTACAGCGCATCACAGCATAATCCGGCAGATATCTGCGATCCTTCAGCCGATATGTCCAGCGGGATTTATCATTCGAGATCGGAGTAGCAGTTTCGTAATCAATCGAATAAAAATACTGGTTATTGTCGTTCAGCGACTGGATAATCCCCGTCACCACCTGTTTCTGATTGCTGAGACAGGCGGCGGCACGCGCCTTGGCCCGGGCGCCGCCGATTGCCGGAAAGAGCAGACCGGCCAGAATCGCGATCACCGCGATCACTGCCAGGAGTTCGACCATGGTAAATTGTTTTTTTGTCCCGTGCATGACAATATCTCCGTTGTTTGGATTGACTCGTCCCGGAAAGCCGCGACTGTCGGAAAAACTCTGCGGCCACTCCGTATTTAACCTAGTCGCCCTGCGGTCCCTTGTCAAGCTTTTCGCCTATTTTGTTAAAAAAAAAAACGTTTCATGGTTGCAAAGTTTGGGAAAATGTCCTATGGTATGAACGAATGGGTACGGCTTCAGCCTCTCATTGAACAGGAGATCGATATAATATTTATGGAGTTACCGCATATGAAACGTCATGATTTTTCCCTTGTCGAATTGCTGGTTGTCATCGGCATCATCGGATTACTGGCCGGATTGCTGCTGCCGGCCGTCAGCAGCGGTCGTCAGAAAGGCATGATCACGCAGGCCAAGGCCGACATGAACTCCATCCGCATGGCCCTCAAAAACGTGGAGACCAATTATGGTCAGATGATAAAAACAGATGGTGCTGAGAATCCAACCGCTAAATTCAATGGTAAAAAGGCAAAGAGTGTCAAATCAAAAGATGGAGAAAAAGTTATTGCCATCGGTAATGAAAGCCTCAAGGATGACGACCATAAAGATACTTACCGGGAATTCATCCGGGAACTCTGCGCTCCCGAGGATATCAGTACTGCCAACAAAAATATCAATACCCGTAACATCAAATTTCTGGATGCCCCCCCGGAATATAATGAGGACGATGATGACACCATCTGGTGGAGCGACCCCTGGGGCAACCCCTACACGGTCCTGATCAATGTCAACTATACCAATAAAGTTTATATTCCTGCGGGGACTAACGCAAAACTTCGAGATAATGTCAGTAAACCCAAAAACTACGACGACGGCTGGCTTCTGTCCGGTAGTGTATTCCTCTACTCTCTCGGTCCTAACGGGGTGGATAACTCTGGACTGAATCAGAACAATCTCGGCGACAACACCACCGATGACATCTGCAGTTGGGAAAAATAACTTCACCGGGGAGTTCCGGCTCATGAAAGACATGAACAAAAAGCATTTCACCCTGATTGAGCTGCTGGTTGTCATGGCGCTCGGCATCATGCTGATCGCCATCGGCCTGCCCGCGTTCAACCAGATGATCACAGGCGGCACCGTGACTAACTCTGCCAGCACGCTCAAAGGCGGCTTGGAACAGGCCCAGTCTCAGGCCGTCACCCAGCGCCGTCAGGTGGCGTTGCTGCTGGATTACAAAGGGCTCAACAACGGCGGCACTCCTGCCATCCGAACCTGCTATGTCAAGCCGACTGGCAACGACAAAAGCTTTACCTTTACTAATTATACCCCTGGAAGCAAATGGGTTTCTTTAGGGAAAGGAGCCGTTATTGCCGGAGCCCAATTCAATTCGGTAGCAAAACCATCGACAAATTCCCCAGCCAAACTCGACATTTATCAAATAGATGGTGTACCTACACCTGAAGGTTCTACGACGAAAGTTACCTATTATGGAATTGTCTTCAACACCTACGGCGTACTCGCGCCCCCGGCTGAAGTCATCGAAATTCTGCTGGCCGAAGGAATCATGTCCGGAGAAAACGTCGTTTACTCCAATTTGGACCCGGACAATCCATCAAAACCGGCCAACTCCATCACCCTTGAAATCAACCCATTCACCGGGAAAATCAAAATCAAACTCGTAGGAGACGGGGAATGAGAACGCGCGCTCTGCAATATTTCAATATGATCGAGGTGGCTTTGGCTATTGCAGTCATCGCCATCGGCCTTTCGAGCATCATGGTGCTCTTTCCGGTCGGGCTGAACGCCAGCAGCGCGGCAGCTACTGACAACAACATCCCGGATGCGGCGGAATACATGCTGAGCTATCTGGAGGCCGACCTCATCAGCAATTGGCGCACCTCCACGGGAGCGGTAACGGACAATAATAAATACATTACCAATACCAATAGCATCTTGCCAGACAAAATCTCATTAATAGTTTCATCAATAGGGGATACCATTCTCGCCGACAATGACAGTTCCGCCTGGGACGATGTCGAATCCGGCATAAAGAGGCATAAAAATATAAAAGGTTATTTTCGGTTTCTGAAAACTACGACGATTGACAGCGAAGAGATCACTGACTTTGCCGTAGATGCCCTGGTCTGGTACGAACCGGCCTTTGCTCGTTATGTAACTGTCGACGCAAACGGCAAGCCTAATTATGATCTTCCCGCCAAAGAAATCAACAAAAAAGCGGCCATTGAGTTATGCATGGAACTGAGCTGGCCGGTTACTCAACCCCATTCCAAACGGGAAACACGTCTCTATCGGCTGACACTGCTGAATCCGGTAGCGACGCCGGCCGACCTGTTGTAAAACGCGGAGATTGTCTGTCATGAAAAACACACGAGTTTTCTTTCGAAAATCCTCCTTCACGCTGCTGGAAATCATTGTGGCGATGGGGGTATTCAGCCTGCTGATGGCGATGACCATGCAGTTTTTCTCCGGCGCCCAGCGCATCTGGTCCAGCTCAGAAAGCCGAAATACCGTCTATTCCGACGCCCGCGTGGCCATGGACCTGATGGCCACGCTCCTCCAGGCGACCTACTTCAAAGTGGACACAACGCCATTCGTCATTAATGCCAATGGCAACAATGACACCTATAAAATTTACTTCTTCACTAAATCCGGCTTGCGCCCACGTGGAAATACCTCGCTGTTCTGCGCAAGCTTTCAGGTTGACGATCAGCATACTCTAAAGATCGTCACCATCTGCGACGAAGATACAGTCTATAAGAATTTATTTGTTATTGCCCCGAACAAACGCACTCAATTGGTCCAAAAACTGGATAACGATATCAAGAACAACACCAATACCACCGAGATCATTCCCAATGTCACCACATTCAAAATCACGCCGGGAGTCAATGATTACGGTAACCAAAAGATCGATTGGACTCAGGATGCGACGACCGACACGACGGAACCATTTTGTCCATCCATTGTCAAAATAGAGCTGGGCATCCTGCCGGACCCGTATTTTGAACGCTGGAAGAACGCTTCCGGAAGTGTGAAAGACGACATACTGAAAGAACAGGAAAAGAAATTCACCCGGTTCGTCTATATCGGCGACCGAAACTAAGAATTAGACTGTCCTTGGAGAGTGAATGATGCAGCATAATATTCGTCAAAAGGAAAAAGGCGTTGCCCTGTTGCTGGCCTTGGGCGTCATGAGCCTGCTGCTGGCTATGGCCCTGGCCTTCGTCACC
>CALXOD010000066.1 GCA_944389925.1 uncultured Victivallaceae bacterium | reverse complement strand
CTGATGTCGCTCTATCTGAAAATGGCGGAATTTTCATTGGTCAGAAAAAGCAGGGCAGGAGTGGTGGCACTGGTAGATGACGTAACCGGAGAATTAGATGAGGAAAACCGGGAACGTTTTCTTTCATTGCTGAATAATGCGGATCAAACATTTTATACTCTTACCGCCGTTCCCGAAGGAAAAATGACGGATGCACAGATCATCCATCTGCCCATGAAATGACGGAATAATATTTATTTATTATTTTAAGTGCTTTATAATAAATAAATTGATATTTTTTTAAAAAATGACGGATCTACTCCGTTATTTTTTAGATAAGATTTTTTTCAGAGCAATAGCAAGCTGATCCGGACAGGAGGTGGATTTCCCTCCACAGCGAATGCCCTGGAGGGTGGCGATTACCTGTTCCGGCGTCATACCGACAACGAGTCTGGACAGACCTTCTGTGTTTCCAGGGCAACCTCCGGAGAAAGCGACTTTGTGGATAACTCCATTTTTCAATTCAATTTCAATGGCACTGCTGCAAACGTCGGGATCGGTGATATAAGTGACGGTTTGATTCATTTTTTCGGATTCTCCTCCTGATGGGCCAGCGAAAATTGCAGGATACTGATAATCAACAGTAATAATATGGTCTGACAGACCAGAATTGCCGCTGTTCCAAAGGATCCCCAGAGAATGGGAAAGCTTCCCAGTCCAATGGCCAATGCCATGAGATGAACCAGCTGCACTGCCCGCTTTCTGCTCAGCCCCATTTTGACGAAACGATGAGAGATGTGGTTATGATCACCAATCCAGAAGGGTTTATGATTGCGCCAGCGGATGATCACCACCATCAGGGTATCAAAAAGCGGAATTGCCAGAATGAAAAGCGGCAGTAGGATTGGAAAACGAGACAATGACTGATCCAGTCGAAAATAAGTTACCAGACAACTGACGGAAGCTGCCAGATAACCGAGAAAATGACTGCCGGAATCTCCCATGAAAATTGTGGCGGGATTGTGATTGAAAAACCAGAATCCTGCTCCCACTCCACAGCTCAGAGCCGCCAGGGATGCGACAAAATATTGCTCAAAAAATCCTGCGACCACTGCAAAAAGTGCCATGGCAATGGTGATGGTTCCCACTGCCAAACCATCCATATTGTCGAAGAAATTGATGGCATTCATCATCAGCATGAACCAGAAAATGGACACCACTGCCCCCATCCATGGCCAGGGGCAGAAAAAGCTCAATCGTGCACCTCCGCCGAATACTGCAATCAGAGCAATACAGAATTGACCGAAAAATTTGACGTATGCTTTCATTGCCCACCGATCATCCACCAAACCCAGCAACATCGCCAGAAATGCTCCGAATACCAGCCAGGCCAGCTGGTTGCCTACCGCATCAATTCCACGGGAATGTGCGGAAAGCAATGCTGCCATTTGCGGCAGATGGTTGTTTTTGACCAGAAGGATTCCACCTCCGATACACAATATCCAGGCAGTGAACATGGCTGCACCGCCGAGCAATGGGGTGGCTTTGCCGTGTCCTTTGTGGGCTTCTCCCCGCGGACGGTCCATAAAATCAGTCCGCTCGGCGATATATTGAAAAAACGGCGTCAGGCACAGAGATAAAGCCAAACCTGCCAGCCCGATGAAAAAATAAAGGTGAATCCAGCTGAACATTTCTGCTCCTTATATTGTCTACATCCCGTTTTCCTGCCTGCGGACGTATTCGAAGATGAAAATGGTGGCTGCCTGTGCCGCATTCAAAGATTCGAAACGCCCGGGCATTGGAATCATAATTCGTGGTGCTCCAGCAAGTTCCCCGACTCCTGTGCTTTCGCATCCGATCACCACGACGGTATGATTATAGAGGCCTTCAGCTCGAAAACAACTTTCTCCCTGATGCGGATCCGTTAAAAATACCGGTCCAAATCCGATAGCGGCAGCACACCGGCGCAAGGACTCCAGATTTTCAAAACTGCGCAGCTGCATGGAAAATTGCGCTCCCAGAGCCGAACGCACCGCTTTATCTCCGTAAGGATCCACCGTCCCCCGGGTCAGCCACAATTCCGTCAATCCCGCAGCCCGTGCCGTGCGGCAGATAGTGCCGAAATTACCAGGATCTCCGATTCGATCCAACGCAAGGATAAAACGATCCCGGCAGGGGGAATCCGGTACCGGTTCTTCCGGTACCCGGGCTACGCAGAGAATGCCCTGTGAATGGACGGTGGCAGACAATTCGTCGATTCTTTCCGGAGAAACAATGAAACACTCGCCGGGAATCTGTAATTTTCCAGCACATTCTTCGGTACAGACCGTAAATTCCACCAAATCCGGTCGGGCGGAAAACAATTCTCCCACCGCCCGGAGTCCCTCACAGACACACCGGGCGGATTTTTTCCGACCATGGCGGGTATATAATGATTTTAGAAGGGCGCACTGAGCCCTGGTCAGTTCCACGGTAAACCGCTTATTTTTCCGGAACGGTCTTTTCCGGAGCAGCGGGCTTATACGGACCGTAGGCACCGCCTTCGATATTCAGCATCAGGAAACGGGCCAGCCGGCACCACTCCTGATTGCCACTGCCGATTTCCGGGATAAGGGAAGCGGCCAGCTGCAGGCTGGCAGCAGCTTTGTCCAGCATTTTCTGTTCGGCGAACAACCGTCCGGCACTGTAACCGGCTTCGGCACGAGTGGCGGCGGGCAGAGAGGAATCACGGCTGTAACGGTCAAATTGCTCGGCGGCTTCCTTGATTTTTCCGGCGTTTTCCAGCAGATAGGCTTCATCCAGCCGGATCCGGATCAACATTTCCCGGGGTGCTCCGGAATTTTCCAGAAGCCGGAACTGTTGTACTGCATCTTCAAACCGTCCGGCATTCATATAGAGCCGGGCCAGCCGCAGACGGGCGAACCAGGCGGCGGGATTATCGGGATACTGATCGAGAGCCTGCTCCAGCTGTTTTTCGGTAACAGCGGCGCTGAGGACATTGGCGGCTTTCCGGTCGGCGGCTTTCCGGCAGCTGTTGAGGCCGAAAACCAGACCGATGACAATGACTACAGCGACGGCCGCGGCCACGATCAGTTTCCAGTGGGTCACCAGCAGCAGTTCGAATTTTCCGATGTCGCCCATAAGGGTCCCGGCAATTTCGGCGTCCATTGCTTGATTGCGTTTGGCCATAACGTTGTGCCTTTCTGAAAAATTGAGTAATGATAAAATGGAAAATTAATTTTTAATGATGCGAAAAAATCCGTTCCGGAGCGTGATACAGCGCCACTCCCAGTTCGTTGGCGCGCTTGATCACCTCTGCATCCCGCAGAGAACCGGCCGGGGCGATAATTGCGGTGATTCCGGCTGCAGCGGCAGTTTCCACTCCGTCGGCAAACGGGAAAAATCCGTCACTGGACATGACCGCCCCTTCCAGAGTATTGTCTCCCTGGTATTTCTGATGAAATTTGGCAATGGCCTGTTCAATGGCACCGACCCGGTCCTGTTCGCCGGTACCGACGGAAAGCGTCTGGCCGTTTCGGGCAATCACCACTCCGTTGGAACGGACGCTCAAATTGACATACCATGCGAAAAGAAGATCTTCGAGCTGCCCGGCATCCGCGGCAATTTCAGAAATCTGACGCCCGAATTTGCTGTTTTCCGCCTCGGCGGGCCGCAAATCGGCGATTCCGGTCAGCGAAGTGGTCAGCGGAGCGGCAATGACCAATGATCCGTCGGCCAGAACTTTCAGAGTATTGGCGGCGTTCACTCCGGATTCTCCGGTGAAACGCGGCAGTTTCCGGGGATCGCCGCAGCGGACGATGCGGATATGACGATTGAGCTTATAGGTTTCACTGTCGTTGAAAATCTGCAGTGTTTCCGGCGCAAAAGCGGGAGCGACGACACATTCTGCAAAAGTTTTCATGATTTCCCGGGCTGTCGGGGCATCGACTTCCGTATTGAAGGCAATCACGCTGCCGAAAGCCGCACGAGCGTCAGCATCGCGTGCCTTCAGGTAAACATCCCGCAGACTGTCGCCGGCGCGGCTGACGGCAGCACCGGAGGGATTCACATGTTTCATCACGGCGCAGGCGGGCGTGTCGAAAAACTTGACGATGTTCAACGCGTAGGAAATATCTTCCAGATTGGTTTGCGAAAGGCCGTTTTTTCCATTTTTGAGGATTTCCATATCGCCGATGACGCAAGTTTCATCCGCCGGCTTGTAATAGGCCGCCGGCTGATGGGGATTGGTACCATAACGCAGATCATCGACTTTGACGTAACGACGGCCCGCGATTACGGTTTCCGCCGGGAAGTCACCGACGTTTCGGGACAGATAGGTGGAACGGTTCAACTCATTCGCCATAACAAAAAATTCCTCAAACCTGATGATTGATGAAAGATCATGATTAGAATATACAGCCATTTGAACTTTCCGGCAAATGGCGCTATTGTTCTTTGTTGAAAAAAGTAACAGACAATGGGGGACAGGAATTTCTCGTGAACGCTCGCAGATGCCGCTTTCCCGGTTTTTTCATCACCTTTGAAGGACCGGAAGGCGCGGGAAAAACAACTCAGATCCAGTGGTTGCGCGACCATTTCGCCGCTACCGGCAGAACGTGCCTGGTAACTCGTGAACCCGGTGGAACCCCGCTGGCGGAAAGACTTCGGGGGATCGTCAAACATCTTGATTCCGGAGAACAGCTGCAACCGGAAACCGAATTGATGTTGATCGCCGCCGCCCGTTGTCAGCATGTACACGAAGTGATTCGGCCCGCATTGATGCGGGGAGAAGTGGTATTGTGTGACCGTTTTTATGATTCCACTGCGGCCTATCAGGGGGCAGGCAGGGGAGTATCTGGGACATTGATTGAGATCATGCGCAAAGCGGCGGTGGGAGATTGCACGCCTGATTTGACCATTCTGCTGGATCTGCCGCCGGAAGTAGGGTTCAAACGTACTCGGAATCGGCTGGAAACCGCGGGAAAGTTTGACCGTTTTGAGGCGGAGCAGCTGGCGTTTCACACCCGGGTGCGACAGGAATTTCTGGCGATAGCGGAGCGGGAGCCGGAACGGGTCCGGGTGGTAGCTGCGGACCGGACGCCGGAGGAAGTTTTCGCCGCCATACGGAGTTTGCTGAACCATGTCGAAATATGAAGAAACCGCCCGGCGCTGGCCGGAATTATGGCAGTGTCTGAGCCGGGCCCGACGTTCAGGGCGATTGGCGCATGCGTTTCTGATTCGTTCCGATCTGCCGCGCAGCCGGGAGGAATTTGCGGTGGCGCTGGCTATGCTGGCTGCTTGTCCGGCGGCGGCGGAGAGCGGTGTTCCCTGCGGGGACTGCAGGGCCTGCCGGCAGTTGGAAAACGGTTCTTATCCTGAACTGTATCATTTATTTCCGGTGGGCCGGGCCTATCAGATCCAGGTGGGGGACCGGCAGAATCCGGAACCCAATACGGTACGTTATTTTGAAGATCAGTTTTTCCTGACCGGGACTTCCGGTGCGGCCTGTAAGGTCGGTATCATTCATGATGCTGACCGTATGGGAGACGAAGCGCAGAATGCTTTGCTCAAGACTTTGGAGGAACCGCCTCCGGAAACATTGATTATTTTGACTACCGGCAATGTTTCGGCACTGTTGCCGACGACGCGGTCCCGTTGTCAGCAGCTGTCATTGCCGGAGAATCGGATAGAGTTTGATTTTCCCGGACATGAGGAACTGGCTGCGGTGCTGTGTGATCTCTATTTTCAAGGATGCGGTGATGTCCTTGCCGCTGAACGGGCTGCGGCGCGTATGATTGCTCTGGCGGGCCGGCTGCGCGAGGAAGCGGAAAAACAGGTCCGGGAGGAGTGGCAGGGCCGACTGGAAGCGGCGGCGGCAGTGGACGGCACTTTGTCCAAGAGATTGGAAAAACAACAGGAATCTGCCGCTGCGGGAGCTTATATGAAAAGTCGTGCGGCGTTTTTGTCCATGGTGCACACCTTTTTTGCTCAATTGTATCTGTTGTCCGTCGGCGTTTCCCGGGAGAGCCTGGCCAACCCGGAAATCATGGTTTTACCATCGGATTCTCCGTTGAAACCGGAACGTGCGGCGAAAGTCCTGCGGGAGACAGAAAAATTGCTGTTTGATCTGCGTTTCAATGTCAACGAGGAACTGGCCTATCGGACGTTCGCCCTGCAAAGTGCGTTGTGTTGATTTTCGGAAAGAAGGTTGTAAAAAACGACGTGGCAGGTACATTTTCCGGCCGGCGTCGACATAAATATTTCCGCCGTGTTGCGCGGAGAAAAAACAGGAGGAAAAGCCATGTCCACAATCTACGATATCCATGCCCGTGAAATTCTCGATTCCCGGGGCAATCCGACCATTGAGGTGGAAGTGGCGCTGGAAAGCGGCGTGACTGGAACCGCAGCGGTTCCCTCCGGTGCCTCTACCGGCGAAAATGAGGCGTTGGAGCTGCGTGATGGCGACAAGAAACGCTATCTTGGAAAGGGCGTGCTCAAGGCGGTGGAAAATGTCAACGAAAAGATTTTTCCGGAGCTGGAAGGCATGGATGTTCTGGATCAGGTCGGTATTGACCAGGCTATGCTGGATCTGGACGGTACCGCCACCAAGGAAAAATTGGGAGCGAATGCCATTTTAGGGGTTTCTCTGGCCTGCGCCCACGCGGCGGCGGCCGAACTGGAAATGCCGTTGTTCCGATATATCGGCGGCGTCAACGGCAAGGTCCTGCCGGTGCCGATGATGAACATCATCAACGGTGGTTCGCATTCGGATGCGCCGATCGCTTTTCAGGAATTCATGATCCGCCCGGTCGGCGCCGACCGTTTCTGTGAAGGGTTGCGCATGGGGGCGGAAGTATTCCATAGTCTGAAGAAACTCTTGAAAAACAACGGCTTTTCCACTGCTGTCGGAGATGAGGGTGGTTTTGCTCCCTGTTTTAAAGGTGGGACCGAAGAAGCCCTGGACAGCATTATGAAAGCGATTGAGACCGCCGGATATAAGCCGGGGGTTGACGTCATGATCGGCTTGGATTGTGCTTCCAGCGAATTCTATCAGAACGGCGTTTATGATTACGGCAAATTTGAAGGTGCAGCAGGGGCGCGTCGCGATGCCACCGCCCAGGTCGATTACCTTGAAAAACTGATTGCCGCCTACCCGATTGATTCGATTGAGGACGGCATGGCTGAAAATGACTGGGAAGGTTGGCAGCTGCTGACCCGGCGGATCGGCGATCGCTGCCAGCTGGTTGGAGACGACCTGTTCGTGACCAATGTGGAGTATCTGGCCAAAGGTATCGCCATGGGCGCGGCCAATTCGATCTTGATCAAAGTCAACCAGATCGGTACGCTGACCGAAACGCTTGATGCAATCGAAATGGCCCACAAGGCCGGTTATACCGCGGTTATCAGCCACCGGTCCGGTGAAACCGAGGATACTACGATTGCCGACATTGCCGTGGCGACCAATGCCGGCCAGATCAAGACCGGTTCGCTATCGCGGACCGACCGCATCTGCAAATACAATCAGCTGTTGCGCATTGAGGACATGCTGGGCGACCTGGCCCGTTACGGGAAATAATGCCCATTGTCTCTGGAGCAATTGCCGGAAAAAGAGGCAGGTCTCTTTTCCGGCGTTTTTTTTGACGGGGTGATTCCAGGACTTCAGAGGGAAATGACGGATTCGTGGAGATGCAGAATAATAGAATCAAAACGTTTTAAAAAAACGGTGATTCCATTTAGCTATCTGATTACGAAGGAGAAAAATAGCAATCTATTCCGTTTTCTTTCTTCTCTGTTGAATGAGAAATGACGAAAAAATGACGGAAGTATTCCGTCATTTTTTTTCTCCGATATTCCGCCATCGGAACAGCAGTCCCAGCACTCAGGGGAGAAGCGGTCTGATGAAACCGGTACCGGCGATGGGCCGACAAACCAGAATATTTTCCCTGATTCCGGCGGGTCGATAGTAGCGCTCCTTCAAATTTTCCACCAGCGCGTCGATGGCGTTTTTGCGGACCAGCACCATCATACATCCGCCCAGCCCGGCTCCCGCCAGCTGGGCACCGGCGACTCCGGGAGTGCGAATGGCGATATCCACCAGAAGGTCGATTTCCGGAATGCTGCAGGCGTAAGCACCGGACTGCCAGATCAGCTGAGAGCGGATGACCCGGTCGGGATCGCCGCTTTCCAGATCGCTCAGCCGTTCCAGCAAATAGGCATTGTCCACCGGCGCGTGAAACGGCATCCGACACCAGTTTTCATCGTATGAGACAACCCGGTCTCCATCGTGGGAGACCTTCATCATCCTGCCGATGAAATCGATGTCACCACGCTTCAATGCTTCGGTATAAACCGCACTTCTGGCCGCTTCACTCAAGCCGAACAATACCACACCGCGGATTGGATATTTGCCGTCCTCCGGCGGATTGTGTCCGGCACAGAGTGCCTGGATGTCCTCCTCCGGCAACATGCGCTGGAGTTCATCCAGCGTGGCGTTTTCCGGCAGCATCAACAGAATCCGGTAAATCCCGGCAAGAGGAATCTGCAGCGTTTTCACATTGACGTCCCGCAGATGTTTCAAGACACCGCGATACTGGGGACAGTACTTCTGAATCAATTTGAAGCCGATGCGGTAACAGGAAATGCGATGATTGAACTGATCTTTGGCATTGGAAGATTTGCGCGCCTTGATGCCGGAGTCGCAGACCACCATGGCGTAGTCTTCCGGAAACGGCACCACTTCCTCCACGGCGAAATCGAAAAAACGCACCTTGACAACACTGCCTTCGCGGCCCATTTTCACCGCTGCATGATCGGCGCTGCCGCCGCGGGTCCCGACAAACCATTCTCCTTCCCCGCAGAGCGATACCAGCTGGGCGGGAAAAGTATTCAGTCTATTCAGCTCCACTGCCGCCTCAGCGGCACCGACCACCAGGCTGGAAGAGGAACTCAAGCCGGCCGCCATCGGCAGATTGCCGCCGATTACCAGATCCATCCCCCACAGTGGTGAAGCGGGAAACTTCTTCTGCAGCCGCAGGATGGCCGCCTTGATGTAGCTGGACCAATCGACGCCGTATTCCAGAATCATTTGGGCCAGTTTGGGGCTGTCCACTACCGCACTCCAGTCCTGCCACGGCAAGTCCGCGACCAGTTCCCGGATATGGAAGCTGCATGGTTTGAATCGGGCACTGTCGCAGTGTCGCAACGTTACCAGATCGTCGGAGCGCGGCCGGACCAGCATGATGGTTTCAAACCCGATGGTCATCAGGTTGCAGTTGCCGCCCTGATGGTCGACGTGACGTCCGAGTACATTCAGGCGACCGGGTGAACGCACAATGCCGATTCGTTCCTCCGGAGCGAATTGTGTGGCGGCGCAGGCGAATACCCGCCGTAATTCTTCAAGCTGTCTTGTCTGAATATCCGGATTATTGCCGTAGATTTCCTGCAGAGTCTGTTTGAATTCCGGGGTATCCAGCAAACGCAGCCATTCCCCGAAGGGACGGAAGATAACCTCATTCGGCGGCGGCGGCGACAGGGTCCGGTCTCCCCGCAGAAGTTTTTCAACTTGCAGTAATTCTGCCGGATTGTTGAAACCGAGCACCTGAGCCGGATCGCTGACGGAAAGCATTTTGACTGTGCCGCCGTTTTCCCGGACGTGGGCGATCAGGTCGGAAAGGTATTCTTCCTGCTGGGCGTTATCGCGTTTCAAGTTTCGCAACGCAGATTGAAGCATGTGACGTTTTACCACATAAACGGAGGTATTGCCGGCGGTGATGTGGCGAGCGTCTTCCGGGATAAGCGGCGGCATACCGGAGAAAACAAAATCTATTTTTTCTTCCGGACAGAGTTCCTGCAGCTGTTTACAGGAAATCAGGCCGTCTTTCTGCAATTCCGTCCACAGCGCTCCGAAGGCTTTTTCCGCCTTGCTCTCCTTGATGGTGGCCTCTTCTCCGAAAAACGCACCACAGAGTTGTGCCCGTAATTCTTTCCGGGAATATTCTCCCGGAGGCAGAGCCCGGAACATCCGGAAGACCTGACGCTGACGGATGTCTGCCATTTCCACTACCGCCAGCGGGTCTCCTTTCTGATCACAGACAATCCGGCCCTGACCGGAGTCCGGACCACACTTCAACGACAGCAATGCCAAGTCGGCGCCGCTGGTATGAAACAGATCGAACAACTGTTCCAGTACACTCTGGTCGATGATCCGGTCTCCGGCAACCAACAGCAGAACGGCTTGTTCATTCATGGTGGAGAGCCCTTCCAGGGCGCACCGCAGGGCATGCGCGGTGCCGAGTTGTTCCGGTTGGTAGACGAACGCGGAATGGGGAAATACCCGGCCGACGGTTTCCAGCACCTGACCTGCCAGGCTGCCGACGACTATGACATTCTGAGGGATGCCGCAGGCGCGATAAATGGCCAGAGCCCGGTTGATGGCGGGAATACCATTCACTTCAAAGCAGACTTTCGGGCAGGAATCCGTTCCCATCCGGGTGCCTTTGCCGGCCGCCAGTACAATCGCGTAGTCAGGATGCCAGTTCATCAACGCCAATCTCCTGTCTTCAAAAAAATGATGGAAAAATTTTTATAAAATACTGCTCTGGCCGTATGATTGCAAGTGACTTCCGGGGGTTTTTCCGATTTCGAGATGATTGAAAAAATGGGAATTCAGTGCTATTTTTTTACGGACCGCGGGGCGAAATGTTCAATACCAAACGACCGGCAGGAGGGCGCGGAGAGAGCATAACATGGCGCAAAACGTTGTAAAAATGCCGGACTTTTGCGGGAATTGGTTACAGAGAAGACCGCGTTTTCTGTTGTTCTGATAGGAATGGCGGGAGAACACATGCCGGAAAGTCGTTTCTCTTCTGTCGTAATTTTTCTATCGAGAGATCTGAGAGAAAATACCATGAAAAATTCTCAGTGCAGTGGAATAAAAAAATGGTGGAGCATAGCGAACCTATCCGAACTTTTATTTGTGAGAGTTGCATAAATATAGATTGCTTTTTTCTTCATAAGAATCAAGGTTAATGGAGTAGCCCTCCTTGGCGCGTTATTTTTTATTAACAAGGAGGTACACATGGAAAAACTCAAACTTGACCCGCGGAATGTGCGGAAACATGGAAAACGCAATCAGCAGGTGATTGCGGAATCACTCCGGGAGCTCGGCGCAGGACGCTCAATCCTCATCGACAGCAGCAATACCGCCGTCGCCGGTAACGGCGTACTGGAACAAGCGGAAAAACTCGGTATTCCGATCCGCGTGGTTGAATCCGACGGGTCAGAGCTTATCGCCGTCAAGCGTGTTGACCTCTCCCCCGACGATCCGAAACGCAAAGCACTCGCCATCGCCGACAATCGTGCCTCCGATCTCTCGCTGTTCGATGAGGACGCCATGGCAAAATTGCTTGCCGAATGCGGCGATTTTAAAATGAAAGCCGGATTCAATTCCGCCGAACTCGAAAAAATGTCTCTCCTTAACACCGCAGACAGTTCCACCGAGCAGCCGGTCGATCCCGACGCCCCGGAAGTTCCGTTCGCCGAAGAGTTGCTCGAAAAACATAATTACGTGGTTCTGTTTTTCGACAACGATGTGGATTGGCTACAGGCGCTCACGCTGTTCGACCTCCACACCGTCAATGATTCATCCACACGCCCCGGCTATGAGCGCCGCGGCATCGGCAGAGTAATCAGAGGGGCAGACGCCATCAATCAGATACTCGGGGGCGCACGATGAAAATTTCCGTATGTGCTCCCTCCTACCACCGCCCGAAGGTTTTGACGTTGGCTTATCTCCCCTTCTGCCGCATTTACGTTGATCCGGCCGAAGCTTTTTCCTATCGCGACAACAATCCCGGCGCCGCTATCGTTGAATGTGCGCCAGGAATTCAGGGCAACTTGTGCCGGGTCCGCAATCACATTCTCGACTGCGAGTTCGATGCCGGCGCTGACGTGGTCGTGATTGTCGATGACGATATGTCGGAAATCGGTTACTGGGAAAATGGAAAACAAGTTCATCGCCTCAATACTGAAGATTTTCTGTGGTTCATCGAGCGCTATTCCGTGGTCGCGCAGGATTTGGGGGCCCGCTTCTGGGGAGTCAACGTGAATCCTGATCCGCAATGCTACCGGGACTGCAGCCCGTTTTCGACCGTTTCCTACGTCGGCGGGCCGTTTCAGGTCTTTTTGTCCGGCGGGGAATGCAGATATGACGAGCGACTGCCTCTCAAGGAGGATTACGACATGACGTTGCAGCAGCTCAACCGCTACCGGGTCGTGTTGCGGGTCAATAAATTTTTCTATCGGGTCAAGCAATCCGAGCAGGCCGGGGGATGCGCCGCCTATCGAAATCTGGTGGAGGAGCGTCGGCAGCTGGAACTCCTCCGCAAAAAATGGGGATCACGGATCGTGCGGTTTGACACCGTCGATCGTAATCACAAAACGACAAAAAAACGGGGCGTAACGTTCGATTACAACCCCGTCATATACCCCCCGATCAGGGGGATTTAGGCCATCAGTTCAATGCGCCGCACCTGCCGCGATTCAGCGTGTTTCGCGGCTTTTCTCCTTGCTGCTGAATACTCCATGAACTCATATTCCCTCAGTTCTCCCGCAATGCGGAAAACCCAATGCCCGAATCCACGCGGCTTTTTACTGAAAACAGCCACGTAACTACTGATGTCAACAATGATGTGTTTCAATGTGTAACCTATTACTGTTAATGTGTTTGTGCCTTTTTTTTAATTTACCATGTTGCACACGCATGTCAAGGATGAAAATTGTTAATTAAAAAAGCAAAAAAAAGGACCCGGAATCTATCCGGATCCTCAATTTTGAATTGCATTTACAGTTATGGCTTGGTAGCCACTTCCGGTGGCGGTTGGGGAGGGGGCTGGGAGGCTTTTGCCTTTTCGAGCTCGACGACATAGCCGTTGGTCTGGTCGCCGGTCTGGATGGAAAGGCGGCTGCCGGTGGTGATTTCGCCGGAAGCGGTTTCCGCACTCCTGAAAGTGGAATCGATCAGTTATTCTGCTTCTGATTTCTGTTCCGCGGTTCCCGGCTCATCGGTCGCCGGCTGCTTCGGCTGATCCTGCTGGCTTCCCGCCCGGTACTGCCAATAGTATTTCATCGCGTCCACATAAGAGGCGGCAAGCTCTGGATTCGTCGCCGCCAGGTCCACCAGATAACCGGTGATCTGCGGGCCGACGTCGCGGCGAATGCGCTTGATGCCCTGAATATTTCCGGAACTGCCGTCAACCGACACGCCGTTTTCCGCGTCAATTTCCAAGTCCCAGCTTGAATTTTCACGGCTTACGTCCACAACGTTCAGTCCGTCGGTGTAGCTGATATTTGCCGTTGCATTCTGCGGATCCAACCCGGCATTAACCCGCGTCCCGATTGTAAACGCTCCGGTGTTATGGCTGCATCCGGCCGCCAGTACCGCCAGAACGGCGGCGGCGGAAAAAATGAGAAAACTTTTCATTTTTCAATCCCTTCCGGAATGGCTTCGGGAGCGGCGGATTCCGCTTCGAGTTCGCCCATGACTTCGCGGAGTTTTTCGATTCCCAGCGGGATCGCCGCTTTCAGCTTTTCGGCGTTTGCCGCGCCGAGTTTGCCGTCTGCCACCAGCTGGTCGATGTACTCAATGGCGCGCGCCTGCCCCTGATTCTCGACATATTCAAGAATCGCCTGATGCGCCGTGTCGCGAATCTCCTGCCGGTCGCACCCGGTCGCCAGCAGCAGCGCCAGCCCCATAACTGCCAGAATTGCTTTCATTTTTTTTTCAGTCTCCTTTGTATTTGGTTGATGATAACGGCTCGTTTGGATTCAGCCGATTGTGACACTCTTCGATCGCGGCAAGTTTCCATCCGTGTTTTCTCACACGATCGTCCAGCCGCTCATAGTTGTCGCGAACAAGCTCATCCAGCTGATCGATTCTCTTTTCATGCTCTTCCATCCACCGGCTGCAATCTTCTCGAACAACAAAGCGACGCAAGTCAGCGTGAAGCGAGCGTATCTCGGTTGCAATCCACCCGAGAAATGCGGCGACAATCCCGATTCCTGCGCCTACGATGGCAATTGCCCACTCGTCTGTCATTCGTTCCCCTTTCGTTTTTCCGCGCATTCGCGATACTGCGACCAGCCGAATGCCTGACAGTAGCGGGCCAGCCGGGCGGCGCGACGAATGGCAAGGTACCGGCGCGGATCGTACCAGCGATACCGCGCTTTTGCCACGATTTCACCATTGGCGGCAAAGCGGTCGTTGGTCGCGGTGAAGTGTTCGCGCGTCCCGTCCGCTTCGTACCACTCGACATCGTGGATGAAGGCCGGGAGTTCCGCTTCCGGGCGGAGGTCGGTTACCAGTTCCCGCGCCCATTCCGGGAAGAAGTCCGGCCCGATGCCGTTGCAGAGCTTTTGCAATTCGGCGTCGCGGTACTTGTCCAGCACATCGCGCCCGGCAAGTCCAAGGCGGTTGACTTCACGCCGCATGGCGCGTACCTGATCCAGCGTATACATGAAAATCCCTCCTTAGTTTTACGCGATCGGGTTGATGCCAAGCAGCGTTTTGCAGCGCTGAAATTCCGCCTGCACCTGCGCCGGAGTCAAAGCAACATTCCACAACTTCATTTCCCGGCGGCATCCGCCGAGTTCATCGCCCCCTTCCGTACCACCAAAATACAAACGCTTGTGGTCGACTCTTATATTTAGCCTCTTAGAAAAATTTCCTCTCGCAGAACCATCAATGTAAAGTGTTGCAGTTTCTGTTGATCCAGAATAAACGATAGCGGCATGATGCCATCCACCAATAATGGAAGAGTCCTCAAACTTATAACAATAATCGGTAGAAGTGGGTTCCCCAATAACTCCCAACACGGATATCGGATTATACCAATTGATTGCCATCAAAATCCCCTCCCAGGTCGTAGCACCAAATCCTAGAATAACAGTGAATTTGTTGGAAATCCCATCGTCACCACCCCAGAATGCGGCAGAAAGAGTAATATCTGTAAAATCATCGTAATACACAGATGGATAATCGTCTAAAGGATCATCGCCAATACCATATCCATTATTGGGCATGATAACGTCTATTCCTGCCTTTCGCACAAGAGAAAAACTGGCTCTAGTATTAGAAGTCAAATACAAACCCCATTCAGGAGTTAGAACATGACACTTCGAATTTTCATCATAATCAGGAAGAACAGTTCCTTCGATATAGGCTCTGCAAAAGTTACCGTATTCAGAACCAATTGGATCTCCGATCAGCCGGGATGCGCTCATGGCGTAAACGCCGTGCGGCTTCGGCGTGAACTGACTGCCGGACGCGGTTACATCGGTGCCGTCGAACGTGTAGGCGTCCTGCGCCGCGTCATAGCCGGTCGCCTTCTGTACGGTTATTTCCTCCGCGCTTCCGCCGGTTATTTCCACCTTCACCAAATCGAAAGCTCCTCCGCCGCCGGAGCCACCGCCGGAAAGCGGCGTCCAGCTTTTTCCGTCGGAACTGTACGACAGGGCATCTCCCTCCTTTTTGATCAGGCCGATGGCGCCGCCGACTTTGGTTCCGACCGTGCCGCTGTCCAGCACGGTGGCAAGGCCGGTTTCGCCGCCAACCTTGGTCATCGTAATGCCGTCTTCACTCATGCTTCACCTCCCGTCATCTGTTCCCGGACCTGATCCAGCGTCAAATTGACCAGCGCCAGCCATTCGGAAACCCGTTGGTCCAGAAGATCGATCATGCCGCCCGGCGCGGCGTCGCTGGAAAGGAGCGCCAGCCCGGCGAGCGCCGGTTTCAAGGCTGCCTCATTCTGCATCACCGCCGCCACCTGTTCCGCCGGAATCAGGGCGTACAGCGCCCCGATGAAAGCGGAAATCGGCACCCATTCGGAAGTCGGCTCCGGCTCGGGAAGTTCAATCACCGCGCCGTCCACAATATCCAGGCGGGAGGTGGGCAGCGTGCCGGTATAAAGAATCCACCCGGATTCCAGCATGGCGGTTCGGCCGAGGCTCGGGCCGTTCCAGGCGATGACGCTTTCATTTTCTTTTTTTACATACATATTTTCACCCCATCGTGTTTGAGATTGCGGCGATTTCCGGCTGGGTCAAAGCGCGGTCGAAGATCAGCGCGGAAGAGACGACAGTCCCTGCCACATAGGTTCCATCGCCCGCATTGTCACGGATATATACTTTCCCGGAATCAGTGCCGGGAGTGGTGGTTGGATTGCTGCGCCATGGATATACTTCAGCCGCGTTCGTTCCGGAGGTAAGAAGCTGTCCATCTGCATAAAGCGCGAATTTCTGTCCGGAAGACGCCATTTCATAACTCACAGCAAAAACATGCCATTGATCCAGAAGGTTTGAGGCATCTACTGGATTGGTTGCGGCAATGGAATCCCCGGAAGCGGCGAAGCGGAGTTGGCGCATCGGTGAGGTTCCCCGAAAATCTTCCCAGATTCCGAAACCGAATACAAAATAATCCTTGCCGTAAGTCCATCTGCCTTGTGTAAAAAATGGATGGAGGAACAGATTTTTTGTACTGTCGTCATGAGAAGGGCAGAATGCCCGGACGATAAAGGTCTTGGACGCGGTGTTGCCGCGAAAGTCCAGCGGGGTTTTGATCCCGGCTGATTTGGCTTCATCCGCCGCGCGGAAGACGCCGCCGGCGGTGGTGATGTTGGTTAAGGTCAGCAGCCGGGTACGTTCTTCCCAGGAGGGATAACGCCAGACGATTTTTCCGGTGGTCAGGTTTTTCAGGGTAACTTCCTGAATGCTTCCGTCAAAGTTGGAAGAGCAATTTCCAGTAAGATTTGTCGGAGCAATGCCAGCACCGGTGTATGTGCCGACACGATTGCCATTCCCATAGGCGGAAACCGTTGTGCCGATGCGCGTTATTTTTACATGAAAAATTCCGGACAATGTGTCTGAAATTTCGGTTCCTGCGTTGAACCTCCACAATGTGCTTGAGATCAACTGTCCGGAGCTATCGGTAACGATACGCATTGCCTGGATGACAAAGTCATAACCAGCTGCGGTACTTCCCCTGTATATTCCGATACCATTCAAGGAGGCAATCGCCCAAAAAATGTTTTTATTCGTACAAGCGTTTAAATTAAAAACAATATCCAGTTCAAAATCGTCAATACCGATTGAATTATAAGCAGAGGTAAACAAGTACCAAGTTTCCGGGCTTTCCGAGAAATTGCGCTGTACGGAAGACGGCTGCACACCGTCCGGTTTGATGCAGGACAGCCAGCGTCCCCCCTGCAAGGCGTCCACTGCCAGCAGACAGGACGGGTCTTTCGCAATCTGTGAAAGGGCACTCATTTTGAAACCTCAACTTCCAGATCAGTACCGATGATGGCGGTCACGGGATCGGTGTCTTTGAGCGTGTCGCGTTCGTCGCCGGTGTCACGGGTGATGGTGATCATGCCGGTTGCCGGAGGATCGAAGGTAATCACCTGCGGCGCGTCGGTCGCGGTAACGGGGATCACCACCGCGTCGCGCGGTACGCCGTTGACGGACGGGGTCAAAACCACGTTGCCGGTTACGGAGTCCGAAGCCGACCGGATGTAAAACTTCAGCGTGGAAACGTTGCGGACGAAGTCGGCAAGGCGCATTTCATTATACGTCCCGTCGAGATAATGACAGGGCACGCCGTCCAGTTCCACCAGCGGCACGGCGTAAGCATTGGCGATCCGGTCGAGCACGCGGGTTTCCAGCGCCGTGCCCCCGGCGAAGCGGAGCATCCAGGTGCCGGTGATCGTCCCGACGGCGGAGAGATCCACCGTCAAAGTGTCGTTCCACCAGCGGATAACAATTCTGGAATCGCTGGATACATCGTAGCCATGATCGTCGTACAAAAGAACCGGCGAAGCGGCAACAAGCCCGAGGTCGGCAGTGGTTTTGCTCAGCACCCCTTCCACCAAATCGGAATCGGTAAACGAGAAGTCCGGAGCGCCATTTTCAAACTGTCCGGGCTCGCCTTTCGGTCCCTGCGGGCCTTGCGGTCCTTGCGGGCCGGGGTCGCCTTGGGCCCCCTGCGGGCCTTCTGGTCCTTGTGGGCCGGAAGATCCTTGCGGGCCCTGAGGACCGGTGGCTCCGGGTTCTCCCTGCGGTCCTTGCGGGCCGGGATCTCCTTTCAGGGATTCTTTTTGCTCCTCAGTGAGATCTTCAAATGATATGGTTCCATCTGCTCCTTTTTCTCCCTGCGGACCCTGCGGGCCGGTTGGTCCTTGCGGTCCTTCCGGACCGGTTTCGCCTTGGGCCCCCTGCGGACCGTAGGGAATCTGCTGCGGGGAAGAGGCTTCGCCCGTTTCGCCATGACGGACGCGTTGATAGACGTCACCCGAGGTAAGCTCTTTATGCCAGCTTTCGCCGTCGGCGCTGTATTCGAAAATCAGCGGCGCCGCCACCAGTGCCCGGGTTTCCGCAGCGGTCAGATAATCTGGATCAGACGGTGCCGGAGGCGTGCCGCCCATGTAGATCCGATTCCGGATCACCAGTGGAAACTGCAGGGCGAAAATCGCGTTGGCCTTGCTGTCATAACCGCCGATTTCTGCCGTTAAGGTGGCGGACTTCTCAGATTCGAGATGGGCCAGCATTGCTTCCGTAGCTGTGTCCGGAATTTCCGCCGTCATGATTGTCTGCTGCTGGCCGTCGGTTTTCACCGTCACCGCATCCAGTTTCAAAATCAGGGGATCGGTCGTCGAGAGAAAGTCCGCATCAATCGCCATGTAGTAGGAAGCTGCGGTCAGTTCCTCCATCGGATAGGGCAGTACCTTGCCAGTCTCCTCATTCGCCGTTTCCCCTCGAACATCCATGACCAGTCGACTGGCAATCCCGACCACCAGCTCCGGCGGTTCCATTCCCTTGCCCCATTCGTCCACCCAGACGGCGGATCCGCCCGATACCATCAGCATTCGATTGATTGTCTGCATGTCACACTCCTGAAATTTCCCTTTTCAAGAATGTGCAGTTTGTCAACCCTAGAATAATCTATTCCGGTGGATCATAGTATTGGTAGGATGGTCTGAAATCCAGGCGGGCAATCATATCAAAACTTGCAATATAGAATCCTCGATAGATCCCGATTTCAGACATTTCACCAGTAACATCAGATTCGTTGAATAATGGCAGCGTATTCATGTAAGGGAAGTCTTGTATAATATAAACGGTCATATCTTCACCGGCTTTATAATCATACTCGGCGATATTGGTATAAATGCCTTGTAAGATACCGGTCCCATAATCGTCATAGATATAACGTATGTTCCTGTTATAATTTCCGTCATAATATTCAAGTGTAATATCAGATGAGTCCAATGAGTTATTAGGATCGATATTTGTTCCAAACCCATAAACGTTGCAATGATGTGATTGCAGACCTTTTTGCCGATCAATCACAATGAATGTTTTTGCTTTTCGCTGCTCCAATATCCAGTGCGGAGTGCCATAATAATTTCTTCGCAATGAGGATCTGTTGAACTGCGAAGGAATGCCATAGTAATCTTCATGACTAGGAACCATTTCTTCGAAATCATGCACCATTCCCGATGTATGATCACTCGATAAATAACGGTACTCACCTTCTGACTTGACAGTGATGTAACCGCCACCAGTATTTCCTTCACCCAACCATTCATACAACAGATTAGCGATGCGATAACGCTGAATAGCCCACTCGCGGGGAAATTTTTTGATCGCACGATTTGGAATAATCAGAGGTTCTCCCAGATACATTTCCAGCTTTTCAATGGTCATTGGATATAAAAAATCATCCCAATAGTTTTCAAAAGCAGGCTTAGGTAGAGGTTGATCCGGCTCAGAGAAGAAATTGGAAGTACCAGCCGAATGGATGATCCAGTTGTCTATCTCCTGAAACGCTTCCAATGAAAGGGGGGTTCCTCGTTCGATTTTTGATAAATCCAGAACGTCTTTTTTATTCGGACCATTACCTGATGCCCTTTCTTCAAAAGCCCGATACAGATGCCACATGATTTCCCGTGGATTGGTAAGCTCCCACGAAAAGCCCTGATCTGCCCAGCTCATATCCAATATCTCTCCCCAAAGCAAGCAGTTTCATTACGACGCCATCTCTGATAAATGGAAAAACGGTTATCGATTGAGTTGAGTGAGGCAAGTTCTATATACATGGCTCCAGACGTTTCTGGAGAAGATGAAAAAGCAAACGTAATCTGATAGTCGTTTGTGTCCTCCTTCCATGTGGCGAAAAGGAACAGTCGTCCGCTATGAGCTGCCAGCGTTACTGCCGGGACCGGGTCGTCGCTCAAATCGGTGTAACCGGCGATTCCTGCATCTGGATTGGCGTTGTCGATAATCGTGATCTGTTTAGTACCGTCAGTGGCGTCTTCCGCCGGAACCACCGCGAAATAACCCGTATACCCTGATGTCGCTGCCTGTCCCAGCAACAGCACGGCGCGGGCACGGCCGTCGGATTGCAAAATGCCCAGTACCGGTAATCCGGAATCGGCAAACTTGAACGATTTCCCGTCATCTCCCGGAACGGCAAATGCGGAGGGTTCTCCTGATATCGGCACTGTGATACGTCCCTGCGCCACCGCGGCCCCGATCTGACCTGATTTCAGTTCCTCCGGAAGCCATAAATACATCGAATCCCCCTTCAGCCACGGTCGCACCGCCGTTGCTCCGCCGATTTCCGGACGATCGAAGACCGGTACCATTAGACCGCACCGTGGAGCGGCGCTGATGTTATATACCGGAATAACCGTTTCCGCGCCGGCAGTGCGCCTGATTCCCCCGCCGGAAAGCATGCCGACGCCATTCAGGAGATCGGAGATGCCGTTTTCACGACGAGCTGATCTCGGCGGCGGATCGCCCTTCTGATAATGCGGCCAGAATGCCATGATTACACCCCCAATACGCCGAAATCACCCGCTTCCGCCACTTTGGAGACATAAATCCCATCCGGCGCAATGCTGGTTTTCAAACTGGTAACGTCTGCTTCGGATTTCCAGTAGACCCAGACGTATTCAAAGCCTTTTTTCGTGACCGGCACATTGCCGACCTTGATGCCGGTCTCATTCGGCTGAATTTGAAAATTGTAGGTCACCTGAATCAATGTCTGAGAATCCAATGAACCGTTGAAGCTCATGCCGAGAAACATTACTTCTCCGGCTTCCCAGCCTTTGAAGCTCGCGTTGTTGACCTTTCCGAACAGGGCTGCGACCTTCCGGCGGTAGGCGGTGGAGAGGCGACTCATTTTGACAATGCGCGTATAGCTCTCGCGAATCACTCCGACCGGAATATCCACTCCGGTAATTTCCATATCCGCACCGGTCTTGCCGTTCCAGCCGATGGCGGTGATTTCCTCTTGATCGCCCTTGATCATTCTGGCCGGTTCCGTGCTGTGGGTGATGTGTTTCGTACCGCCCGAACAGTCGAAAGATATGGTGCTTTCCCGGCTTTCCCCGCTGTCGCTGAATGCACTGGAGCCCCGGTAAACATACGAAACCGAAAAAGTCAGAAACCCGTCCCCTTCATAGCCGTCGAAACTGACGCTCTGGCGGTACATTCCCTTGTGCCATACCGGAGCTTCCCGCAAGACGGCGGTGAAGGCTTCATCGCGGTTATTCGCGCCATCTACCAGATAGCGCAGTTCGTATTCTTCCGTCTCCTGCGTCGCGGCATTGATCCGCTCCCGCCCGTTTTCATCCCGAATGACTTTCATCTTATGCCCCCAGTTCCACAATTTCCCTTTTGGTTTTTTCTTTCAGCAATTCGACCATTTTTCTGGTGTTTTTGGCGGTTTCCTCCACCGGTTTGCCGGCGCCGCCCAGCATCGCATTCAGAACTTCCGCCGAGAAGCCCCCGATCGTCCGCTGCGTCGAATGGTCTTCCTCTCCTGCCCGTTCCATTTCCCGGCGCCAGCGGTCTTCGTCGGACATTTCCCGCTGCATGTCGGACCAGATCCTGGAGAGATTCTTTCTCTCTTCATCGGTCATGATTCCGTCCGCTTCGGCATCTCGGACGGCCTTTTCATATTGCCGCTGCAGTTCCCGGACAGCTCTTTGAGCTTTTTCCAGCTGCTGCTGCATGATGGCATCGACGGCGGCCTGATCGCCGGACTTTCGGGCATCCCGGAGTTGTTTTTCAATGGCTTGTGCCTCCCGCCGTTCCTCCCTGTCCCGGAGCATCTGCTCATATCTTTCTCGCTCGTCGGAAAACGCTTCTGCGGATTGTTCCCGGAGCCGCCGCCGCTGCTCTTCGAGCTGGACGATTTCCTGTAAGTCTTTCAATTCCTGCTCGGTCATGGCATTGCGGTCGGCGGATTTGAACTCATCAAGGGTTCGGTACTTCCCGGACTGACGCTTGAAAATACCATCGATTTTTTCGGACAGCATCCGGGCTTTTGCCGTGGCGTCCGCTTCATTGAACCGGGTGTCCCATTCCAGTTCGGCAAGCGAGTCCTGCGCCTTGCGGGTTTTTTCCGAAATATTCTGCGAAGTTCCGTTCCGATTCTCCGGATCATTCAGTTTTCGTGTTTTTTGAAATTCAAGCTGCTGTTTTTCCAGTACTTGATATTCCTTGATCTTTTTGATCAGCTCTCCCACCCGGGAGGCCTTGTCCCGTTCATTGGCCGTGGTCAGCTGCGCTTCCAGTTTTTCCAGTGCGGCAATCTTTTTTTCGGTTGTTTCGAGCGCCATGGCATCGTCCAGAACATTCTGATTTTCCCCCAGAATATTTTCGCCCTGACCCAATGTAAAGAGCTGCCACGCTCCTCCCAGCAGGTTTGTCCAATAAGTGCCCAGTTCGTTTCTCAGCCCGTTTTGTTCTGCCGCGATATTCCATGTGAGCTTTTGCATTTTTCTGGTGAGATCAAGCTCATATTCCCGAGCCTGCTGCTCATTCATTTCAGCTAACGCTTCGGTGCTGATCTTCAATTTTCCAGTAACTTTATCGATCGATATTCCCAAATCACCGTAACGGTCGGTAAGCTGTTTCAGGAGCTTTTCCGCCTCCTGCTTTTCACTGTTGTTCAACTTTTCGTACCTGGACAACTCCTGCAATCGATCCATGGCGCTATTGTCGGAGGCGCGCGCCCGGCTGTGAGCCGCCGCAAGTTCATTGGCGGCCTGAGCCGCTTTCTCCGATGCCGCAATCTCTCCCTCCAATTCATTGCGGTGTTTTTCCGAAAGATAATTGGCATACAGATATCCGGCATTCAGTACAAGCATCGCCACACCCATCGGACCGAGAGCCGCGTACAAAGATGCCGCAGCCGCTTTGGCGACGTTCAGCCCCTTGCTCAGGACAATGCCGGCGCGCCCGGCAAGCGTGGTGGCGGCGGCATGCGCCCTTAGTGCGGCGGAGGCGCTTCTGGCGGCGGCGGCGGAATGTGCCAGCTCCAGTCTGGCGGCGGCTTCGGCGGCGGATAGTTGCCGGGCGGCGGCAATGCTTTTTTGCATGGCGGTTTCGCGCGTTTTCAGCTCCCCATTGGCGAGGATCAGTCCCATACGTTCCTTGAATCCCGCGTTTTTCAAAGAATCCTGCCCGGCGGCTTTTTTACTGAGAGCGGACATCCGGGTGACGCGGGCTCTGGCCGCAGCCAGCTTCCGGGCTTCTGCCGTTACGACCGCCTGAGCTTCCGCTGCGGCGTTTCTGATCTCCATATAATGTCGGCGTTTTTCCGAGGCTTCTCGGATGGCGTCGCTCCGGGTTTTGCTCAACTCCTTGTGCTTTTCCGCATCCTGCCCCTGCATGCCGCCGGCAAAGGTTTGGGTGAGCGCCTCAAACATGTGATTGGCCCGGGAGAGCATACCGGTTTTAACAGATATCACTCCCAGCGCTGCCGTCAGGGCAGGGCCGTTCACGATCAGCCGCTGCATGGCCGGATCGAGTTCATTGAACCACTTCAGAAGCTCGGCATACGATTTCGCCGCCGGATGCACCCCCTGTGCCAGATTTTCGCCGATGGCGGCGGTCATGGTGCGGGTGCGCTCCGCGATCTTCATCTGCGTCTGGGCCAACGTCTCACCTGGACGGCTCCAGTCGCCGATGGCGTTTTTGCTCTGGTCGGTGGCGATTTGCAGCACCGCCATGGCTTTGGCTTGTTGCAGTGTGGCGTTTTCGGTTTTCTGATAGTGCCTGACCAGCGCGGTAAATTCTTCGCTGTCCTGCCGGATGACCACGCCGAGCGCTTTGGCCTGTTCCGTCTCTCCCAGCATCGCCGCGGTCAGCGCCAGCGCCGCTCCCTTCGCGCCTCCGGCGTAATTGGTGTAACTGGCCAGATCCGCCCCCAGACGCGCCGCCTGGTCACTGAGTTTCATCGCCGCTTCGGCGCTGAACCCAAATCCGGTCAGCAGGTCGCCGGTTGCCGCGAGCATGTCTTTTGCACTCTGTTCACTGAGGTCGAAGTCCCGCTGCAGGGCCTCCGCCGTTTTCCGGCTGTATTCCTGGATCTCCAGGAAGACGTTTTCAAAACGGTTGCGCGCCTCTTCCAGCATGCTGAATTCCCGGACGGCTGCCGCACTCCCCCCCCACAACGCCCGTCCGCTCAGATAAGCGGCCGCCAGTCCGGCGATTTTTTTGAACGTGCTCTCTGCTTCTCCGGTCATGCCGGAAAGTTTTTGCCGGTATTCCACATCGTTCAGCGTCACCGCCGCCGACATCACCCCGAGATTCAATGACATGAAAAAATCCTCCCGACCTTTTACCGGTAGAGAGGATTGTCAACGGTAAGCGTAACAGCTGTGTGGGGCTATTTTCGGGTGACCTCATGAAGAAATCCCGCTATGAACAACAGAAGTGATATAAGAGCGATGATCATGGGGCGCACTTCGAGTTCTCCCGTTCTCTCGTGAGGCAGTTCCACCCAATAACGCTGGATCAGTATGGCGCAGCTGAGTATGAAGCTGTTGAAAAAGACGAAGCCGCTCAACAAAGTCAGACAGCCGTTCACTGAGGGAGGGCGTTGTTCCGTCATAAGAAAAAATCTCCGTGCAACGTTGGTTTGCACCATAAAGTATACACGGAGAATGAATTTTTACAAATCGCTTACACCGGTTCCGCCGCTCTGGCGAGCGCTTCCCGGCGCTCCCGGATGATCGCCCGGAGTTTCCGGTTCGCCCGGCGGATCATCGCCGGAGTGCA
>CALXOD010000065.1 GCA_944389925.1 uncultured Victivallaceae bacterium | reverse complement strand
AAGCAAGCAAGCAAGCAAGCAAGCAAGCAAGCAAGCAAGCAAGCAAGCAAGCAAGCAAGCAAGCAAGCAAGCAAGCAAGCAAGCAAGCAAGCAAGCAAGCAAGCAAGCAAGCTAAAAGCCACCTTCTACTGGCTCTGAATGACTCCGCCACGTTCAACAGTTTTGCTGTTGTAAGCCATTTTCATCTCTTTTGCCCACACGCTCCGATTGCCTCGGATAGCTGTGGCGTTTTTTTTGAGATGAACAAAGCCTTCGTAGAAATGAATGATCATCAAAAAATTTTCCCGCTGGTGTCGGCTTCATGGCCCTCCCCGACAGGAAACATTTTTTGAGGGAAAGACGTGATGCAGTCCTTCAACCCTATTCCAGATAAAACTAGATGCTTCGTGAAAAATTGCCATTGCAGCTGCAAGGTGGCAAAAGATTCTTTTCGTCGGTATTGCCCATATGTTTTCCTGAAAAGAAAAAACGATTGCCCTCATACCATCTCCGGGAAGACCGCAGCGGCAAAAACCAATATCATGCTGGGGCTGATCCTGCTGCTTCTGGGGTTGATTGCATTTGCTGTTCATTTTTTTATGGAACTGCTTCGTGACGCGCCCTTCTGTATCATGCTCGCAGCAATGATACTGGCGGTGGGAGGGGGAATTATATGGATTTTCCGAAACATAAAATATCGATAAGAAAACAAGCATACCCTCCAGGAAAGGAATAGACACCATGAAAGTTTCCGTCAGCTGTGTACTGAAATCCAGTGCCGCACTCATGCTGTTGTTGTCCGGCTGCAAATCATTCGATGAATATCAGCAGGATCGAATTGCCTACGCCGTCAAGCATTTCGAGCAGGCCCAATACTGCAACATCCCTTCCGGACAGACCCTGACTCTGAACGACTGCGTCAGAATGGCTGTAAAAAACAACCTTGATTTGAAAGTGTTCGGCCTGGAAGAACAGGTCGCAAAGGAAATGCGGACCAGCGAAATGCTCGGCATGCTGCCCGAATTGAATATCTCCAACAACCTGACCGGCAGAACCAATACTCCGGCCTCCAGCAGCAAACAGGTTCATGGCGAAGGTCCGGGGACTTATTCCTATTCCCAGAGTCAGGATGAAACCATCAACTATTTGAATGTCGACCTGGCGTTAAGCGTCCTTGATTTCGGTCTGGCATTTTTCAACACGCAGCAGTCGCAGGACCGCTTGTTGCTGCGGCAGCAGCGCACTCGCCGCGCAGAACAAAATCTCGTACTGGACACCGTCCGTGTCTACTTCCAGGTTGCCGCAGCGCAGCGTGCCATCCACATCACCAACCAGCTGCTGGAGGATTGCCGGAACCGCTACGAGCTGATTGAAAAAATGGGAGAAGCCGGCCAGATCTCTCCCTTCCGCGCCTTCGACGAAGTCCGGGACTTCGTGGATATGGAAAAACGCCTCACCAATTATGTCCGGAGTTATGAAAACTCCTGCGTGGAACTCCGCTCCCTGCTCGGTCTCTATCCGAATACCGTCATCAAAGTGGACGATTCGGTACTCGACACGGTTCCGGATTTCACCTTTCCGGAAATGGAGCTGATGGAGCAGATCGCGCTCATGAAACGCCCTGAACTCTACGAAATTGATATGCAGAAACACATCAACGTCCTGGAATGTCGCAAAACCATCGTGATGATGTTCCCGAATGTCCGGATGTTTGTCGACTTCACGAACAGCAACAACAGTTTTCTCTATCACACCACCTGGTGGGAACTCGGAATCCGCGCCGCATACAACCTGCTGAAACTGCCGCAGCACATCTCCCGTTATCAGGCCTACAGCGCCCAGGTTGATGCGGAAGAAGCGCGGAGCTATGCGCAGGCCATCGCGGTTATGGCTCAAGTCCGCATCGCCCATGCCAACCTCATGGCCACCCGGGAACAACTCGACATTGATACGAAGGTCAACAACGCCTATCGCAAAAATCTGCAGAAGGCGGAAGCCAGCGGAAAAATATCCGGCGAACTTTCCCAGCTCGAACTTGCACACATGCGCCTTGCCACCGCCGAGACTGAAATCGAACGTTATCTGAGCCTCGGCAACTATTACGTCGCCTACTTCCGTATCCTGAATACGCTCGGGATTGAAAACCTCCACACCGCCACAGTCGAGGAGCTGGCAAAACAACTCGACACCGAGCGTGAACGCGCCGCAGCAGAACTTGCCCGGGCGAAAGCCGAATACGAGGCCGATCAGGCTCAATCTGCCGAACCGGAGGAAGTCCCTGCTGAAGCATCTGCGGCGGAATGAGGTATACGATGAAAAAACATATTTTTGAGTTGTTCCGGCTGGAAGACCGGGTTTTGTTTGAAGCTGCTGCGGTTGCGGAAATCGTGGATGCCGCCGAAGCGGCACAGGAAAATCCGAACGCCAACGTAAACGAAACGGAAAAACAGGCCCAGGAAGACCGGGATGCACTGAAAAATGTCCCACCGGAAAATTCCGCGACTCAGGCGGAACAAAACAACGGACAAAATCAGGCGGATCCCGCCGATGTTGCCGACATAGACGCCCAGGTGGAACAGTTGATTCAGGGCGAAATTCCCGTAACGGACGGCGACGTGGATGTAGCTGTTCCGGCAATCGGCGATGCGTCTTCCTCCGCGGCGGCGGCAGAAAATGGGGATTGGGTGGAGGCTCTTCTGGTACCTTCGGAAACAACCATTTCCAGTGGTCGGGAATTGGTCGTCATCAACGGCACAGTCCCGGACCGGGATGTGATTCTTGCTGAATTGAAGCCGAATCAGGAGGTATTGATTCTGGAAGACGGCAACGGTCTGTCTGAACTCAATGAATACCTTGACACCCATGACGGGAAGTATGATGCCATCCACCTGATTACTCATGGCAATGATGGCTATTTCTCGATCAATGGGAAAGTGATCAACACAGAAAACTTCAATGCCGCAGAATGGGCGGATGTCGGTGCCCATCTGACCGATAACGGCGATATTCTGCTGTACGGCTGCGATACGGCGGCAACGCCGGAAGGACGGCTCCTGGCGGACCGCATCGCCGAAGCCAGCGGCGCAGACGTGGCAGCCAGCATCGACACGACGGGCTTTTCCGGCAACTGGGAGCTGGAATACAATAGCGGCAGTGTGGAAACCGCTGAAATCAGCGTCAGCGAATTCCGTTATGAACTCTCCAGCTATGTGGTAACCAGCAATGCCAATTCCGGAGAAGGCACACTGCGGTACGCGATTGAAACGGAAAAAGCTTCCGAAATCATCTTTCAGATGACGGATGCCAATACGGCCGATGCTTATGATGCCGACACCATTGTTCTTTCGAAAGTCATTACGATCGGCGACAGCGGTACGGATCAGCTCCAGCTGAATTTGAACGGCATCAACCAGAGTACCGGCAACCAGATTGTCATCCGGGTTGCAACGCCGGGACAGATTCAGAATGCCAGTGGCGACTGGATTGAAAATTCCGAAACCGGCAGCTGGAACATGCTGTTTACAACGGGAAACGCAAATTGCACGTATGACCTGACATTCTCCCATATGACTCTGGTGGGCGGGATTCAGAACGCCATGAAGATCAACGGAGAACTTGCGCATGTCGAACTGAACAACCTGACAGTGGAAGGCTGCAATCTGACAGAACGAAGCATGGGCGGCGCGGTCTGGATCCAGGCTTACGGCAGCACGGCCTCTTCCGTACTGGTCAAAGATTGTGTATTTCAGGGAAACGCCAATCAATACAGCTCCTCTCTCGGGGCCGGGCTGCTGATCATGAATTCCGGCAAAGGGGTACTTGCCGCCCAGATTCAGAATTCACAGTTTTTAAAGAACTCCGGGGAGGACGGTGGTGCTCTGGCTTTGTATACCAACCAGAGCGGCTGGGGAACAACCCCGGAAGCCATCATGGATGCGACGATTTCTGATTGTCTGTTTGAGCAGAACCAGTCGCGGGATTCCGGAGGGGCGGTTTACATCAACGCGCTCGCCAGCACCCAGATTACGGCGCAGTTCATACGTACCACCTTTACCGACAACCATTCCGTAAAGAATGGGGGAGCGGTTTCGTTCGAGCTCAAAAGTTACAACGGCAATTCAAATCTGAAAATCACCGATTGTGAATTCTCCGGAAATCAGGCCGAAGTTTCAGGCGGTGCGATCCATGTTGTAGGTCCCTCTTCCAGCTGGCTGGATATGGATCTGATTATTTCCGGTTCCCGGTTCACCCACAACCAGGCAGGAGAGCATGGCGGCGCGATCTTTTTCAATGCGCCGTATGTGCAGAACACCCGGAGTTATTCGATCTCTGATTCCGTATTCACCGACAACAGCGCGGATCAAAATGGCGGTGCCGTTTTCATCGGCCAGAGTGGCGGGACATTTGCTCTGACAAGCAATCGTTTTGAGGGAAATACCGCCCAGCTGAATGGCGGCGCAATTTTTTCCGCGTGCAAAACATTGAATGTTCTCGGCAGCGAGACGGCCCCAAGTGAATTTGAAAACAACTCCGCACAATACGGCGGCGCGATTTATGCCTCCAGCGAAGGCAATGGTCGAACGGTCAATATTTCCGATTCTATTTTTGCTGTCAATTCCGCCCGGAAAGACGGTGGTGCGGTCTATTCCGCGGAAATAACTTTCCTGACAGCGTGTACGTTCACGGGAAATCAGGCACAGGGAAATGGCGGAGCCGCGTTTCTGGCCATGAATGCAACCGTCAAACAGAGCTCTTTCTCCGGCAATACCGCGAAATACGGCGGCGCGCTCTATCTGGAAACCACCGGTTTTATTGAAGCCGGAACTTTTGAAAACAATACTGCCACCCAGGATGGTGGTGCCATTTACACCGGCTCCAGTCTGACGGTAACGAATGCCACCTTCCGCACCAATCAGGCGGAAAAAGGCAATGGTGGAGCCCTCTACAGTCTCGCAAACAGTTCCGGGAACAGTCAGCTCACCATCTCCGGCACGGAGTTTCATTCGAACATCGCCGCCCGGAGTGGAGGAGCGGTGTATTCTGAAAGTGTAATCAACTTCAGCGATGACACTTTTGTGAATAACCAGGCAAACGGAAGCTACCCCTTTGGCGGGGAGGGCGGAGCCCTGTATCTTTCCGCGCCGGAATCCGGCAACAGGACCTATACGCTGAAAAACTGCACCTTTACGGACAACGCAGCCAACACTTACGGCGGAGCCATCTATGCTGATTTCGAAGATGAACTTGTGGTCACCTTCAATATAGAAGGCGGTGAATTTTCACGCAATACCGTACAAAAAAATCTGGGCGGCGCGTGTTACTTCAACGGAGCCGCCCTGACTGCGCTGCTCCATTCCGTTACGGTCGACTCCAATCAGGCGAAAGGCAGCGGCGGCGGCATCGCTTTCTCCGGGAAAAAACTCACGGTGACCGGCGGCTCTTTCACCGGTAATGAAACCACCAACCAGTATAACGGCGGCGGTGCCATTTATTTCTCCGGACAGGATCTTGAAGTTTCCGGACAAACTTCGTTCAGCGGCAACATCAGTGCCGGTGATGGCGGAGCCATTTCCGCAGAGTTGGCGGCCAACGGACGGGTGAACATCACCGGGGAAGCCCGATTCACGGACAACACCGCCGGAAAAAACGGTGGAGCCTTGTACCTGGCCGCCGACCAGAAGAGAATCGTGTCCAGCTGGACGATCACGATTGAAAACGCCGTTTTTACCAACAACAAAATCGATCCGGCATCTGGTGGCGAAAGCGGCGGGGGCGCCATCTATCTGACCATGGACCAGAATGTCGGCACGATGGATGTTTCCATTACCGGCTGCAACTTTGAGAAAAACTCAGGAGCTTGCGGAGGTGCCATTAACAGTTTCATTGCCGGCACCTCCAGCATTGACAACACCCCGGCGACATTCAATCTGAAGATTACAGACAGCACCTTCCTGGCAAACGAATCCACCAGTACGCGATCCGGCAACGGCGGCGGTGCCGTCCGGGTCCGGATGCTCGGTGAAAATATTGCCAATTTGCAGATCATCGGATCGAAATTTGAAAACAATATTGCACAAGGTAACGGTGGTGCGGTTCAATTCTACGGACCGTACGGAACCTCCTACCTGTGTCCGGACTTTACCATCGCCGACTCGGAATTTTTGTCGAATACCGCAGTGTCCGGCAATGGCGGGGCCGTAGAAATAGAGCTGCCCGGCGGGACTTTGGAAAAGGTTAATTTCTCCAATCTCACGTTCACCGGAAACCGGGCGGGAGTGGATGGCGGCGCTGTAGCCTTCTCCCCCAACTCCTCTTCCTATAAGTTATCTCCGAAAATAGACGCGCTGGAAGCTGTGGATTGTACCTTCACGGAAAATCATGCCGATGGCAACGGCGGCGCCTGGTATCTGACTGGACGAAACGCCGGTACAGAAAAACTTGTTTTTACACGGACCAGCTGGCTGAATAATTCTGCCGGCGGCCAGGGGGGAGCGATCATGTTGGCTCCCGGTTGGAAATATACCAATATTCAGAGCGGCAATCTGCAGGCAAGCTGGGAAGGGGGCAGCTTCGAAGCCAACCAGGCTGGGACCGACGGCGGAGCCATTTGCGCCAATCAGTGGCAGTTGAAAGGAAATAGCGTCGATTTCCGGGAAAACCACGCGGAAAGCAATGGTGGAGCCATTGCTTTGCAGGATACGGTTGACGGCATTCTGGTGAACCATCGATCTGAATTTTCCCTGTGTCAATTCGCAGGAAATGATGCCCGGCAGGATGGTGGTGCCATTCATGCAGCATTTTCGGTGGGCAACCTCCTGGCGTCCTGCTCCTTGAAAATTTCTGACGGGACGTTCGGAGACAATACGGCAACGGGCAACGGCGGCGCCGTAAGTTTCTCCGGCTCCGGAAATGCGACCATGACGATCTCCGGTTCGACACTGAGCAGCAATTCCGCACAGCAGAGCGGCGGCGCCGTAAGCTATGGCGGCAGCGAGAATGCCCACTTCTCCATACTGAATTCTCTGTTCGCCCGAAATCGTGCAGAAGAGAACGGCGGAGGACTGCTGCTGAATGGAGCCGCCACTCTGCGCAATCTGACCATTGTGGAAAATCAAAGCAACATTGGTGGGGGCCTGCATGCCTCCGGCGATGGCGTCCTGGTCACCAATACCGTTCTCTGGGGCAATCGAGCGGACCGGGGGTCCCAGGTTGCCGGTTCCGCTGAATTCAGCTGGTGTGCCATTGAAGGATGGACCGGCGGCGGTACCCATAACATTTCTTTGCAGACTGAAAACGCCGGAACGGATCGGCGTGGCACTTATTATGCCAACTTCATCGATCCAGCGGCCGGGGATTACCGGCTTGCAGCCAGTTCCTATCTGATCAACCGTGGCGACGACACCTCCATTCCGGCTTCTGAGAAGGATTTGGATGGGCAGCAGAGAATTCAGGTCGGCCATGTGGACATCGGAGCTTACGAGTCCGGGTACAAGGGAAATATGATTCTCGACTTTTCCGCGCCGGCCAGTCTGGTTTACGGGGACTCTGCGACGGTGACGGCTTCACATGACGGCCGCGACGGTGGAGACATTTCATTTTCCTCCAACAATCCGGCGCTCTCGGTAAATGGTTCGACCATTACCGCTGAAAAAGCCCTGGAAAATGTCGAATTAACGGCCTCGGTTGCTGAGAGCGAATTCTGGAATGCCGCCTCCGCCACAGTCATGGTGCAAACACTTCAGCGCAACATCACCGTTACCGCGGATAACCAGACCAAGGTCTACGGCGAGGCCGATCCGGAACTGACGTATCAGGTCAGCGGCATGCTGGAAGGCGATACCCTCGAAGGCAAACTCGACCGAGTCGCCGGTGAAGCGGTCGGACAATACGCGATTACGCAGGGAACACTGGCGAACTCGAACTACAACATTCTTTTTATCGAAGGGATTCTTACGATCACTGCCGGGCCGGAGGTTTCCGGTTATTCGCATTTGAATTTTTACCAATATTCAGAGGCGCACAATCCGAATTATTCCGCGTTGCGGCCGGTTCTTGCCAATCGCAGTTTGGCGGATGCGGAAACTTCTTTCAAGCTGAATGAAAATGCCTATGCCATGAATCATTCCACTCTGCACGCCGAGCTTGAACTGCGGAATGGTCCCCATTGGAATATTTCCAATGATGTAAGTGCCGGGAAAGCGGTTTCTCCTCTTCTCCACTCGATGATGACGCCGGTCCGCCTGATACCGGAGTATTCCGAGCTTGTTTTCTCCCAGACGGCAGTAAAAGAACCGCAACAGTTCGTCGAAGGCAGAGAAGTTCATTTCGGAGATATGGCTTCAGAGTTGCAACAGCATTTGAACGTTCCGGGGACAGTGGAACAACCTCGCTGGCATTTCCTGCAGGAACCGGTAAAACTGCCGCGTGCATTGTTTGATGGTGACCCATCTGAAGTCGATGGACAGTTGCCTGTCGCGTACCGTCTCGATGGGCTGCAAGTAGAGCTGCCGCAGAAGCTCCCTGCCTTCAAAGGCAGGATGGAGCTGTTACTGGAGGAATGGCTCCTGGCATGAAAACCTGGCTGATACTATGCTGTTGTGCGGTTCTGACCGCCGGCGCGGAAACACGGGAAACGGTCAAAACGGTTCTGTTCCCGTTTCGCGAAGCGGTCATTGCCGCACAGGCGGAATCTACACTTCTGCCGTACCGGGTGAAGCTTGGGGAACCGTTCCAGAAGGATGCCGTCATCGTCACGCTGGATGCTTCCCGTTATGTCCTTGAGGAAAAACGTGCAGCCGGGCAATTTGAGTTTGCCCGGGCGACTTATGAGGACAAAAAACAGTTACGCGAGAAAAACTTCACCAGTGACTATGAACTGAAAAAAGCCGATTTCGACCGGCAGATCGCCGAAAATGACCTTGCCGCCGCCCGGTTGGATCTCTCCTACTGCACGATCAAAGCGCCGTTTGCCGGCAAGATCGTGGAGGTTTTGACACGGGAATACGAAACGGTACGACCGGGACAACCGCTTTTCCGGATCATCGACGATCACCAGCTGCTGGCAGTGATGAATGTTCCGATGACGGAAAAAAAATGGACGACCGTGGGCAGTCCTGTTTCGATCCGGTTCCCGGGTCATGCGGCAACCGCTGCCGGGACCGTTTACGAAGTCACCCCGCAGGCGGATCATCGTACCGGAACGGTTCGCGTCCGCATCCTGATCGACAATGCCGAAGCAACATTCACGGCGGGCATGACCGGGGAATTGGTTCATGACGAATGAGGAATTCGCTGCGAAGCTGAAAGCCTTTGCGCTGATGCTGAAATACGGCCATGACCTTTTCCAGGCTGCCACTTTCCGTGACACCGCCACGCTGGTGGTAAACAACAGTCGTACTCTGCTGCATTTCCGCACCGCCACACTGCTGGAGCGCTCCGGCGGCAAAGCCTCGGTCATTGCCCAGTATGGCCAGCCGGAAGTAAATGAGCATTCACGATTGGCGGTCCTCCAGGCCGAATTTGCCGCAACGCTCCAGCTTGGCTCAGAACCATTGATTCTCTCTGCGGCAGATGGTCTTCCAGCCGAACTGGCCGTCTCTGATGCGGTCTATTGCTGCCTGCAATTGCAGCCGCCCGCCAATCTCAAGGCAGCAGACCCCACCTTTCTCTGGCTGCTCGAATACGAAAAGTCAGTCCCCTCCTATGTACCGACGACCTTTAAACTGCTGGCGACTTCGGCGGCGGAAGCCCTCTATTATCAGCGCTACTGCAAACGGCAGATCTGGCGGGTGAATCGTCAGGTGCGAAAATGGTGGTTCTGGGGGATTGTTCTTTTTTTATTGATCGCGGCGATGTTTCTCCGTGTTCCGGAAAGTGCAACCGCGGAATTTACGCTCAAAGCCCCCGAAATCACCAGTGCTTATGCCTGGTTTGACGGGCCGATCGCCTCCTGTCTGCGACAGGATGGCGAGCGGGTCAAACAGGGGGAACCCATTGCCGAATACGACACCGAACAGCTCCATTACCGGCTTGCGGGTGCCCGGAATGCCTTGCGCGAAATAGAAGCGGAACTTGCGCTGGAACAGCAGAATGCCTTCTCGGAGGAAGAGCGCCTCGGCAAGGTAAAATTACTGGAAGCCAGACGCGAAACTATGGCCGTTGCGGTCAAAGAGGCTCAGTGGTACCTCGACCATGCCCGGATTACCGCCCCGGCGGACGGGATTCTTGCCCTCTCGGCCGGAAGAGCCGAATTACTTGCCGGGAAAGTGGTCCGGACCGGCGATAAACTTTTTGAAATTTACGGTGGGCCCGGCATGGTGGCCGAAATCCCGGTCAATGAACGGGATGCTTCCATTCTGCGCAGCGTGTTCAAAGCGACGCTTTTTCTGCATACCGCGCCGGAACATGCAATTCCTGTTGACATTCAGGAAGTTTCCCGTTATCCGGAACTGACAGAGCAACAAACCTACTGTTACAAGGTCCGGGTGCGGCTGCCGTCCGGAGAGGCCGGGTTGCGTTACGGCATGCGTGGCATTGCACGTCTTTCCGGTGGAGAAGTATTCCTCGGATACCGTCTGTTCAAGAGCGTTGTCCTGTCTTTCCGGGGAATGTGACGATGGCCCATTCCGAACCTGTCACCGGTATGCTTCGCCCTGATGTCGAACTGATTCGCGGCAACCCGCCGCTCCTCTTCGATCGCCAGGCGGACGCCTATTACAAAGTTGCTCCGGAAATGCTCGAGGTCATCGCATACCTGACGGAGTCCATGCCGATCTCCCAATTCCGGGAGAAACTTGCCCGGAATGGTATCCCCATGGACGAAGAAGTCCTGTCACGACTGCTGGCCTTTCTGCAGCAGAACAATCTGCTGGCTCCGGAATACGGCCAGATCGGCCACAAACGCGAACAGCAGAGAATGCAAAAGGAGAAAACCGCATTCCTGCGTTTTTCCGCGGCTTATTTATTTTTTAAACTGCCCCCCTGGCGACCGGAACGTTTTTTTGAAAAAGCAGGGCCATACGTGGAGTGGCTGGCATCGAAAAAGGTCCTTATCGGATTGACCATTCCGGCAATTCTCGGCTATCTTCTGATCATCCGGGATTTCTCTGCGGTTCGTACTACCTTTCTTGATTCGCTCTCCTGGGCGGGATTGGCGAAGTATTTCGCGGCCATCCTGTTTTTAAAGCTGATTCATGAAGCGGCCCATTCTCTGGCCGCCATTCATTTTCGCTGCCGGGTGCGCGGAATCGGCATCGGCTTCATGGTATTTTATCCACGACTCTACACGGATACGACCGACAGCTGGCGGCTGCCGCGACGGCAACGGCTGCTGATCGATGCGGCCGGAATCATCATCGAATTGCTGCTTGGCGGAATTGCCGCTCTGTTCTGGTGTTATCTGCCGCCGGGAAACTGGAAATCGACGATGTTCTATGTTTTTACGGTCAGTACTCTCTCGACCCTGCTGGTGAACGGCAATCCCTTTATCCGCTACGACGGTTATTATATTCTCTGTGATCTGTTGAATACCGAAAATCTGATCAGTCGCTCGTCGGAATATTTAAAGCAGTTCTGGCGCTGGCACTTTCTCCGGCTGGGGCGGAAACCGGAACAGGAACGCGGCTGGCTGCTGCTTTCATTCGGAATCGGCTCTTTCTGTTACCGGATTTTTCTCTATACCTCCATTGTTCTGTTAATCTATCATAAGTTTGTAAAAGCGGTGGCAGTCATCATGCTGTTTCTCGAGCTCTACAGCATTCTGTTCTATCCATTCTGGCGGGAGCTGAAAACGATCCGGATGCTTTCGAAACGTTCCGCCGGACGGGCTCGATGGATCCTGGGCGGCATCATTCTGCTCATTTTGACAGGTGTCTTGTTTCTGCCGCTATCCTGGCAAATTTCCCTGCCGGGGGAAATCGTTCCGGCGGAGCATCGGCAGATTGCCGTCGTGGAATCGGGGTATCTGCTGCACGACCTGCCGCGCCGGGCGGTTCCGGTTCATGCCGGAGACGTGCTGTTCCGGCTTCATTCTCCGCAACTGGAAAATGCCATCGCCCAGTTGCAGGCGGTGCAGCAATATGACCGGACGCTTTATCATCTGCAGCAGCTGGATGAAAAACGTTTTGCCGAGAGCCGCGTAACCGCGGAAAAACTCACCTCTGACGAGACCGGATTGCGGGAGCTCCAGAGCCGCCGGAAATCCCTGACGGCAGTTGCGCCGGCAAAAGGAATTTTTATTTCAAAACTCCCGGCATTGTCCACCGGAGCCTATCTACCGAAGGGAACTCTCGCCGGTGAAATTGTTTCTGAGCGACTCATGATCTACGCCTACGCACAGGATCGCGACATCGGCAAACTCAAACCGGGCGACGCGGCAATCTTTTATCTCCGGGATTCGCTCGCGTCCCATCCTGCCCGGATTGTCACCGTCAACCGAATTGCCGCGCGGCTGAAGGATTCGCCATTGCTTCAACATTTCGGAGGTCCGATTCCCGTCTATCTGGCATCGGAAGACGGCCATCCGTACACATCGGTACTGCCTCTCTACCGGGTCGAACTGGAGTGCACCGCGCCTGTTGAGATTGACAGCGGTCGCGTTGTCACGGTGAAAATCCGCCATGCGGAACAGCTTGGGAAACAGCTATGGAAACTGTTTCTTTCCGCCATCCGGAAGGAATTCTGAGCGTTTTCTCCTCTTGCTTCCGGGGAACGGCCGGCTGCCCCATGAAATGCATTCCATTTTTCCGGACAGCGGGCATCCGTTCCTTCTCGGGAATGACGTTTGAGTTTTCTTTCTGCGAAAGCAATCAGGGACAATCAAAACTTGAACCTCCTTCTTCCGGCAACAGACGCTTGCCCCCCCGAAAAAAAATGGGAAACGTTCCTCCTGAAGCCCCTCTCCACGTCAGTGGCCTCCCCTGATTCGGCCCCTTGTTTCCGCGCCAACCGCAGATGCGGCAGAGAGCCTGCCGGAAGGTTCGGTTCATGACGCCGGTTCACTCTCCGAGGCCGAATAGAATATTTCCGACAAAAAAATGCGGATAGGCTCTTGATTATTGTTAATATTTTATTATATTATAAAATGATAAAAGGAAAACAAAAAAATGGCCAACAACGAAACCAGAGAACTTGCTGATCTTGCCGAAGTCTTTAAGGCACTGGGACACCCGACGCGCCTCTGGATTGCGAAGAATCTGGAAGGCAGGGAGCTTTGCGTCTGTGATCTTGTCGCCGGCACCGCTGAGGAGTTTTCGTCTATCAGCCAGCATCTGAATGTTTTGAAAAAGGCCCATGTTGTGGAAGGAGACAAGCGGGGGAAACATGTATTCTACCGTCTCGCCTATCCTTGTATTCCCTGGATGATCCGTTTCATGGAAGCACGGGATGAATTTCGACATCTGCCTCCGGAAGAGCAAGCCCGCGCCCAGGAAGAACAGCGTCGCCAGCTGATGGATTATCTGATGCGCCAGAAAGAATGATTTTTTTGTCCAACATTTCAGTATTTTATAGAATGATTGATCAACAGGAGGTCCTTATGGAATTTCAGCAAATCAGAAGTGCGACAGCGATTATAACTTTCGGCGGTGTACGTTTTCTCATTGATCCCTGGCTGGGAGAAAAAGGCACCATTCCACCGATTCCGGGATCTCCGAACCCGGAACTGCGCTCTCCGGTACATGCTCTCCCGTTGCCTCTGGCCGAAATTTTGCAGGTGGATGCGGTCATTGCGACGCATCTTCATTTCGACCACTTCGATAAGGTTGCGATGGAAAAAATTCCGAAATCCATGCCGGTCTTCACTCAGGACGAAGCCGATGCGGCAGTTTTGTGCGCGCAAGGTTTTTCAGATGTCCGTCCTCTGCGATATGGCGGCGTTGAATTCCAGTGCGTCCAGCTTACCAAAACGGATTGTCTGCACGGCCAGCCCGGCAACATCGGATTGCTCTATGAAAAGATGAACCTGCGTAGCAACGCCTGTGGCGTAGTCATGCGTCATCCCGATGAATCCGGAACCCTCTATCTTGCCGGAGATACCATCTGGTGTGATTTCGTCAAGGCGGTGATCGATACGGTTTCCCCGGACGTCATTGTGGTAAACGGGGCCGCGGCTGCCATTAACGGCTTCGGACGGATCATCATGGGGTTGGAGGACATTCAGGCGGTACTGGATCATGCCCCCCATGCTGTCGTCATCGCCAGTCACATGGATAACGTCGGCCATGCAACTCTCTGGCGCAGTGATTTGCGAAAATATATCCGGACCCGCCATCTGGAAACACGACTCCTTGTGCCGGAAGACGGCGAAGTCTGCCGGTTCTGAACGGAGGAAATAGCACCATGACAAATCATGAATCTCATCATCACCCTCACCATCACGAACTTTCCGCCGAAGCACTCAAAGGACGCGCATTTTTGTTCGGGATCGCCCTGAACACCCTTTTTGTGATCGGAGAATTTACGGCGGGATTTTTTTTCAATTCGATGGGGCTGCTCGCCGATGCGGGCCATAATCTTGGAGATGTGAGTGGCCTTCTGATCTCTCTTGCGGCATTCCTGCTGGCCAGGAAACGCTACCTACCCCATTACACATACGGCCTCCGGAAAGGCACGATCTGGGCTTCATTGCTGAATGCGGCAATCCTGCTGTTTGCAGTCGGAGCCATCGTCACTGAGTGTATCCGGAAATTTCTGTCCCCGGAAGCGGTCGGGGGATGGCCGATCATCATAACCGCCGGAATCGGCGTCGTCGTCAACGGCATGACCGCATTTTGCTTCATCCGGGAAAAAGAACATGACCTTAATGTGAAAGGAGCTTATCTGCACATGCTCGCCGATACAATGGTTTCAGTCGGAGTGGTTCTCTCCGGAATTCTGATTCTCTGTACGGGATGGAGCCTTGTCGACCCGATTATCGGACTGATAATCGCCGTGGTGATTCTTATTTCCACCTGGGGGCTTTTGAAGGAGAGCGTGCGTCTGGCAATGGATGGCGTCCCGGCCGGAATTCAGGTGGACACTATCCGGGCTCACCTGCTGGAAGATGCCAATGTGCAATCCGTTCATCATCTCCATATCTGGCCGATCAGTACCACGGAAAACGCATTGACTGCCCACATCGTGCTCAGCAATCTCCAGGAACTGGATGCCACCAGAGAACGTCTGCATGCCGAACTCGTGAAACATGGAATCAACCATGCCACATTGGAATTTGAATCTTCACAGACCCGCTGCCCTGACAAACAGCCGGACAGACGGGACAGCTGTGCCTGTTCCTGATGAAAAAGTGGTGGATGGAGAATCTTTCGTTGCCGTCAAACGACGGCGCGTACTTTCTCCGTCCGTCAGATATAGTCGGAAATATAAGCCTTCTGTGAAGGAATCAGACGCTCCAGCAGCTGGAGGGTCCCCGGATCCGTCTTCAGACGATCCATGCGGTACAGGCAGGTGGGGGATTTGTAACTGAGCAGCAATGTCGTCAGCGTACCGATGTCCAGCTCCACGTTATGCCGGGATTCTCCCGGTCGGACGGAAACGCTACCATCTGCGGATATCCGGACAACGAATGACTGATGGTTCCACTCCAGGAACGGATCCCGCACCCGCAGCGTGAGCTCCTCCCCCCCTTGAAAATCAGCAAAACGGTACTGCTCCAGAAATTGGATCACATCTACAATCCGCCCCATGATATAGGGACGGATGGTTTCCCGGATATCACTGTCCTCCAGCCAGAAGGCGATGGATTCATTGGAATAGTTGTTGCCGACCACCTCATCCACCATGGATTCGTGGGCGCTGATATATTTCCACAACCCCTTCCACGCATTGGTGTCCAGGTAAATCATCTCCTTGATGTGCATGACATTGTCTTTAATAAGATAGACCATGTAGCCAGTCGGCACGGCCTGATCATCGTAATAAATGGCGATGGTGGTGTCTTCGACGTCCCAGCGCCAGTACTCCTCCCACGCCAGCTCGTTGCGGAGCAAACAGCCGTGCGTCTGTGCCGCAAAGATATTATGCAGACGCATCAGATCGGGATGATTGGTTTCGACACGACGGACGTAACCGCCGGCCCGGATTTTTCGCGGCAGCTGGTTGTCCTTGATGCGGAAAGACATTTTATCGGAAATAATTTCCCATCCCCGATGCCGGTAAAGAGGAATCGAAAAAGGATAAAGGATGGCCAGGCATTCTCCCAGCTGCCGCATTTCCTCCAGACTGTGCCGCATCAGGCCGGACATCAGACCGAGGCCGGTATATTCCGGATAAGTGGCCACACTGGTGATGAATCCAATCCGGCAGATCCGGTTGAAAATGTTCATCTTCAAAGGATAAACCGCAAATTGCGAAGCCAGTCGGTTCTGATCGAACCAGCCGACGACACGCGCTTTTTTCAGCACCGGCATTTTGGATTGGCGGATATCCTCGTTTTCCCATCCATAATCCAGAAGCTGTTTTTCCGTCACCTGGAATGCGTAACGGAGCAAATCGTTGTACTGCTCAAGGTCTGTTTCTTCTGTCAGTTTTTTCAGGCGCATGGCTGTAGTCATGGTCAAAAAAAATCTCCGTCCTGCCTTTTCTCAGCTGTCTTCCAATGCGGCATTATACCACGGCAGCTCTGAAATGTCAAATCTCCCCCTCTCTGCTGATCCGCAAGGCCGCTCCAGAATTTCCGCCTTTATGGCAATGAAGCGGACAATGGAATTTTCATGATTTTTCCCAAACAGCCTTGACATAAACGGAAAAATTGGTTATAATAAAATCAACAAACGATTGTTGAATATCATCTCAACCTTGCTTTATTTATATATGGCAACTCAAAAAGATATCGCCCGGGAACTGGGAATCTCAGTTTCAGTGGTTTCCCGGGCACTCAATCCGAAACCGGATAAGAATGCCTTTGTTTCACCGGAAATGCGACGCCGGATTCTGGAGTCTGCCCGACGGTTGCGGTATCGCCCGAACCGGGTGGCGCAGTCGTTACGGCGCGGGAGGGCATTGGTGGCGGGAGCGTTTCTTCCCGTCGTGCATGACCGGCTGGTAGGGGAGTTGATGCAGGGAATTTCGGAGGTGGCCGTGCAGGAAAATCTGCCGGTTATGTTCTATTTCGGCCACGGGGAATCGGGATTTGAGGATTTCTGGCGGAAGGCCTCGGAATACGCGCATTCCGGAATCATCACGCATCCGACTCCGATGCTGGATCGCGAGGAGCTGCGCACCTATCGCCGGAAGGGAGGCAAGGTCATTACCATTGATCCTTATTACGCGGATTATGACCTGCCCGGTATCACCGCCATCGGCATCGATGATCGCGCCGGCGGGCGAATGGCGGCAGAGCGGTTGTGGGAGCGTGGCTGCCGCCGCTTCGTCAATTGCGGTGACAGCCGGAAGCGCCGGGAGGGGTTTGAGGCCGCCTTGCGGGAACGGCGGTGTGATTATGTGCAGATTGAGCCGGAAAACATCCTGGAAGCAGTATCTCGACTGCAGCCGACGGCGGCGGCGCCGCTCGGTGTATTCGCCGGTATGGACTACTGGGCCCTGGAGGTCTGCAATCGGCTTCAGGCGGCTGGTGTGACACCGGGGCGGGAAGTCCTGGTAATCGGGTATGACGATCTGGAACTGACGGAACGCCTGTTTTATCCGTTGACGACGATCCGACAGCCTTTTCAGGAACTGGGACGGCAGTTGATGACAGCCCTGATCGCCTTGCTGGCGGAACGGGAGGTAGCATCTTTCCGGATTGCGCCGCAGCTGGTAGTGCGAGCGACCGCCTGACCTGCGGATACAGGAGCGAAGCGCCGAGAAAAGGCGACTTCCCATTTTTTTCATAGAATCAACAAACGTATGTTGAAAAGAAAAAAACTGACTCAGAAGCCATGAAATATCATTTTTTGACGGATAAAAAAAATTGATAATAAAAATCTTATGAAAGTGACGAAAAAATGACGGGAGAACTGTGAAGCCAGGATCGCCCATCAGCGGAAAGGAGCATTGACCATGCCGGGAAAAAAGTTGCTGCGAATCAACTGGAAAAGGTGGAGCAAAAAATATTTCATGCCCCCAAGTGACAACCTTCACTCGCATGGGAAACGGCGGGCAGCAGCCACGCTGTCCATCGGATTTACACTGATCGAACTGCTGGTCGTGATCGCGATCATCGCGATTCTGGCCGCCATGCTGCTGCCGAGCCTCAACAAAGCCCGGGAAACTGCCCGGAAAATCGCCTGCGTCAACAATTTCAAACAGGGTACTCTGTCCATGGCGCTGTATGTGTCGGACAATGACGACTTTCATCCGGCCTACAACATCGACGGAATGGTCTGGCCGGCCCGGCTGGCCAAGGGAAAATATTTCACCTCGCCCCGCTCCATGGTCTGCCCCGGGGCGCTGTTCCCGCATATCAACGGCGTCAGTCTGGAGAACCAGATCCGGCGGAAGATGCAGATTCAGGATTTTGCGAACAGCAGCAGCGGATCGCCGTTTTACTACACCTGTTTCGGCTACAACTGGTGCTATATCGGGCGGACGGCCCGGGGAGCAAACGGAGCCGTTCTGTCCCAGGCGATCTGGCGCAAGGCTACGCAGATTCGCAAACCGGGCTCCGTGATTCTGTTCGCCGACAGTGTCTCGGTGTCGGACGAGCCGGACAAATTGAAAACCTGGTATTACATACAGCCGCGCTACAGCACGACCAATCAGGACGGGCAGGTATACTCCTGGCACGGCGGCCCGATTACCACCGGCTGGGTGGATGGGCACGTAAGTACGCCGGTGGCGAACCGGGTAAACCCCTATGAGTCGGATCCGTTCCGGGACGGAACCACTGATTCGGACCACAATTTTTTCAACAGCTGGAAATGATGCCGCAAAATTCCCCCTTTCCGGAAATTCGGCCATGTTTTTCCTGAAAGATTTGAATATTGACCGCGACTGATTTATCTTCCGGCATTACATTGAAATCTGCAAACACAACGATCACCGCGGATGGAAACATCCGTCATGAAAGGAAACGCAAAACGATGCTGCGGACTTTATTGGGCGGCTGTTGTCTGTTGTCGGCATGGGGATTGGCGGCGGAACCGCCGACGGATTTTTCCATTCCTTCGGCCCGACACATTTTCGAAAATACTCTGAACGCCACTTTAAAATTCTGGACCGCTCCGGAAGTAGTTGATGCAGAAGGCGGCTTTCACGCCTGGTTCGATGCGGAAGGGAAACGCATCGCTCCGGAACCCTCCTCGCCGACAGCTTCCGAAGCAGGAAAACCGCTGCTGGTCCAACTGCGGATTCTGTACGCCCACGCCGTGGCGATCCCGCGGACGGCGGATCCGGTGGAGCGAACGCGCCTCCGGCACCAGTACGACCACGGATTCGCCTTTCTGGAAAAATACCGTGATCCGGGAACCGGTCTTTTCATCACATCAGTAAACGGAGGCGGGACTCCCTACAATCCGGCCGTCCAGGCAATCAGCCAGATTTACGCGGTCTATATCCTGAGTGAAGTGGCCGAAGAAATCAGCGATCACCGGGCCTTGGAACTGGCACGCGACACGTTCGAAAAGTTCGACCGGCTGTTTCACGATCCGGTGCATGGCGGATATTTTGAACAGTCGGAACGATCCGCCGCCGCTCCGGAGACGCTCCGGAAAAGTGTCGGCAGCAATATGCACGCCGCCCTCGCACTGGCCCGACTGCTGCGAGTCGATCCCAACGGAAAGGTTCGGGAACGGCTGTCTGAGCTGTTCGATATTTTAACGTCGGACCGCATTCTGTATCCGAACGGGAACGGCCATATGATGATGAATGCCGACTGGACTCCGGTCAAAGTCTCCGGCCCATCGACCCGGCAGGTCCTGTACGGGCATAATGCCGAACTGGTATGGTATTTACTGGAAGCGGCGGAAATGCTGAGGATCTCTCCCCGCAGCATGATCCCGTGGCTGAAGAAGGTCTCCGGCAGCATCATCCGTTACGGCATTCTTCCGGACGGTACGGCGGCGATTTTCGGTCCAGGCGAAGGCAAGGCGGAACCGGTGGACGTGATACGCTGGTGGATTCAGGCGGAACAGATGAATATGCTGCTGCGCCTTTACGATGTGACCGGAGAGACCGAATATTACCAATTGTTCGAAAAAGTGGCACGCCGCACCTATGAACTTCTGTCCGGTCCCGGCGGCGTCTGGTACGGTGGAGTAGATCCGCACAGCGGGAAACGTTACTACCTCGGCGGCTGGTCGTGGAAATCCGGACTGCACGTCATCCGGTCGATGCGGCTCCTGAACCGCTCTCTCGACCGGCTCAAAGACGGTTGGAAACCGCCTCGGGAATTCCGGAGTGGTCTGCCGCAACGCCCGATCCAGGTGTCACTGGGTTTTCCCTACAACCGCAACCGTTCGGCCGAAAGCCTGGTTTCCGAATTGCAGGTAAACGGATACGACGGCGCCTTCCTCATCATCAAGGAGCGCGAGATTCACCCGGAAGGACTGGTCGAGACCGCACGCCGGGCGGGGCTGCAGGTATGGGGAAGTTTTTTCGGGCCCGGTACGTTTATGCCGGACTCGCTGTTCGGTCCGGAATCCCGGGAGTGGCGCATGCAGTTCACGGTGAAACGTCCCAACCGGTACTTCTCCTATGTACATCCCGAATATCGGGAATGGTGGAAAAAATTTCTGGGAGCATTGTACGACCGACATCCCTTTACCGGATTCGTGTTTTATGAAAGTTATTACGGCACCCGTGCCGGCAGGCTGGCGGGCGGCTCCCCCCCCTGGTTCGGCGATATCAGTCCCGGCTTTGTCCGGCATTTTCAGCAAACCACCGGACACGACCGTTTCCCGAATTTCACCGATCCGACTTCTCCGGACTACTACCGGACCAACCGGGGGCTTTATCGGGACTATGTAGAATATCGGGTGAAATCGGTCGCGGATTTTCACCGGGAAATCTGGGACGGGAATGACGGGTTGCGCCGAAAACACCCGGAAGTGATTTTCGGTACCTGGACCATTGCGCTTGCCGGTGATGATTCCGCACGTGCGGAAATGCGGGAATTCGAGGCCCAGGATGGGGTTCGGATGGTCACAGAACTGCAACCGGATTTTCATTTTCTCCAGTCCCACTGGCCGGACTGGATGCCGGAAAAACAGACGCCTGCCTATTTGGATGGCTACCGTCCTTACATCCGGTCGATCCGAGAGGTCTATCCTGATTTACAACTGGCGGTGCAGGGAGATTTTGCCTCGACGCTGCCGTTCCGCCGCTCCCCGGAATGGGTAGCGGAATTCGAGCGGAAATGCCGGGAAACAGGATTCCAGTTCCCCACCTTCTATGAATTTTCTGTGCGGCATGCGGTCTATTATTCGGCGCCTCGGGCCGTTTCCGGAGAACTGAAACCGGACGGCCAGGGCAAAGTGGTGTTCGATCAGGTAATCGATCCGGAAAGTGTGAAAAAACTGGAGGGCCTTGAGCTGGGCGGTGGCCGGAAAATATCCGCAGTCACAACCGACGGCAACTGGCTGTTGTTTCGCGTGGAGGGGGATCTCGGCGCTCCGGTGTCGATTCCGCTGGGAGGCATCACCGACTGCCCTGCCCTGCGGACTCCGATGCCGGAACACGGTCAGGGGAAAGCCAACGCGATTCCGGAGGGCACCATGCAGCTCCTGAAACAGGAAACGTCGTCCGGCAATCGCTGAACCAACGCTCCGGCGGGTATTTTCAGATAAAGCGGATGTCGACTTCGCGCAGATAGCGGTTCCGCAGTAAATCCGAAAGCCGGCGGACAATCGTGCGACGCAATTCCAACTCCACCGGCAGATTGGGGTCCTGATGTGCCTCGTTAATCCGCGTCCCCACAAGAAACTCAATCCGGTCACAACTGAGCAGGAGTTTCCCCAGCCGGGAGGCCGCGTCATCATGCAGGGCCAGTTCGTTACGCTCCAGATAACGCATGGTCCGGGTCAGCGTGAAAATGCCTTCAGTGACCAGATCCACACCCGGCATGCGCGCCACCGGCGGCAGGTCACCGCCGACAGTGGCAAGATCGGTCTCCGTCTTGACTCCCCACTCCCGGCCGATAATGGCCGCGGTTGTGCCGCCGCAGATAACCTTGACCCCTTCAAACTCCTTCAGCAGTCTTGCACATTCGCTGTCGCGTTCCCGATGAAAGGGCGGACCGGTGAAGAGCAGCATCCGGCGCGGATAACGAAAATAGGCGCAGCAGCAGCTGATATCGTCAACAGCCCGGTGTTTCGGTTCCTTGGCGACCGCCTCCCGGACCGCGAGCTCCGCAAGTTCCCGGGAGGCGATGTCCGGACGGCGCAACACAAGTTCTTCCAGATATTCGGAAAAATTGCGACTGCCCCATCCCATCGGGTAGGCATCCGTGCCCATTCCGGCCTGCGTCACACCGTCGGAACAGCAGACAACGCGATCTCCGGGCCGCGGATGAAAAGAGTAAAGCCGCATGACGTTCCCGGCATAACGGGGAGCCGCAACAGCCTGATAATTCAACTTGACGGGCCTGCCGTCCCGCAGCAGCAGTGCGGGAGGATTGCCCATTTCGATAATCCGGCTTTCTCCGTCCGGGCGGATGTCGATGATGGAAAAGGCCGCATAGCTGATGCCGCGCTCCCGACAAACCGGCAACGTATCCATGATGACCTCCGCCGAATGCAGCACATCCCGGTCTTCTTCAATGAAACGCAACGCCATAACCGCCGTCATGGAAGCCATGATATTGGCTTTGACCCCATGTCCCAGGCCGTCGGCAAGAACCGCAACGAAACGGTCGCCCCCGGCAATGCGTTTCATTTTGATACAGTCACCGCAGATCTTCTCGCCATAATAATTGCATTGTTCGAAACCGATATCGACGAACAAATGGCGACGGTCTCCGTCTCCTGGAGGCAAATCACTCATAATGTTTCCCCTGCATCCATACGGAACCGAACCGTCCGGCTTCGGAAAATGCTTTCGTGTGAAACCGATGACCGGAACAGATACAACGCAAGCAACCGCACCGCGCGGCACGGCAATGCTTTTCTGACGGAACGGTCATGTTCAGGCCCCCTGATGAATAATACTCATCAGTACAATAACCCGTCATCCACGGGATTGCAACCAGGCCCGCCGACGGTTTTGCCGGGCCGTCTCCCGGCAGGAACCGTTTTCCCCGGAATCAACCGAAAAAATCCCGCACCGCCGCCGCCAGATCCGGTACCACCCGTACACCAGACACATCCTCTTCGGCCACCGTTCGGGCCCCATATCCGGTGGTCACCAGATAAGAGGCCCGGCATCCTGCCGCACGTCCGGCGCCGATGTCGCTGAGCCGATCACCGACCATGAAGGACAGTGCCGGATCGATATTGTAATCCGCCATGGCACGCAGCAACATGCCGGGAGCAGGCTTCCGGCAGCAGCAGGGACCGGTATGATCCGGATGATGAGGACAGAAGTAAAAGGCATCCACGGCAGCCCCTTCCGCCGCCAGCAGCTCCCGGAGCCGCCGGTGAACGGCGTGAATGTCCGATTCCCCGTAATAGCCTTTGGCGACACCGGCCTGATTGGTAACGACAATGACCAAATAGCCATGAAGATGAATTTCCCGGATGGCCGCGGCGACACCGGGCAGGAGAATGGTTTTTTCCGGCTCGTGCAGATAGTGAACTTCGGCATTAATCACGCCGTCCCGATCAAGAAAAGCGGCTCCCCGCATAGAAAGATGCTCCACGGATTGTATTGGGTGAAAAAAAACGCCGCCGTCCGGCGGACAGGATCCGGTTATTAATATATAATTATAACTTGAAGTTGCCAGAATCCGACGTTATATTTAAAGGAAAAATTATTGTCTGATCGGAGAAAACCATGAATACCGCGGAGGAGCTGATTGCCCGAGTACGGTCCGGTGAACTGGATTTCGCCACCGCGCTGGGAATGGCGGCACAGGCCGCCGGAGGCGTGACCGATATCGGCTGCGCCCGGATTGATCATGCCCGGAGCAGACGCTGTGGTTTTCCGGAATTCATCTACGGTGCCGGGAAACAAGCGGAAGAATTGACGGCCATCGTCCGTGAAATGCTCGACCGCAGCGGTGCCGCCCTGGCAACCCGGCTGGACGCGGCACGCGGTGAAAAACTCGCGGCAACATTTCCGGAAGGGCAGTTTGATCCGACAGCAGGCATTTTCATGGTGAAAAAAAAGTCTGCCACGCCACGCGGCAAAGTGCTGGTGATCGCAGCAGGCACCTCTGACGCCGGTCCGGCACGGGAAGCCTTGCATACGTTACACTTCTGCGACATCGGCGCCGAGCTGATCTCCGACGTGGGAGTGGCCGGATTGGAACGACTGTTCGCCATTGCCGATCGACTTAGAAGCGCCGACGCCTGTATCGTGGTCGCAGGCATGGAAGGGGCGCTCCCCAGTGTGGTGGGAGGCCTGGTGAAATGCCCGGTGATCGCGGTTCCGACAAGCGTCGGCTACGGTATGGCGCTCGGCGGTCTGGCGGCGCTGGCGGGAATGCTCAATTCCTGTGCCGCAGGCATCACCGTCGTCAATATCGACAACGGCTTCGGCGCCGCCTGCGCAGCAGTGCGGCTGATGAGCCTCAAGCCGGATTTGTGATCCGTCTTGCATAAGCTCTTCCCCTCCGGGAGCCGCGGAACAATCGGTCGGTTTGGATTCATGAATGTATGTCAATTGCTTTGGAAAGTATTCAGGTATAAAAATGAACAGTGAAAAAAATCCCAAATATCGATCTTTGGAACGGGTCCAGTTGAAAGACCGGCAATGGCCGGATCGTGATATCGTCAAGGCGCCGGTGTGGGCCAGTGTGGACTTGCGGGACGGCAATCAGGCGCTGCCGATTCCGATGGGTCCGGAGCGGAAATTGCAATATTTCCGGATGCTGGCCGGGATCGGGTTCAAGGAAATTGAAGTGTCGTTTCCCTCTGCCTCGCAGGATGATTTTGACTTCGTGCGGCGGCTGATCGAAAAAGGGGAGATTCCCGACGATGTCCGCATCGCGGTACTGACTCAAGCGCGCAAACATTTGATTGACAGAACATTGGAATCTCTCCGGGGAGTGCGACGGGCGATCGTGCATTGTTATGTTCCGACCTCCGACCTGCATGGGCGCTTCGTCTTCGGCCGCGACCGGAAGGAAGTCATGGAGATGGCCATCGAAGGGACTCGCTGGGTCAAGGAAGCGATCGCCCGGGAAGGCCTGACGGAAAACATCGCCTACGAATTTTCCCCGGAGGAATTTACCGATACAGATATTGATTTCTGTCTGGAATTGTGCGCCCGGGTCAAGGAGATCTGGGGACCGTCGCGTCCGGAGGACTTCATTTTAAATCTGCCGGCCACAGTGGAACGGCGGCCGCCGCATCAGTACGCAGACATGATCGAATATTTCTGCCGGAACTATCCGTATCTGGCGGAAACCACGATCAGCATTCATGCCCACAACGATCAGGGGTGCGCCGTCGCCGCAAGCGAACTGGCGCTGCTGGCGGGAGCGACTCGGGCGGAAGGAACCATTTTCGGACACGGCGAACGGACCGGAAATCTCGACATTGCGGTATTGGCGTTGAATCTGCAATCCCGCGGTGTGGAAACCGGACTGGATTTTTCGCATCTGCCGGACATCGTCCGGGTGGTGGAGGAAAATACCGGAATCGAAGTACATCCACGCCACCCCTATGCGGGGCAGCTGGTCTTTACCGCCTTTTCCGGTTCGCATCAGGACGCCATCCGCAAGGGAATGGAACAGCGCGAGGCGATCAGCGAATTTTTCCATCAGGGCTGGAAAATTCCGTACCTGCACATTGATCCGGCGGATGTCGGCAGACAGTATGAGAAACTCATCCGCATCAACAGCCAGTCCGGCAAGGGCGGTATTGTTTATATTCTGGAAAAAGAATTCGGCATCCATCCGCCGAAGGCGATGCATCCGTCGATCGGGGCCGAAATTCAGAAAGTCATGGACGAACAGGGAGGCGAAATCGATTCCCAGGAACTGCACCGCCTGTTCCGGGAACGGTTCGTCAATGTGGTCGGACCGTTCCGGATGAGCGATTATTCCCGGATTTCCGCCTCCCGGGGCGAACGGCTGGGGGTGAATTTCACCTGGCATACCGAGGAGCGATCGGTGGAGCTCTACGGTCAGGGGAACGGGCCGTTGTCGGCAGTGGTGAACGCCTTGAACCAATCAGGCATGGTACCGAAATTCACGCTGGTGGATTTCTCGGAACGGACTCTCGGCAACAGCGCGCACGCCAAAGCCATGGCCTTCATTGGAATCCGCCGCGACGATGACCCCCGGCTGTTCTACGGAGCGGGCGAACACTCCAATATCGACCGGGCGGCACTGGCTGCGCTGGTCAGTGCCCTCAACCGCATGGCCAGAACCCGGTAGAGAGGCAGGCCGCAGATGAATGAAGTTTCCCGGGCCAGACTCAAACTGCTGCTGCTCCTCCTGGTAGTGGTGGCATTGATTCATGTGTTGATTTTCAAATTTTTCGTTATCCCGGCCGCACCGGAAGCTCCGGACGGAATCCCTGCCGAGCCGCAAGTGGACATCACGATAAAGCCGCGGCAGGACTTCCGCTTCCGGAAATTATCGGACAACCCGAATTTCGGGACGCCGTTTCGGCGGGCAAGCGCGGTGGACGGCAATCTGGCGAATCTGCCACTCAGTCGCGGAGCCACCAGCGGTTTTCTGGTCGACCTGGGCAGCCGCGAGGTGCTGTGGATGAAAGACCCGCATCGCAGCGTCCCGATTGCGTCCATGGTCAAAATGATGACGCTGCTGGTGGCCTTTGAATCGCTGGAAGACCACCCGGAGTGGAACTTGGACACCCCGGTAAAAATTACTTCCGGCGCGACCAAAGTGGCCCGTACCGGCATCATCTGGCTGGATACCCGGGAGACATTGCCGCTGCGTGAATTGTTGATGGCCCTGACGATCAAAAGCGCCAATGACGCCGCATGGCAGGTGGCGGAATTTACCGGCGGCGGTGATGTGAACGCCTTTGTAAGGCGCATGAACGAACGGGCGGCAGAACTGGGGATGCCGGGGACCAACTTTATCAATCCCAATGGATTGCCGAACAAGTCCGGAGCCAATTCGCTCAGCACCGCCGAAGGAATGGTGATTCTGGGGGAACGGCTGCTGGAATATCCGGATATTCTGGGCTGGACTTCGACGCAGCAGGCGTTTATCCGCAACGGGAAAACGGAATTGACCAACACCAACAACCTGGTGCGTCCGCGCTGGCCGGGAGTGGATGGCTTGAAAACCGGTTATACCCGGGCCGCAGGATTCTGCCTGACCTTCACCTGCCTGCGGGACGGCCGGCGGCTGCTGGGTTGCGTAACCGGCTACCAGTCAGCCCGGGACCGGGACCGCTTCGTCCGGCAGCTGCTGGACTGGGGTTTTGAACGCAGTGCGGAAATCGCCGCCGGCAAGAAAGAGCCCCCCGCGGCAGGACCGGTGTCAAGCAGTGGAAATATCGGAAAGAGCAAGTAAGAGGAATGTTCAGCGACACATGGTTCATGACAACGTGTCTGGCAGTGGTCGCGATCCTGCTCGCGATCCTGGCCCGGCCGGATCAGTTGTTCCGATTGCTGGCGTGGGGATTGCGGCTGACGGTCGTTCGGGCCCGGTGTTACGGAGACGGAGAAATTCCCCGGAAGGGACCGGCCCTGCTGGTATCGAATCATGTAGCGTTTTTTGATGCTTTAATGATCCTCGGGATGACCACGCGCCGGGTGCATTTCATGGTGCACGAGGATTTTTTCCGTTATACGCCGTTACGCCTTTTTTTCCGCTATCTCGGGATTCTGAAGGTGCCGTCCGCCCGACACCCCCGGGCCATGCGTGCTTTTTTCGAACAGGTCCATGCATTATTGCGGGCCGGAGAGGCCGTGTGTGTGTTTCCCGAAGGAGGAGTATCGGACAACGGGCTGCTGCAACACTTTCACGAGGGCATCCGGGAACTGCTGCCGGAAGGGGTGCATGTGCCGGTAATTCCGATCCGCCTGGGCATGCTGTGGGGACGATTGTTCACGTTGGACGGCAATCGGTTGAAATTCATCCCGCCGCGCCGGATGCCGATCGAGGTAACGGTGACGGTGGGGCAAGCGGTTTCGCCGGAACTGACCGGGTTTCAGCTGCGGCAGGTGATTTCCGAAATGGGGGCGGAAACCGAAAAGAAACCTTTTCCCGGAGAACTGCCGATACACATTGAATTCCTGCGCCGGGCCCGGCGGCGACCATGGCGGCGGACATTCCGGGATTTCGAAGCACCGCACGAGCTTTGCGACTTTGCGATGCTGGTCCGGGCTCTGGTGCTCTCTCGCAAAATCCGGGAACTGGATCCGAATCCCTCCGGCGGTTTTATCGGCATTCTGCTGCCGAACTGCAATATTCTGGCGGCCACTGTGCTGGGGGTGATGTACGCCGACCGGACGCCGGCAATTCTCAATTACAGTGCCGGTAGCGCGGCAATGCGGGAAGCCGTACGGAAAGCGGATATCCAATTGACGCTGACCAGTCGAAAGTTTCTGGAAAAGCTCGGGCTGGAACCGTCTCCGGAAATGGTCTGTCTCGAAGATCTGGCCAAAGGAATCTCCGCCGGCTTGAAACGGCAAGTGGCATTCGAAGCCGCGTTGCTGCCGTGGCGGTTGCTGGCACACCGCTATGCCCCGGAATCACGGTATGACCTGGGGCGGACCGCAGTGCTGTTGTTTTCCAGCGGTTCCACCGGAACACCGAAGGGGGTGGAACTGACCTATCGGAATATCAACAGCAACATCTTCTCCTTCTGGCGCGGGATCAACTGGTCGCCGCAGGACCGGATCATCGGCAGTCTGCCCTTGTTTCACGCCTTCGGGTTCACGGTCTGTTTCTGTTTCCCGGCGCTGTCGGGAACACGGGTAGTCTATCTGCCCAACATCCTGGATGCAGCTCAGGTAGTCCGCCTGGTGGAGGAAGAACGAATTACTCTGATGATCACGACACCGACCTTCCTGCAACACTACATGCGCAAGGCTACCTCGGCACAGTTCCGGACTCTGCGGCTGGTGATCACCGGTGCGGAAAAACTGCGCAGCGATATTGCAGGAAAATTCCACGATCTGACCGGCTTGTCGATCGTGGAAGGATACGGCTGCACAGAGCTTTCCCCCATTGTCTCCATCAATTTGTCCAGCTCTTTTCTGGCCCTGGGGCGACAGGCGGGACGGCCGGACAGCGTCGGTGCCCCCATGCCGGGCGTTCACGTCAAAATCGCCGATCCGGAAACCGGGGAAGAGCTTCCCCCGGATCAGCCGGGCATGTTGCTGGTCAAAGGCGGTCTGGTCATGCGCGGCTATCTCCACGATCCGGAGGCGACGGCGGCAGTGATGGAAGGAGATTTCTACCGGACGGGGGACATTGCCGCGATGAGCACTGACGGCTATCTGACCATTACCGGACGTCTGGCCCGGTTCAGCAAAATCGGGGGGGAAATGGTGCCGCACGAACTGGTGGAGCGGGCGATTTCGGAATATCTGGAGTGCGATGGACGCAAGGTAGCCGTGATCGGTGTGCCAGACGCCCGACGCGGAGAAAAACTGCTGGTTTTCCACACGCTGGAAAACTTGCGAACGGAAGAACTTCTGACGGGGCTGCGATGCAAGGAACTCCCCAATCTGTGGATTCCCAAACCGGAAGATTTCATCCGCGTGGAACGGCTGCCTCTGCTGGGAAGCGGCAAGCTGGACCTGCAGCATCTCCGGGCACTGGCGGACCGGATCACCCGGGGTGAATCCTTGGAACCTGAAGAAGAAAAGAAAACAAGCACCGCCACTGGCGGAGAGGATACGAAGGAGTGAGACGAACATGGCGGATTTGAGCTGCGATCTGGGAAAACTGAAGCTGAAGAATCCGGTAATGACCGCGTCCGGGACATTCGGGTACGGTCGGGAATACCATCGATATTACGACATTTCCCGCCTCGGAGCGGTGGTTGTCAAGGGGATCCGCATGGAACCCTCCCCCGGGAATCCGACGCCGCGGGTAGCGGAAGTGGCGTCCGGCATGCTTAACGCCATCGGCCTGCAGGGACCGGGGGTGGAAAAATTCCTGCATGGAGCCGAATATCTGCCGTTTCTGCGTACAACCGGTGCGACGGTCATCGTCAATATCTGGGGAAAAACCATGGCCGAATACGGCGAAGTCGCCGCCAGGCTTGATGCGGAGTCCGAAGGGATTGCCGCATTGGAGATCAACATTTCCTGCCCGAACGTCAAGGCCGGCGGCGTGGCTTTCGGCACCGACCTCAAACTGGCGGCGGAGGTGGTTTCGCTGGTACGGCGTTCCACCCGGCTGCCCCTGATTACCAAACTCAGCCCGAATGTCTCCCGGATCGCCGATTTCGCCCGGGCGGTGGTGGATGCCGGCAGCGACATGGTGTCGCTGATCAACACCCTGACCGGCATGGCGATCGACATCGAAACACGGCGGCCCCGGATCGCCAATCTGACCGGCGGCCTCAGCGGACCGGCGGTCAAACCGGTAGCGGTCCGAATGGTTTATGAAACGGCCCGGGCAATTTCCGCTCCGGTAATCGGAATGGGAGGAATTATGACCGGGGCGGACGCAGTGGAATTTCTGCTGGCCGGCGCATCCGCCGTGGCGGTGGGAACGGCCAATTTCGTCGATCCTCTGGCCGCACCGAAGGTAATCGCGGGCATTGAGGAATATCTCGACCGGCACGGCTGCCGGTCGGTTTCGGAAATCATAGGAGCCATGGAACGGCCATGATCATTGACTTTCATACCCATTATTATCCAGATAAAATTGTGGAACGCGCCCTGAGTTCCGTGCAGGGGCTGCTGGAGCCGGCGACCGACGGCACCCGAGCTGGTCTGGAAGCGTCCATGAAGCGGGCGGGGATTGACCTATCCGTGGCGCTGCCGCTGGTGAATACCCCTCGTAACAGTCGCGGCGTCAACCACTGGGCGCTGGCAGAAAACCGGCCACCGATCCGGATGCTCGGCTCCATTCATCCCGAGGATCCGGAAGTCATGAAAGCGTTGGAATGGATCGCCGAATCAGGATTGCCCGGGGTGAAGGTGCATCCGGAATACCAGCACTTCCGGTTCAGCGAGGAACGCTTTTTTCCGGTTTGGGAAAAATGCGCACAACTGGGGCTTTTCGTGCTGACCCATGCGGGCAGCGACATCAAGTTTTCGCCGCCGTTTCAAACCAATCCGGCAGAACTGGCGGCGTTTCACCGGCGATTTCCGACCTTGAAGCTGGTACTGGCACACCTCGGCGGGATGGATATGTGGGACGAGGTGGAAAAGGAACTGCTTGGCCTGCCCGTCTACCTGGACCTGGCAATGATCGGGGATTTCAATGTCGGCGCGGAATGGCTGGTGCGGATGATCCGGCGGCACGGGGCGGAACGGGTGCTTTTCGGAACGGACAGCCCCTGGCTGGATCAGAAACGTTCCGTGGATTTTGTCCGTTCGCTGCCGCTTTCGGAAACGGAAAAGGAACAGATTTTCTACCGCAATGCAGCCGGCCTGCTGAGACTTGACGTCCGGTAGATGACGGATGAGGAAGGAAAAAGGCGATGATGGAATGGAAAAATCTGGTTTCGCCGCAGCGCCTCGGGCGGCGCGACGACGGGGCGGTAATCACCCAGGACCGGTCGCCGTTCCAGCGGGATTTCGACCGGATCATCTTTTCTTCGGCGTTCCGCCGGATGCAGGACAAGACCCAGGTGTTTCCGCTGGCGGAGAACGATTATGTCCGCACCCGCCTGACGCATTGTCTGGAAACCTCCTCGATCGGCCGTTCGCTGGGGACGGCGGCGGGCGTTTTCATCTGCCGCGAATTCGACACGGCCGGGGCGCAGCCCAGCGACATCGGCGCCATTGTGGCAGCGGCGGCGCTGGCGCACGATATCGGCAATCCGCCGCTGGGGCACGGCGGGGAGGAATCCATCCGGCACTGGTTTACTCATTCCGATGCGATTGCGCCGATGCGGGACGCGATGACGCCGGAGGAATACGCCGATTTCGAACGCTACGAAGGCAACGCCCATGGATTCCGGGTGATCAGCGTTCTTCAGATGCCGGACCAGACCGGTGGCATGCAGCTGACCTGCGCCACGCTGGGGGCGTTCGCCAAGTATCCGGTGGCGGCGCTGGTGACGGAGCGGCCGCCCGGGGTGGCGGGCAAGAAATTCAATTTTTTCCGGCAGGACCGGGCGCTTTTCCGGGAGGTGGCGGAGAAGGTCGGGCTGCGACAGGTTGCCGAGGACAGTTACTGTCGCCATCCGCTGGCTTTTCTGGTGGAGGCGGCGGACGATATCGCCTACCGGATCGTGGATTTTGAGGACGCCCACATGGTGGGACTGATCGACTACGACGAACTGGAATCGTATTTTCTGGAAATCATCGGTGAAGAATGGGTGCCGTCCTATCTCCAGAAAATCGCGACAGCGGCACGACGGGTGGAATTCCTCCGAGCGCAGGTGATCGGCGTACTGGTTCGGCAGGCGGTGGCCGTGTTCACCGCCCGGCAGGAAGAGCTGCTGCGGGGAGAATTGGAAAAGCCGCTGATCGACTACATTCCCGCCGCTCCGGTGCTGAAGAAGATCATGGACCGGAGCATTCCCGACATTTACAACACGCCCCAGGTGGCCTCCATCATCGCCGCCGGATTCGAACTGCTCTCGGGCATGCTGGACGCACTGGTTCCCGCGGTAAACGAAGTGGCGGTCGAACTCAACGGCGGTCCCGCCGCCTCCTACCGCTCCCGGCGGTTGATCAAGATTCTGCCGGTCCGCTACGCGCCGCCGGAAGATCCGCAGTGGCGGCAGAGTGCGTATCTGCGGATGCTGTATGTGCTGGATTATCTTTCCGGCATGACGGATTCCTATGCGGTATCGCTTTTTAAGAAACTGAAAGGAATTTCTCTCTGATGCCGGAACTGCCGGAAGTGGAAACCGTGGCGCGGGCGCTGCGCCCGCATCTGACCGGGCGCCGGATTACGCGCGTGGAGGTTTTTTCTCCGAAAATGCGCGAACCGCTGACGCCGCTGATGGAAGCCGATCTGCCCGGACGGACGGTGCTGGCGGTGCGCCGTCGCGGACGGTATCTGCTGCTGGACTTGGACGACGGGCGGACGCTGCTGGCGCATCTCGGCATGTCGGGCGTGATCCGGCTGGAAGGAGCGGAGGTGCCGCGCCGGAAGCATGAACACGTTTTCCTTTTTTTTGAGGAAGACTTGATCTTCCGCTTCGAATGTCCCCGGCGCTTCAGTGTCTTGAAAATCTGCTCTCCGAAATGTCCGGGAGAAGACCCGCCGGAGCTGGCGACGCTCGGCGTAGAGCCGTTGTCGGAGGCATTTGACGCGGAATATTTCTTCCGGCGTTCCCGCGGCCGTACCGGACCGCTCAAAGTGTTTTTGATGAATAACGAAATCGTAACCGGCGTCGGCAACATTTACGCAACCGAAGCGTTGTTCGCCGCCGGGTTGCGTCCGACACGCCAGGCAGGCTCCCTCTCCCGAAAGGAATGCGGTATGCTGGTCACCGCGGTCCGGCAGGTTCTCCGGAACGCGATTGCCGCCGGGGGAACCACCATTCACGACTACCGCCACGTGGACGGATCGGAAGGAAAATTCGAACAGGAATTGCGCGTATACGGCCGCGCCGGACAACCTTGTGAAGTTTGCGGGACACCAATCCGAACCGTCCGGCTCGGCGGCAGAAGTTCCGCCTTCTGTCCCCACTGCCAGAAATAGGAGTGCCCCCCGGGGCGGACACCGTCCGACCGCAGCTCATGAAACGCTCGGGAAATCGCACCGGAACTCGCAACAACTCGTTGCCCGGCGCATAAAATGGAGAGACCGGAAATGAGACGATGGAAACAGACGGGATACGGCATGACGCTGTTGCTCTGGCTGGCGGCATGGAGTGCATGGGGAGACTGGCCGACATATGAGGAAGCGGGATTTCATCACGCGGCATTGATCTACCAGCGGGAGACACGGCGGATGGAGGAATTCAAGCCGATGATCGCCCGGTATCAGTATGAGAGCGGAGTCTTTGAACCGCAAGGAGTTTTTGACTGTTTTCTGTTCCTGGATCTGCATGTGAACGGCATTCGTACGGAAAACGGGAAAACCCGTCTGAAAGACTGGCAACTGCAGCTGGAACAGTGGTTCACCCCGGAACGGGAAGTGGACGCTCTGCATCGGGCGGTGCTGGAGCTGAAA
>CALXOD010000064.1 GCA_944389925.1 uncultured Victivallaceae bacterium | reverse complement strand
CTGTTGTTTCTGAATTTTGTGAGCTCAACCGGGCTGGGAGCCCGTTACATCTCGGTCAAGGACGGCAAAGAGGCGCGCAAGGCGGCATTTTTCGTGACGTTCATGATGTTGCTGGGCGGGTTGATCTGGTATGTTCCGCCGGTGATCGGACGGCTGCTTTATTATGACGACATCATGGCGGTCAAGGGGATTCCCAATGTGGCGGACGCGGCATACGCCGTGGTCAGTGCGAAGGTGCTGCCGACCGGATTGATCGGGCTGATGGCCATGGCGATTCTGGCGGCGACGATGAGCACACTGGACAGTTCGTTCAACGGGATTGCCGCCCTGGTGGTGCGCAACGTCTATCCGCCGCTTGCGGCGACGCTGCACCTGCCGCCGGTGGTTGATCCGAAAAAACAGCTGATTTTCAGCCGCTGTGTGAACGCGGTTTACGGAACGATTCTGATTCTGCTGGGACTGGGCTTCACCAAATTCGGCATGAAGGACGGGTTGTACAGTTACATGCTCGTGCTGATTGCGCTGATCGGATTTCCTTCCACGGTGCCGCTGATGATGGGCATGTTCGTGCGCAAGGCGCCGTCATGGGCGTACTTTCTGTCGATGGGGTTCGGGATTGCCGGCAGTCTGTTCTGCTTTTTTGCACCGAAAATCGATCCTTCGATCAAGTTGCTCTGGCATCATCAGCTCTTCATCATCGGGGCGCTGGGGATCGTCGGATGGTTGATCGCCACTTTGTTCTGGAATCGCTGTTCGGAAGAATACAAGGCGAAGGTGGCGGAATTTTACGCCCGGATGGACCGCCCGGTGGATTTCGCCCGGGAGGTCGGCGTCGGTAACGATTTCCGGCAGTTCAAAATGGTCGGACTGTTCGTCATGATCGCCGGGGGACTTTTGTCGCTGCTGCTGCTGGTGCCGAATCCCGGACACGGCCGGGTGACGATTCTCTGTATCGTTTTGTTCGTCCTGACTTTGGGCTTTACTCTCTACCGGCTCGGCATCAAGGCGTTTCGCGATAAGAACCGGTAAGTTTTTTCACGATTATGTCGATCTGCCGGTGGACTCGCTTCCGGCAGCAGATGAATAATGCCGCCGTTCCCGTTTCCGGGAACGGCGGCATTGTCATTTCCCTGAAATAGGAAATTACAGCAATGGCGAATGCAGAAGCACCATCAAACCGCTGAAGTTGAACAGAATGCCGCCCAATACAGCGGTCCAGGTCCAGAACCGGGCCTTGCCCGCCGCCTGTTCCGCTCCGCGATAGTCTCCTGCAGCGATTTTGCCAGCCACCTGGGAGGAGTAGGCAATAGCGACCAGGCCGAGCGGCAGACAGCACAGCAATGTGGCAAGCAGGGCGCCGACCATACCGTTATTGATTTCCGGCCGCTGGCTGAGGGCCAGTTCCCCCAGATCCCAGCCGCAGTTTGGGCAGCGGACATCGTTCTCCGGCAGTCTGGTGCCGCATTTGACACAAAACATACTGTTCCCCTCCGTTTTTGACTATTTCCAGGCGCTCCGGAAGATGGCGATCGTGTCTTCCCTGCTCAGACGATAACGGTCCAGAGCGAAGAGGCCCCCCATGGTGGACATGGCATTGTCAGCCAGCTGCGGTAATTCCTCTTCGGTAATGCCGTAATCGGACATTTTCAGCTCGGCGACGCCGCAGGCACGTTGGAGTTTGAGCAATGCCGGTACCATGGCCCCGGGGGCCGCCGCCGCGCCCATGGCCCGCGCCATCGCGGCAAAACGTTCCGGCGCCTTATCGGCAAAAAATGAAAAATAAGCCGCGGACAGCATAATCAGACCCGCCCCGTGGGGCAGTTCGGGATGGAATGCGCTCATGGCATGTTCCATCGCGTGTTCCGAAGTGCAGCTGGAGATGGATTCGACCATGCCGGAGAGTGTGTTTGCCAAGGCTACCTGAGCACGGGCTTCCGCATTTGCGCCGTCCTGGACCGCATCCGGCAGATAACGGGCGATCAATTCCATGCTTTTCAAAGCAAGCAGATCGCTCATCGGGCTGGCGATGCTGGCCAGAACCCCTTCGGCTGCGTGGAAGAAGGCGTCGAATCCCTGAAACGCAGTCAGTCGCGGCGGTACGGTCAACATCAGTTCCGGGTCGACGATGGACAGGACAGGGAACATGTCTGGAGAGCCGAATCCGATTTTTTCCTGCCGTTCCTCGTGGGTGATGACTGCCCACGGATCGGCTTCGGTACCGGTTCCCGCAGTGGTGGTGATCGTTACGATCGGCAGCGGGGGGTGCACCAGCGGTTTGGCTCCGCCGCTGCCGCCATTCACATAATCCCAGTAATTGCCGGGATTGGTCGCCATGACCGCAATGGCTTTGGCTGAATCCAGGGTACTGCCGCCGCCAAGGCCGAGGATGAAATCACATTGCTCGTTTCGAGCGACAGCCGCCCCTTCCATCACATGACGGAGGATGGGATTGGGCAGAATGCGATCAAAAAGAACTGCCTCGGTGTGGTTTTCTCTGAGCAGCGTCAGCACCTTGTCGAGATAGCCGTTCCGCCGCATGGACTGGCCGGCGGAAATCACTACCAGCGCCTTGCTACCCGGCAGGGGCGTTCGCCCCAGTTCCGCAAGTTTACCCGCGCCGAAAAGAATCCGGGTGGGAATGAAGAAATCAAATCCGTTCATGATGCTATCCTCCCTGTTTTCCGGCAAATGCTGCCGGAGTATTGGCAAAAATCGAATTTCACCTCCATATTAATGACATGAATCAGGAGATTTACAAATATTCTTTTGCACCATCCTTTGCTGCCGATGCGGAATTTCTGATTCTGGGCTCGCTGCCCGGGGAGGAGTCGCTGCGACGTCGGGAATATTACGGGTATCCGCGTAACGCCTTCTGGCCGATCATGGCAACGCTGTTCGATTTCTCTGTGGAGATGCCGTATGAGGACCGACTGGCGGCGTTGCGTCGGAACCGGGTGGCGTTATGGGACGTTCTGGAGGCGGCGGTACGACCGGGAAGTCTTGATTCCGCTATCCGGGATTGGCGGCCGAACCCGCTGGACACCTTTGTGAAAGGGTTGCCGCAGCTTCGGCGGATCGGCTGCAATGGAGGGACGGCGCACCGGCTGCTGCTGCGGCATTTTCCTGAACTGGAACAGCGGTTTGAGGTGGTAAAACTGCCTTCCACGAGCCCCGCTGCCGCCATGTGGACACGGACGGAAAAACTGGAGGCGTACCGGAGATTTTTTTCCGGCCTTTGAAGCCAGTCGGCGGCAATGGAAAATCTGTTAGCGGAGCTTTCCGCTGTCTTCTTCACTTTCTCTTCGGGGGGCCAGAGTCCGGCGCAGTCGCAATTCCGCCGGTAGAAATTTCTGTATCGGCTCATGCCAGCCGGTCAACAGCTCCTCATAAACCAGATCCACCGCGGTGGCTCCCAGCTGTCGACAGGGTTCTTCAAAGGTGGTCAGCGTGCGTTCCTGCTGCGGCCAGCTCAAGTCGTCAAAACCGATGATTGAAATGTCCCGGCCGACTTCCAGCCCGCATTCCCGACAGGCTTCCACAGCGGCATGAGCCAGCGAGTCGCGGCCCGCAATCAGTCCGGTGAAATGGGGCCCGGAGCATAACGCGGTCCGAACGGTGCGGAAGGTGGCAAAAAGATCCAATTCCGGCGTAATGAGTACCAGCTCCTCCCGGTACGGCAGCCCCAGTTGTTCCAGTTGGGTTCGATAGCCATTCAGACTCTGGCCGTAGAAATACAATTCCGGGTCACGCCCCAGCAGTGCTATGTCGCGGTGTCCCATATCGTACAGAATCCGCACTGCTTGCGCAGTGGTTTCCGCCCGGTTCACCCGGGTCGCCGTAAAAGGCCAGTCCGCCTCCAGATTGGCGATGGCATTGGGAATACGACGGCGGTCCAGTTCTTCTACAAATGCACGTCCTGCCTGATTCAACGCCATGGCCATGACCACGGCGGAATGTCGTTCTGCGATCTCCTCCGGGGAGGGCAGTCGTCGGCGGGAATCAACGACCCGATAATTCAAACGCAATTTGTCAAGCCGGGCGGTGATGCCGGCCAATACGGCAAACAGACTGTAATGCTCCAGAATCGGCTGTTGATACAGAACGAGCAACGGACGGCGTGGCGGGCTGTCCGCATCGGAAAGAACCTGGCAGCCGCGTCCGGTCCGGCTGACGAGGCCGAGTGCAGTCAGTTCGTTGAAGGCGGCGGAGATGGTTTGATTTGCCGCGCTGTACTGCTGGGCCAGTTCCCGGACCGGCGGGAGAAATTCACCGCAGAGGTAGTCGCCGCGAATGATTTTCTCTTTGAGATCCTGAACGATGAGCGCGGCACTGCGGGGTTTTCGAGACTTCATAACAACGGTGTTTCTTTTTTTTAAAGTTCTTCCATCGTTATCCAATATATCATGTGCAGTTGCCACAGTCAAGAAAGAAATTCAAAGAAAAAAACATGAAAAATCCGTGTTTTTTATGCACAGAGCTTGACAGGACAGGGATTTTTAGATATAATAACAACAGGGTGTGTAATGAACAACATTGTTGTTTTCTTGCAACCGCGCCGGAGGGCGCAGAGAGGATGTTTATGAAACGCTCCTTTACCCTGATTGAGCTGCTGGTGGTGATTGCGATCATCGCCATCCTGGCTTCCATGCTGCTGCCGTCTTTGAACAAAGCACGCGCCGCGGCACGGAAAACACAGTGTATCGGAAATTTGCGCCAGCTCGGCTTTTCTCTGCGCTCCTATGCCGATTCCAACGATGACTGGCTGCCACCGCTGAATACCACTTATGGTACTTACGTCAAATATTACTGGATCAGCCGTCTGGTGCACGACCGGCTGTTGGCTCACGGCGGCATTATCGTCTGCCCGGAACAGGCGTTCCGGCCTTACGGAGGCAGTACCTATGGTGATATGTTCCGGCAGGAGGTACGACAGTATCAGGGAAGTTTTCATGAATCGTATCTGCTCTCCTATATGACTTATGGCTACAATACCTATTTGTCCAGTGGGAAAAACGCTCCCAAGTACAATCGGATCCGCAAACCTTCGCAGACCATCATGCTGGCTGAATGCTGGCGCATGGGTCAGGAGGATGAACGCGGTTCCTATGGGGTTTATGCCCAGCGTATGTCCAAGGACGCATTCGGTCATGTTTACGGACGTCACAACCGTCAGGCCAACGTGCTCTGGATGGATGGGCATGTCTCCAGTGCCATGACTTCCGTCAGTGTGGATGAGACGTATCGGATGACGCCTTTCGCGAATGGGACAACCGCTAAGCGCGGCGATTCGGAAAATTATTGGGACGATTTGTAATGATGAAGCTCTGCGGGATGATCACTGCGGCAGTCATGCCGCTTTTTCTCATGGCTGCCGAAACCCCGGAAATACCGGAATTTCACCGGACGGTCAATCAGTATCTGGTGCACGGCCGCTGGAGCCCCGGACCGTCAGTTGCCGATCGGGAAGCATGGGGGAAAATTGCCGCATCTCCGGTGATGTCATCAGTCCTGACTGCGGCGAAATCGTTGGTAACAGAAGCAGTAAAGGCTCCGGATGAATCGCTTTATCCTGCTCTGGCAGGCGATCGGAGCAGTATGTATGATCAGTACGAAGCATCCGTTACCCGGCTGCGTCAGGAATTGGGAACGGTATTCCTCGCATATTGCTGTACTCTGGAAGAAGTATATCTGGATGCCGTTGTGCAGCGCCTTGGCATTCTGGCGGGACTGCGGTCCTGGACTAAACCAAGCAGTGACCGGGATCTCGGTAATTTCAACGGAACTGCACCGACGATCGACCTGCGCTCCTCCCGACTCGCCTGGCAGCTGGCGATTGTGCTGGACAAATTGCGCGACCGGCTTCCGGAGAACCTGAAGAACCAGCTGGAAAAAGAGTTGCGGCGGCGTATTATCCGCATCTATCGCGATACCATTACCCATCAGGTGCGTTTTCATTATACGGAACAAAATGACAATTACTACTGGTTGAAGGCCCGCAATAACTGGAATGCCGTTTGCCTTGCCGGAGTAATCGGGGTGATCCTGGCGGTGGAAGAGGATCCTGCCGAACGGAGCATGTTGGTGGCGCGTGCACTGGATTACAGCGAAAATTATCTCCGCGGCTATCCGCCCGACGGTTATTGCAGTGAAGGGCCGAGTTACTGGACTTATGGATTCAAGCATTATCTTTTTATCGCGCTGATGCTGCAGGAGACGACCGGGGGACACTTGAACTTGATGGAACGGCCGGAAGCAGCGGCTCCCGCGACCTATCCGGATCGGATCCGGGTGACGGAAAGTTATTTCCCGGCACTTGCGGATTGTCCTTACGGAGCTGGGGTAAAAGCATCGCTGCTGGCATTGCGGGACGCTTTTTCGGCGCGGCCGAGTTATTGGAAGCGGTCGTTGAATGCTTTTTCTCCCAAGGAATTTCATGAATTTTTGTTGACGGTTCGGTATCTGGATTTTCCACGTGAATCCATGCCGGAATCACCGGAGACGCTGCCGGAACAGACGCTGTTTCCAGATGGCGGCATCGCCGTACTCCGCCCGACGGGGACAGGACGGCTGGCTGCCCTGTTCAAAGGGGGAAGTAACCACGAAGTGCATAACCATAACGATGTCGGTTCCTTCCATCTGCTGCTGGATGGAGTGCCGATGATCATTGATCCGGGATCCGAGGTGTACAGCGGCCGGACATTCGGATCTCGCCGTTACGAGAGCCGGGTGATCAATTCTTTCGGCCACAGCGTGCCCCGGATCGGCGGCGTGTTGCAGACGGCGGGAGAAGGTACCGATGCGCGGACGCTGGAGTGCCAATCTCCGGAGAAGGGGGATTTCCTCTGGGAAATGGACTTGACGTCGGCGTACCGGCTGGCCTCCCTGAAAAAGTTGGAACGGACCTTTGAATTTCATCGTACTGGTGCCGGGGAAGTGACTGTGGCGGACCGGGTGGAATTTTCCCGCCCGGAAACCTATGAATTCGCATGGATTACCACCGCCGGCTGGCAGAAGACCGGACCCGCTTCACTGCTTCTGGAAAAGGACGGCGTACGGCTGGAGGTCGTGGTCGAAAGTACGGTCCCGTTCCGGGTCGTCGCGGAACCTCTCGGGGAGAAGTTGCCGGTGAAACTGGATCCGGTCCGGGTGGCGCTGACGGCGGAACACCCGGTGTCAACCCTGAATTTCCGGGTTCGCTTCCGTCCGGTGTCTGCGTCGAAACCTCTATCGAAAAAGGAATGAAGAGCGTGAAAAATCAAAACGGAAAAATACCGCTGCGCTGGGTACGTGCCGCGGATCTGCAGATTCACCGGGGAGGAGAGGTCGTTCCCCGGGAAGTGTTTCTGGATGTTATGACTTTTCAGGGGGGGCCGCTGTTGTTCACGGAGTTGTTCGGGCCGATGGTCGGACTCAAGGAACGATGGCTGGCGGCGGGGGCGACGGCGGCGGAACTGGATTTTTCCGCTTTCCGCTATCGGGCGCCGGTCCGG
>CALXOD010000063.1 GCA_944389925.1 uncultured Victivallaceae bacterium | reverse complement strand
TTGCGATAATACGGTCATTTTATGCTTTGATGGTTTCATGGATGCTCCTTGTTTTTTTGCTGAAATATAAGTTGCATCCAGAACCATCATCTTTCAACTTTTTCTTTTCCTATGGGATGGCTGTGTAAAAGATTCTGAATTCGGGATAAAATTGGTTTGCGAGCCGATACTTCGATTCACCCTCACCATGGGGCTGGCTGGGCGTATACTTATGAAGAGGAAATGCCGTCGGGCGATCATCGTCGTCCAACGGCATTCATCTTTTGCACATTTCCCCTTCGAAAAAAACTCCTTCGATTCACCCTCACCATGGGGCTGGCTGGGCGTATACATGAAGAGGAAATGTCGTCGGGCGGTCATCGTCGTCTGACGGCATTCATTTTGTGGCCATCTTCCCCTTTCGAAAATCTCCCCTCGATCCACCATCACCATGGAGCTGGCTGGGCGCTTACGTCGCATTGGCGGCTGGCCTCCCGGAAAAAGTCCGTCGAACCGGCGCCGCAATGACGCGCCACCACCGACAATTCAAACCCGGCCGCCTCCGCAACGTCCCGGGCGCCGAGCAGCGCGTGATACATCATGCCCCCCGCCGAAGGGTTGACCGCCGACTCCATGAAAACCGCGATCCGCCGGTCCCCGTCATTGCGCCGCAGCGGACTGCGGAGAACGAAAAAACCATGATTGGGCTTCTGCTCCAGCACGCCGTTTTCGCACAGCCGCTCGAAAGCACGATAAGTAGTCCCGTAACTCAACTTGAATTTCGCGGCGAACCGCCGCACCGAAGGCAGGACTTCGCCCGGAGAATATTCTCCCGCCAGAATGCGCGACTCTATATAATCCAGCAGTCTGGTTGTCGGTATCGGATTGCGTCCCACTGTCAAACAACCCTTCTTCAGCCGAAAAAACCCGGAACCGGCCGGAAAAGCATCCACACTCCGCCGATTGTCAGCCGGTCTTTTCTGACCGTCATAATGTTATTGGCCGGCTTTTTTCTCCTGCGGCGCGCCGGATTGCGCCTTGCCGTCCCCGGCATTCCGGGACGGCGCCACCGCAGCCCCGTCCGTGTCCGGGCGGGTGATCTTCAGATTGTCGAACCACAATCTGGTGCGGAAAGTACGGAAGCCGAACCAGCCGCCCTCCAGCGGCTGTTCGTCCCTGACCGACAGCAGCTCCCTGCCGTCCAGAAGAAAGCGCAGCACGCCGGTCTGCCGGATCAGCGTGATGTGATACGCGGTATCGGCCCGGTTTTCGGCGGCGTAGGTTTCGCGCAACAGCCGGAAACCGGGACAGCGCCGGATGCGGATCCGGGCGTTCTTCTTGTTCTCACTGGCGTTCAGAAACGTGAAAATATAGCCGTTCAGCTGGTGATAATCCGCGTAATCGGCATATTTCCGCGTCTGCGTGGACGCCTCCGGCGAACTGCCGTCCGGCATGGAGTAGAACAAAAAGAAATTGATGTTGTTGGTCCCGGTCACCGAATGCTCGACGCACACGTCGAAATCGACGCGCACATCGCCGTCGATCCGGGTCCGGTTCCAGACGGTGCAGACGCCGCCGTTGAGTCCGCCCTTGACGAACTCCTCGGGATCGGCGTCGATGTACAGCCGCCCGTCCCGGATCGCCACGGAACGGCCCCCTTCCACGTACCAGTCGCCGGAGTCGCGGTCGAATGAATCGGAGTACAGGCATTCCGCGCCGGCGGAAATCGCCGCGGCGCCCGCCAGACCGAGCAGAATTTTACGAACTATCATCAATCCATTCCTTTCTCGTCTTCAAAACCGTCTCCGGGAAAATACACCACGATCCGGCGCAATGCAACTCGATCTTCAGCGCATGGACATCGGGACGTTCGGTTCCGACGGATGCCATTCATACCACTTGTCGCGGTATTCCTTGTAGTTCCGGGACGCGGCATGTCCGTCCAGATACACGGCGTTGATCTTGCCCGTATGTAATTCCGCCAGCGCGGGAACATCGAAAAACATGTTCAAAAGCGCATTGGCGGCATCATCGCCGTATGCCGCACCTTTCCACGGGTGGATGGTCCAGGCAAAGCTGCCTCCCGCCATTTCCTCGGTTTTGCCGACCACATGCCAGTAGTAGAAGAACGGAGCGGCGCTGTCGATCATATGGATTTTCGAAGAAGCGGCCCGAACCTTGGAGAGTTTCACGCCGGTATACATGTCGCCCTTGCCGCCGGGTTTCGGATAATAGCCGCACATGGTATTGACGGCGTAACCGATCAACACCGTTTCCCGCTGCACGGCGGGACAAACCAGAGCGCTGCCGCGCTTGACCGGGCTCTGACCGCCGCCGAGCGACTTGGCAAATTCCTGCTGTACATACCAACGATATTTCACCCCGGAGGTTCCACTGGGGTTGGAGGAGGCGAAGAACATCATATCGTCGTAATCGGCGGCATACATCTGACCGGCGGTGCCGATCTGCTTGAGGTTGCTGACGCAGCTGATGGTCTTCGCCGCTTCGCGGGCCCGGTTCAACGCGGGCAGCAGCATGGAGGCAAGAATCGCGATGATCGCAATCACCACCAGAAGTTCGATCAGGGTAAATGACTTTTGCGCTTTCATGATTTTCCAGTACTCCTTAATTTTGGTTATTGTCTCAAATTTTGTGAAACACATTCAGTGCCGTCCCATAATTCTTTGAAATCGTCATTCTAACCACCCTATTTGAGCCTGAGTTGATTGTTTTTTAAAATTACCCATTTCCGGTTTTTCCTTTTCGTTGAGTTGGATTATAGTTGTGCG
>CALXOD010000062.1 GCA_944389925.1 uncultured Victivallaceae bacterium | reverse complement strand
TTCGCTTTTTAGGACAGCTGATTTACAACAAAGGGGGGCTACTTTTGAGAATTGGTGTGAAATAGATGAAAATGAGGGGGCGTAATCAGAAAATTACGCCATTTTGAAAATTGTTAGGACAGGTGTGTCCTTAGATATTATATGTAAAAACCGGTTTTTTAACAAGCTCTTTTTAGAAAATGTTTGATAAAAATCGATCCAATAGATTCAAAAAAGGTGAGTTGATTCTTCTCTTTGACGTGTAGTTATGGTTCTTTTGAAAATTATTTTTCTATTTAATTGTAATGATTTGTATGGTTATTTGTGGCGTTGATCAATTTTGTCCAAAATGATCCAAAATGATTTTTTATTCATTTCGCAGGAGGAGACTTGTAGGTGGACTCGTTACGTCAGGTTGAAAAACTCCGGAAGCATGATATATTCACCCCATTCTCCTGGGATAGGAATGGGAGAATGGAGGAGAAAGTCCATGGAGCGTAATCGCCTTCTGAATTCAGTACTTCCAGTATTACTGATTGCTGCCGGACTGGTTTTGCGGGTGCGGCAGTGGTGGTGTTTTGAATTCAAAGACGATCAGGCCCGTTCCATTTTGAACAGCTTGTGCGCATTGCGGGAGGCCTTGCTGATTCCGCACGGGATGGCAGGCAGTACCGGATTCCCGAATCCTCCGGGGGCCAATGTGATTTTCGGGGCGCTGGCGGTTTTCGGAACTTCTCCAGGGTATTTCGCAGGGTGGTTCGTCTTTTTCTCCGTGTTGACCATAGGGGTTGCATGGCTGGTCTTCCGACGGACGCTGGAAAAAGAGGCGGCGTTATGGGGAACCACCTTTCTTGCTGCCATGCCGATGCTGATCTGGAACAGTTCCAATTTCTGGGGCCCCAATCTGTTGCCGCTGATGATGCTCGGTATTCTCTACTGGCTGTCGCGTTTCTGGGAAAGCGGACGGAGTCGTTACTGGTTCGGCGCCGGCTTTCTGGCGGTTGCGGCTGGATGGGCATGGCATCTTTCCGGCTTTTTCCTGCTGCCCTTCATCGGCTGGCTCGGCTGGCGGCGGAAAGTGAGGTTTCGCGTTTGGGTGGGGCTGGGAGCGGCCACACTGGCGTTACTGGGGCCGTGGCTTTATTTCCTGCTGTTCCGCTGGGATGGGGAGATGTTGAAAACCCAGGTGCCGTTCGCGGAGAAGATCTCTGCCTGGATCTTTCATAATTTCGGTTGGTGCGGAACTCTGTTTTTCCGGGATTATTTTCCTCCCGGGGAGCTGGGCACCGCGGTGACGGAGGCGGCGGGATCTCCGTGGCTCGGCTGGGTGTTGCTCCTGGGGGGGGCATTGATTTTCTGGGGGGCCGTCGCCGCAGTTTTCATCCCTCCTTTGAAGCCTGAGGAAAAAGCTCCGGTTGTTATCAGTCTGTCTCTTGGTTTTTTGTTGACGGTGCCGTTGTTGTATTTGCTGATGGGATTGCGGATACACTTTCATTATCTTACGGTCCTGGCTCCGGCCGCGGCGGCGGTTGCCGGATTCGGCATGATGAGAATGCCGCAAAGATGGCGGTTGATAACTGGGACGGCGGGAATCGGCTGCCTGCTGTTGTTGACGACGTTTTTTCAGCAGGAAATGCTCCGGGGAGGGGGGCATCCTTATGAATTCGGGCCCAGCGGCAATTATCTGGAAAGTATTGCGCAAGAGCTGGAGGAAAAGGCGGGAGGACGGCAGCTGTCTCTGAAAATCATTCCGGAGACGCCGGAGGCAGGAAAAAAATTGGATCCGGTGGCGGCTTTGTATGTCTTTGACCGCTTCATGTCATCAGACGGTGTGCCCGGCGTATTGATAATCGGTTGGGATGATCGTGCCCGGTGTTTCCGACATCGGCTGTGGCTGCAGGAATCGGTCAGGATAGTTCCCTGAGTCTGGGCACCAGCAGGATGCGTCGCGCCTCCGCGCTTGGATTCCGCAGGCGGCGCAACAGCTCCTCCAGTGCCGCATGTCCTGCTGAGCGCCAATCAATGTACAGGGTGGAAACCGGGTGATAGCCCGGTACCAGCAATGATTTTCCATCCATGCTGAGAACCTGATAATCCGAGGTCATGGCGGTGTGGAATATTTGTTCGTAATGTTTCATGCAGAGCTCGCACCATGCGCCGCTGCAGAAGAGCAGGCCGGTTTCCCGCTCCTGGGGCAACGGCAGTTCAAAGGGGTGGGTCAGCCGATACCCGAAGAACTCACATTCGCCATATGCGCTCCAGAAGCTGCGGAAACATTCGGCCCTCATTTGGAACACCGGTCCATCCTCCAGATACACCACCCGAACTTTTTTCCGCTGCTGCCTGCGGAAGTAATCCACTGCCAGTTCCGCGGCACAAACCGGATCCAGAGTGATCGGTGAAAGTACCCCGTCGAAAGTGGCGTTCATTTCCATACCTACCGCGGGCAGCGAGCGGGGAATGTCGCCGCCGGCAAAATCATATTCTCCCAGAAAGATCAGCCCGTCCGCATTCCGGATCTGCGATTCAAACGGTGGTTCCGGATGATGAAATTCGTAGTAGTCGCGCATCCGGATGGTCAGTACACAATTGTGGCGCAACGCTTCCTCCTGTATCCCCAGCAGCGCATGTGACAGGTAACCTCCCTCCGGAGCCACCCGGCGGTCACCGACAAAAACCGTGATGTTCCATTCTCCGTCAATCCGGCCGGAGTTGCGCAGGTTGGCAACATAGGCTCCGGACCCGTGGCGCAATTCGATCAGGCCATGATCCCGCAGCGTTTTCAGTCCTTCATAGATGGCGTAGTGGGACAGTTCGTATTCTTCCGAAAGTTCCCGCAGGGAAGGCAGTTTATCTCCGGCGCGAAAGACCCCTTCGGCGATCAATGCCTCCAACCGTTCGACCATCCGGTTGAATGCCGGACGTTTTTTTTCATATTTTCCCATGGCGGATTCCGGGTGAAAAATAAAACATATCGTAAAATATTGATCAAACACATGGCAAACACATGGCAAAATATAGACTTTTTCTTTGTGCTTTGCAAATGAGAAACGAAGAAAAGCCTATTGTGTCTTTTGTTTTTCAGGAGACGACTGGCGATCGGCGGAAAAACATGCTATAGTATTAATTTCCATATTAAAACCAACCCCGGACGGGGACTACCAGAAAGCGGGAGATGCCATGATTGCGGTTGCCGACATGTCCATGAAATTCGGACAGCAGACTTTGTTCGAAAATGTTTCCGTCAAGTTCAAAGCAGGGGCCCGCTACGGCCTGATCGGAGCCAATGGTTCCGGCAAGTCGACTTTTCTGCGTATTCTTGCCGGTCAGCTTCAGGGGACTACCGGCGAAGTTGCAGTGGATAAGGACTGCCAGGTGGGTTTTCTGAAGCAGGATCATTATCAGTACGAGGATGAGACCATTCTCGACACAGTTTGTATGGGAAATGAAAAACTCTGGGCCATCCATAAGGACCGCGAATACCTCTATTCCGGGATCGACCTGACTGCGGAAGAGGAAGAGCGGGCCAACCATATCGAAAGTCTTTTCGGCGATGCCGGCGGTTATACCATGGAAGCCGATGCCGCAAGATTGCTGGTCGGACTCGGCATTCCGGAGGAGAAGCATCATATGCCGATGTCTACGCTGACCGGTGGATTCAAACTGCGGGTACTGCTGGCGCAGGTACTGTTTTTCAATCCCGACATCCTGCTGCTGGACGAACCGACCAACCATTTGGACATCGGCAGCATCGACTGGCTGTGTGGTTTCTTGAAAAACCATCGCGGTACCGTCATTGTGATTTCGCACAACCGTTATTTTCTCAACGAGGTCTGTACCCATATCGCCGACCTGGATTACCAGGAGATCCGATTGTTCACCGGCAACTATGATGCTTTCATGACTGCCAACGCTCTGGCTTTGGAACGGATCCGCCGCGAGAATCAGAAGAAAGAGGATCGAATCGCCGATCTTAAGGAATTTATCAACCGTTTCAGTGCCAATGCCTCCAAAGCCCGTCAGGCGACTTCCCGCCAGAAAGAGTTGGAAAAAATTCAGCTGGAGGAGATTAAACCGAGCTCCCGGGTGTCTCCGTTCATTCGTTTCAAGCCGGCGACACGGCTGGGGGAAAAAGTCATTCAATGCGTCGGTTTGAGCAAAGAGTATGACCGTGTGTTGTTTTCCGATTTGAATCTGACCATCGGTCCGGAGGAAAAGGTGGCGATCATCGGCGCCAACGGCGCCGGAAAAACCACTCTTTTGAAAACATTGCTCAAGGCACTTGAGCCCGGAGTCGGCGATGTTGTACATGGCGAAACGGTCAACCTCAGTTATTTTCCCCAGGATGCATCGGAGGTACTGGGCATGGAGGATCACGCTATCGACTGGCTGGCCCGATTCAGTCCGAATGAGGGCATCAGCGAGATGGAACTGCGGTCATTTCTCGGCAAGATGCTGTTCAGTGGAGACGAAGTATACAAACCGGTCAAAGTGCTTTCCGGCGGCGAAAAAGCCCGCTTGATTCTGGCCCGGATGATGCTGGAAGCCGGTAACGTGCTGGTCCTGGATGAACCGACCAATCACTTGGACCTGGAGTCGATCGAAGCTCTGAATTATGCTCTCAGTCTGTTTCCGAATACGGTTTTGTTCGTCAGTCATGACCGTGAATTCATCGGAAGTCTGGCAACCCGGATTCTGGAAATCGCGGACGGCCGGGTTACTGATTTCCCCGGAACACTGGCGGAATACGAGGATTATAAGAAGCGGCGCGGACGCGGTTGAGTCGTAACGGAGGGGGGGGCGACTTCGGCGTGAGGAGGTTCACGCCGTATCCTCAGTCGATCAGGACCAGTTTCAGGCTTTCCCGCAGCACGGCAGTTTGCAGGAGCGCCAGCCCGATGCCCGCAAGCAGCAGGAAATAGCGGCCGGGCGACTGCTTCGGTATGGTTGCACGGGCAAGCAGAAATGCTCCGCCGGCCAGCAGAACCGGTACGTAGAGCACGGTCAATCGCCCGAATTCTCCGGAGGCGCTTCCGGAAAAAAGCAGAAACAGCCAAACCCCCGCCGCTGGGATCAGCACTCTCCCGGCCGGATGGCGCCGTTGCAGGAAGAATGCACCGAAAATCAGCAGGGTGACGGCGACACCGGCGAAGAGCAGGGCGTCAAGCAGATTGTAAGCCGCCCACGGCCAATAGGCACGTCCGGCCATGGCGTTGAACAACCGGTGATTTTCCCAGCAGCGCAGAGCGATTGCAGGGAGGTTCATGCCGGAGAGTGCGGCAATTCCCGGTACCGCGAACCCGCCGGCGGCATAAGCAGAGAGCCGGAGCCACCGATCCCGTCCACTCAGTACAATCAACAGCATTCCCAGCAGAATCGGCGCGCCGAATCCCAGCGAAAACAGGGCGCCGGTTCCCAGAATCAGCCCGAGTACGCCCCAAAGCAGCAACGGAATGCGGCGATTGGAATGTCTTCCGAGTGCCGTTACGGCAATGAATGCCGCCGCGGCGGTAATCAGAAAGTAGAAGGTGTCGTAGTGGCCGAGAAAGAGCACCCCCGTACCTGACCCGAAGGTGATCAGCAATGCCGCCACTCCGGCGCCGGGCAGTCGGAATCGCCGGAGAGCCAGAAACAGCAGCAATCTGCCGGCGGTAAGGGCGCCCAGAAACAGCAGAACCAGTCGTAACGCCGTTTCCCGGGCTTGCGGGGTATCCATCGGCGGCATGAGAATGCCTTCCCGGGCGAGTTCCGCCAGAGCCTCGGCAGTACCCGGCAACAGCTTCGTGGCGAAATGGCCGGGAATGTTGAACAGCACAGCTGAAAGCAGGACATTCCCCGGAGGATGTACATGGCGGTGCTGCGGTACTTCACCGGTTGGCACCCGCAGGACCCGGGCGGAAAAATGCCGGGTCAAATCTCCCGGTTTTTCCGCGGTTGCCGCTGCTTCCAGATAGCCGGTGGCAAAGGCATTTAACGGTGCCAGCGCGTTTTCCGCCAGACCAGCCCGGCCGCCGTGTAGAATAGCGAGATCCGCCAGCAGACCGCAGAGCAGAATGACGACAATTGCGGTGGAACGGGAAAGCCGGTGTGTGTCCATGCGCCAGGCCGCAAATGCGGCAGCGGCGAAGCAAAGAAGGGAGAGTAGACAGGTCGGGAGCAGGGTGGTTGGGGGAGAAATGCGTACCCATTCCCAGTTGCCGGAAACTCCGAGCGGCAGGTCACTCCAGCGAACCAGTGCAATCAGCAGGAGGGGCAGCAGGAATCCAGCGATGGCGATGAAGGCAAGAAATGGGTGAATGAACGATTTTTTCATTTGCAAAACCAGTTTTGTTTTCCATATTATACCGTCGAACGGGGGAACTTGCAATGAAGGATGCTGAAAATTGATAACTGATCTTCTTGAATCCGTCGTGAACGGTGGCGAATTATCCCGTCCGGATATGATCCGACTGCTGGAGTTGGACGACCCGGAGCAGGAGCAATTACTTTTTCAGGCTGCCTATCGGGTGAAACTGCGTTATGTGGGACCGGTGGTGCGTCTGCGGGGACTGATTGAAATCTCCAACCTCTGTGTCAAGAACTGTTACTACTGCGGAATCCGGCGCGACAATCATCATATGCATCGCTTTCGGATGAGCGAGACGGAAATTCTGACGGCTGCCCGATTCGCTGCTGCGGTCGGTTACGGCTCGGTGGTTCTGCAGAGCGGCGAGCGGGCGGACGCAGAGAATACGGACTTCATTGAACGAATGGTTCGGCGAATCAAGGAAGTTTCCGATGGACAGCTGGGGATTACATTATCCCTCGGCGAGCAGACGGCGGATACCTACCGTCGCTGGTTTGCCGCCGGCGCACACCGATATCTGCTCCGGATCGAAAGCAGCAATCCTGTTTTGTATGCGAAAATGCATCCCGCTGACCATAGTTTTGTCCGGCGCTTGGAGTGTTTGAAGTCGTTGCGGGATTGTGGATATCAGGTCGGTACCGGCGTCATGAGTGGATTACCCGGGCAGACTGCGGCGGATCTGGCGGATGATATTTTATTTTTTCGGGATCTTGATGTTGATATGATCGGAATGGGCCCTTATATCCCGCATGCGGAGACACCGATGGGGCGGGCAGGAGGAGCGTTCGATCCGGTGGTGCAGCTGCGGTGGGGATTGCGGATGATCGCTGTCACCCGATTGGTTCTGCGGGATGTCAATATTGCTTCCACTACGGCGCTTCAGGCACTGGCGCCGGACGGACGTGAGCGCGGCCTTCTGGCAGGAGCGAATGTCATTATGCCCAATATCGGCGATGTTTCCCATCGCAAGGATTATCTGCTGTATGACAACAAGCCGGGGACCGACGAAAATGCAGCCGAAAGTCGCGAACGGTTGGAACGGGCCATTGCCGGCATCGGCGAACGCATCGGATACGGCGAATGGGGGGATTCTCCTCATTTTCAACGCCGCATCAGTGGCTTCTGCTGAAGTGCGGAAGTACATAGGGCAGGGGGAAACATCAGATTTCTCGGTCGGAATCAGCCTTCGATTTCCGGTAATTTCCCCTGATAGCGCAGGGTCTGGATGTCGGTCATGCTGTCAATTTGAATCGGTCCGGGAACAACGCCGGTGAGTTTGCGATATGCTACAGGCGTAAATTGAAAGCGCTGATGGAATAGGCGGGAAAAGTAGCCGGAAGAGGTAAAGCCGCACCGGGTGGCGATCTCCGTGATGGGTAAAGTCGTGGACAGCAATAGACGCCGAGCTTGTTCCAGGCGGCGACGGCGTAGATATTCCGGTAGCGAAAAACCGGTTTCCTCCTGGAATCTGCGGGATAAATGGTGGGGCGTCCTTTCGAAAGCCGCGGCAATCTGTGCCAGACCGAAGTCGGGTTGAGCCAAGTGGTCGTCGACCAGCAACGCCACCCGGGTCAGTAACGGCGTTTCCTGCTTGCTGCGCAGTTCCATTTCAGTCCGATCGATCAGCAGCCGCATTTCCTCCATGATGAATGCGAACAAGACGGGGATAATCCGTACTGCTTTTTCCGGCAGGTCCAGTAATCGGCGCAATTGGCGATGCCGGAAGAGAAAATCGTCTGCTTCCGCGCGGGTCAGGCGGCAAAGGTCTACCGCATGATGCCAATCAGGCCGATACAGCTTTTGAAAAGGGAATGGATTGGCAATATCCGTACGCGGACTTCCTGCTTCGGCAAGCGCCCACAACACGGCAGCATGTTCAAAAGGTTCCCTGCCGACATGGCGGAAGCGATGCGGCGCACCGGGATTGAGCAGGACCAGTGAGTTGGTTTCCAGCAGCGGGGTGGTATGCGGGCCGGTATCCAGATAGCAGCGTCCGGCGCTGACCAGGATCAGGTGGTAGTAGGCATGGTGATGCCAGATGCTGTAATAGTTCTGATACATGATCCGGCCGAACATGCGGGGATATATCCGCATGGTATAGTCCCGGCCGCCGGAGTGAAAACGGAAATTTTCATCCCTGATTTCCCGGTCATCCGGCTGTGCTTCAAGAAACTTGGGCGGCGGCTGATTCAAAAAGCTTTTCTCCCGGAAAAAATTAAAAATCACCTTTTTTCGTGGAAAATAACCCTTTTTTCACTTTTTTCAAGAGAATTGATTATGTATAATAATCAAAGGTTCAGATTCCCCGCAGGAAAAGGAGAAGTGGAAATGAGCAGAGCGATCAGACGGGTCCATTCGTTTTTTTCGTATCAGCGTTTTGTTCGCGGCGAAGCCGCTCCGAGAGGATCGACGAGGCCGTTTTTCACCCTGATCGAACTGCTGGTGGTGATTGCGATCATCACTACTCTATAGACATAAAACCGGCGTATATAAGAAAATACGCAACCTTATTTTGAGCTTAATAATACATCATCCTAGGAATTTTCGCAATCTATAAATTGTTTTTTTTGATAAAGTTCTGTTACGCTCAAACTCCCTTGGTAAGAATGCACAAAAAGCAAAAATAGACATAAAAATTTATTTCCAGAATTGAGCACAAAATCACACAGGTTAGTATCGTAATAATGCCTAAAAAACTGTTTT
>CALXOD010000061.1 GCA_944389925.1 uncultured Victivallaceae bacterium | reverse complement strand
TTTTTTTCAAACCGCTTTCCTGTAGCAACCCCGCCGTCTCGCAGCGACAGGATCAGAATTTAGCAGCGTTCTGGTTTTTTGCAAATCAATTTTAAACTTTTTTTCATTTTTCTTCAATTTCCCCCCTATCCCTACATAAAAAAAGCGCACCCAGCACCGGGCGCGCGATCACAATCACCCTCATTCCCCCTTCCGGACACCCTTCAAATAGGCTTCGATAAATTCATCGATGTCCCCGTCCAGCACACCTGCCGTGTCACTGGTTTCCACATCAGTCCGCAAATCCTTGACCATCTGATAGGGTTGCAGAACATACGAACGAATCTGGCTCCCCCAACCATTTTCGACCTTCTCCCCGCGGATAGCATCCGCCGCGGCGCGCTTCTTCTCCTGCTCCAGCTCATACAGTTTTGCCTTCAGCATTTTCATGGCAGTAGCGCGATTTTTGTGCTGGGAACGCTCATTCTGACAGCAGACGACAATCCCGCTCGGCAGGTGGGTAATTCGAACCGCACTGTCCGTGGTGTTAACGTGCTGGCCTCCGGCACCACTGGAGCGATAGGTATCGATGCGCAATTCACTTTCGTCAATTTCCACTTCGATCTCATCGTCGATCTCGGGAAACACATCCACGGACACAAACGACGTATGCCGCCGTGCATTGCTGTCGAAAGGAGAAATCCGCACCAGCCGGTGTACCCCCTTTTCCCCTTTCATGTAGCCAAAGGCAAATTCGCCCTCCACCCGCAGTGTTGCGCTTTTGATCCCCGCCTCTTCCCCGGGCTGAAAGTCAATAATCTCATCCCGCCAGCCACGCCGTTCGAAATAGCGCCGGTACAATCGGAACAACATCGACGCCCAATCACAGGATTCCGTCCCGCCGGCACCGGCATGCACCGAAAAATAAAGATTGCATCGGTCAAACTGCCCCGAAAGAAAACTGAGGATCTCCAACCGGTCCAGCGCTTTGCTCAGTTTCCAAAACGTGTTCTCCGCCTCCTGTGCCAGTTCCGCGTCCTCCGCCGCAAATTCCACATTCACGGCAAAATCATCGATCTCCCGAACCAGACGGTCATAAGGCTCCACGATATTGCGGCAGGAGCTGAGCGCCGCAACCGTATTCTGGGCATCTTCCTTGTGATCCCAGAAATCGGGTGCGGCCATCTTCGCTTCGATCTGCTCCATTTCGGTACGCCGGGCAGCGACACCGAGATATTCTCCGAGGTGGTCAATCCGCTCGCGCATGGATCGTTCATGGGCCTGAAGTTCATCGATGGTCATCATAGAATACTCTTCTGCACTTTCGCTTGCTTCGCTTTTTTGTAAAATATTGAATAATATACACGCATAACGGCGTTCCTGCAATCCGTTTCACGCCGTTTTCCGTCGCCGGTTTTCAGAAGGGGAATTCGTAGTTCTCGGTTGTTGATGCCGGCGCCGTCTTCTTCAGAACCGCAGCCGGATCTGCCGCCTCTGTCTGCGAAGGTACGCCATGAACCAGAATCGCTTTCTCCGGAAGTGCCGGACAAATGTATTCACAACTGCCGCAACCGATACACAGCTCCGGAATTACAGAAGGAATGGTCAATACCCCCTGGTAAGCCACCATCTGCAAGGCACCTGTCGGACAATGTTCAGCGCATGCGCCGCAATCATTCCCATCGGTCACCACGATACAACGGTTCTTCAGATATTCCACCATGCCGACCCGACGCCGCTGCTTGGCGGCAACCGTCAACGGGGTCAAAGCTCCGTTCGGACAGATATTCGAACAACGGGTACAGTCAAACTCGCACTTCCCGATCCGGAACGACAGATATGGCTGCCCCATCCCGCTCCAGCCGTATTCCAGCCCGGCCGGCGTCAGCGTCTTCCCCGGACAGGCCGCCATGCAGAGCCCGCACCCGGTACACCGGGAATGAAAATGCTCAAACGTCCCTGCACCCGGCGGCATCACCGGCATCGGATCGGGCGTGCGCTGAACGTTTCGACGCAAACTCACGGCCGTCGCCGCCCCCAACGCCAGACCGGCACCCGTCGCCAGAAATTCCCGACGCTCCGGAACCGGCGGTTCTTCCGGCTGCGGTGCCTTGCCGCCGAATCCGATGGCGTTCACCCGACAAACGGCGCCGCAATCCCCGCAAAGCACACAGCGTTCGAAATCAATGACTTTCTTTTCCAAGTCAATACATTTTGATTTGCACACGTTCGCGCACCGGCGGCAGCCGACGCACCGTTCCCGGTCCAGCCGCAGCGGGAAACGTGCAAACCGCGCCACCAGCCCCAGCACCCCTCCCACCGGACACAAGAAATTGCAGAATACCCGCCCCCGCAGCAATGCCGTAATCAGTAACGCCGCAATCAGCAGTCCGGCCCCAGCCGCCAGCCCCGTCGACAGATTGTGGGATTCCAGCGGAGTCAGAGATTCCCAACCGCAGCGGGTTCGCAAAAACGTATTGAGTCCTACCAGTGCCGGGCGAAACAGCAGATTCCCCACTCGACCGAAGAACGCAAATGAATCCGGCAATGCCAACGGCAGAATCAAGCCGCCAATCATTGCAGAAAAATAAAATCCCAGCAATCCGTAACGCCAGCCCCTCCGGTTCGGCCAGGCGGCGCCACCGCGATTCAACCGCAGTTTGCGCCCAAGCCACCCCGCCATATCCTGCAACGTCCCAAGTGGACAGAGGCTGGAACAATACCAGCGTCCCCATAAAAACGTCGTCAGCAGAATCGCCGCCGCAATTCCCCAGCCCCAGCCGCCACGCAGCAACGACGGCAGCAGTTGCGATTTACCCACCTCCTGCACCGACCGGAAAAGTCCGCTGAATGCGGCAAGAAACACCCCCAGCACCACCAGACTGATCACAATCCGCCCGGCGCGAAACCACTGGAAGGGCCGCATCAGAGCCGGATCCTTTTAATATTCACGCGGGAAAGATCCGCCGTCCCCAGCCCCAACGCTTCCGCAGCAGCAATGTGCGTGGCAACGGCAGGATCGATGTTCAGCATCTTCGCCCCCGCCACATCCAGCGCCACCATGTCCCGCGATGCGAGCAGCGACCGAAGCGGCAGGATCCGGGACCCTTTGTTCCCCCGCGGTCCGCCGGTCTGCATGGCCCGATAGGCATCCAGAATATTAAGATCCGGCCGTCGCACCGTCAACCAGTCGGCGATCGCCTGCTGCACCCCCAGCTGATGAAATTCCTGACGATCCCAGACAATCCCCATCAGGTTCTTCATAGAAGCGGTTAACTTTGCCCCTCCGTGATTTTTCAGCACCGGCACGTTGATGAATACGTCCGCATCCAGAATCAGTCGATGCATCAGTGCCTTTTTCAAAACCTTGCCACGGGGAACCTCCACCTCCCGGTAATCGCTCTTGACATTCCCGCAGACCATTTCCCCGCCGGCCTTCTCCACCGCCTCCTCGATGCCGCTGACCCGGTAACACCCCCGCCAATCCTTGTCACAGGTATGGTCAAATACATATACTTTGCCGGCACCGGCATTCAAACACCGTTTCACCAACGCCCCCACCAGCTCTGGATTGGTGTCTGCCGCCATCTCCGGCGGCTGGTGCCAGCCGATATTGGGTTTGATTACCACGGTTTTCCCGGGCGGCACAAATTGTTCCAAGCCCCCCAATTCCTTCAAGGCGGCATCCAGCAGCGCCTCCGGCTCGCCATTGGTCACAGCCACCAGCAGCGGCGCCTCCCCCGCGGAATCCGACTCGGCAGCAAACGCACGGGCCCCCGGCAACCCTCCCATCACGGTTAAAGCGGCTCCGGTCACTGCGGCGCTCTTCAAAAAATCACGTCGATCCATCCTGTTCTCCTCCCCGTTTGTCGCTTTCTTTTTCTACGGGATACGCGTCTCCCGCCGGCCGGTCATCACCGCGAAATCACCCGCTGATAGTGATGCCGCGCCCCGAACAACTTCAACCGGTGCAGATCCTGCTCCACTTCCTTGCGAACCTCCGGCTGCAGCCGATCTGTAAACAATTTCCCATCCAGATGATCCAGCTCATGCTGGATGCAACGCCCCAGCAGGCCGCCACACTCCAGCGCGATCACCTCTCCGTCCAGAGTTTCCGACCGAAGCACTACCGTCCGCGGACGAACCACCGGAGCAAAAAGATCCGGCACACTCAGGCACCCTTCGTCCCGCACATCCAGTTCTTCGGCGGCGGCCACAATCTCGGGATTGACCAGAACCAACGGCATCCGCGGCAGTAATTCCAGCTCTCCGGGGGACGGTTCCGGCGACATCGCCTCCAGCGGCACCCCCAACACCACCAGGCGCAACGGTTCGCCCACCTGAGGTGCGGCAAGCCCAATCCCGTCAAACGCCCGCATGGTCTCCACCATCTCCGCCGCCAGCTCCCGGATCTTCTCCGTCACGATCACCGGCGCGGCCTTTGCCCGCAACGTCTCATCGCCAAGCGTCCGCACCACATACCGCCTTTTAGGTCGAAAGAACATATTACTCCGTCCCCTGATAAAGCGTCAATGCCGCATCCAGCCGGCGCAGCACAGCCTCCCGGCCGATCAGACACAACGTCCGATCCAGTTCCGCGCCTCCCGCCACACCGGTTACCGCCAGCCGCACCGGCTGAAACAGTTTCCCGTGATCCAGACCAACAGCAGCTTCCGTCTGCTCCAGCAGCTGCATAACCGCCGCTTCCGTCCAATCGGACAATCCGGCAAGCTTTTCCGCCAAAATCGCGAGAGCATTCCGGATTTCCGGACGTGTCAGCTGCTTCCGACTGTTTTTTTCATCTCTGGAAAAGTCATCCGCAAAGAAATAACGCCAATCCCGCACCTGATCCAGCGCCTTTGTCCGATTCTGCATCAAAGCCGCAACCGCTGCAAACGCGGGGTGCGCAGCAAACTCCGGCGCATATTCCCGCGCCAGCGCCGTAAAGGCATCCGTCGGCATTTCGGCGACGTAAAGTCCATTCAGATTGGAAAGCTTGCGAATATCAAACTGTGCCGGAGCGCTTTTCACTCGCTCCAGTTGAAACGCCGCCACCATCTCTTCCAGCGAGAGCTTTTCGCGATCGTCCCCCGGCGACCACCCCAGCAGTGCCAAATAATTGAACAGTGCCGGCGCCAGGAACCCCCGGCTGCGGAAATCTCCCACAAAAGCATCCCCGTCCCGTTTGCTGTAGGGCTTGCCAGCCGCATTGACAATCATCGGCAGGTGGGCATATTGCGGCGGAGTTGCCTTAAAAACCTCAAAAAGCAGCAAATGCCGGTAGGTGTTCTCCACATGGTCGTCACCGCGGATAATGTGCGTCACCCCCTGCGCAATATCGTCCAGAACATTTGCCAGATGAAACACCGGAGAGCCGTCACTGCGTACAATCACCTGATCCTTCATCCCGTCCAACGGCTTGGCAAGTTCCCCCTTCACCAGGTCGTGATAATAAACCTCCCGCCGGGTAAACGACGCCAACGCCGCCCCGGTGATTCGGAACGATTCCCCGGCCAGTACCCGGGACAGAACTGGCGCCAGCTCAAACAGTACCTGACCGGCACCGTCGCGCAATACCAGATCACGCATCCCCGCCAGGGCCGACACCGTCGGCATCGGTTTCCCCTTCGCGCTCAAGGCACCGTAATGAATCCCCCCCGGGGTGATCTCCACCGGGGTTTCCGCATGCAGTGCCAATTCCGCCGGCCCCACGGTACGCACAGTCCGGCCATCCGGAAGGTTCAACGGCAACCGGAAGAAAATCGGCCGCTTGCCACTCTCGTCCGCTGCGCCGTAATAGGCGTCTCCAGACGCCATCAGTTCCGCCGCGGCAGCACGATGTTTATCCGCCTGGGCGCTCTGGTAGAAAATCTCCCCGTCATAGTCCAGCTTCAGCCAATCCATGCACTCGAGCAGCTTGTCGATCGCCTCCCGCGTCGAACGCTCCAGATCGGTATCCTCAATCCGCAATAAAAATTCGCCGCCCACATGCCGGGCAAACAAATAGTTGAAAATTGCCGTCCGAATGTTTCCGATATGCACTTGTCCCGTGGGGGACGGTGCAAAACGCACCCGAATCTTCATGGTCATTGCTCTCTATTGTTTCCGCATCGTGGCGCGCAGGTAAATCGCCGTCCGGCAGCCCCTCCTGACACGCCCACACATTACGGAATTCATGGTTTGTTTTACAAAAAACGCCGGGATAATCCCGGCGGGGGTTTCATACCTCTTACCGAACCTGATCACCCGGTTCGGACGACGGGAATTTGTCATGCACTTTGGCCGGTTTGACCGGAATTTCCGGCACCTCCTTCCGGATCGCCGTCCGCGCCTCAATTCCAGTTGCCTCGATGTATTCCGTCGACAGGCCGCCGGGCGACAGGTCATACTCCGCCACGTTGATGGCTGCCGCGGCATCCAGCTGCGCCTTGGCATTCTGAACATTGATATAGGCGCTGGCCAGCGTAGTCTGGGCATCGACCAAGTCACGCTGTGCCTCATTCAACCGGGTCAGTTCGGTATTGCCGGCCCGATACTCATCGTCCACCAGATTCCGCTGCTTGGTGGTGATTTCAAGCGTCTTTTCGTAAAGCCGGGCCTGTTTGACGTTCTGCACATAATTGATATAGGCGTTGCGCACCTCCTGCACCACCGTCAACCAGGTATTGACCACCTGATATTGAGTAGCACTGAGATTGGCCTGAGCTTCCCGCACCTTGTTGTACCGGATGAAACCATTGAAAAGCGTCCAGTTAGCCCCGACGCCGTAAGAGAAATTCGACGCATTCTGCCCGCCTTTTCCGGATTCGTGATAGGCGCGGCTGCGATTGGTACCGTAATCATATTCTGCGAAAAGAGACACCGTCGGCGAGAAACTGCTGTAGGTCTGATACAGCTGATAACGGGCAATCTGCAGCTGTTCCCGATAAGCACGCAAATCAGGACGGTTGGCCAGCGCATTGTCCAGATAAATGTCCACGGAAGGCAGGTCGTACAAATAGATATCCTGGATTCTGGGGAACTTGACCGATGGCGGCAATGTACCTTCCGGATATCCCATCAGCACGGCAAGCGCATAAAGCGCGACCTCATACTGATATTCGGCGGTGATCTGATTCCCTTCCGCCACGTTGGCCAGCACCCGGAAGTTGAGCACATCGCTGAGCGGCACAGCACCGGCCTGCTGTTTCAGCTCGGTAACCCGCAGATTCTTCATCTGGAAGTCCATGTCCTCTCGGGCAATGCGCATATTTTCCGCCGCCAGCAGCACGGAATTGTAGGCATACGCCACCCCCCGGATCAACAATCGGCATTCATCTTCGCTCAAAGCCTTCTGCTGATGGTATTCCGTCTCTGCAATCTTCAATGCGAATTCCCGACTCAACCCATCGAAAATCAGCCAGTTGGCCGACACCGCGGTATTGGTGGAGAAAGTGTCGGAACGCCGCGAGGCATCGCCATTGATCTGGTGATGCACCCAGTTATTGTTGTTGCTCAGCGAAAAGCTGCTGTTGATTTCCGGCGCGTACGCCCCCAGCGCCTGATAATAACGCATCTTGGCGGCCGCAATGGCATGGTAGGCGGCGATGTAAGTGGGATTGTTGGCAATGGCGATCTTCTGAGCCTGCTCCAGAGAAAGCTCGCTGATGCCGCGCAACAAGTCATCCGCTTCCGAACGCGGTCGCCGGGTAAACGTGTCGGCCGAAAAATCAGCCGGTGGCGGAGGTGGGGTCTGGCAACCACCGACCAGCAACAGTGCGGCGACGGCGCATCCCGTCCACGGTAAGAATCGTTTCATCATTTCTCCTCATCCTCTCAACAACATATATCACTGATACGCAACAGTTAACACACAAATCCCCTTCATTTCCGGAATCCGTAAATCCGTAATGGGAATATTATAAAATAACACGACAACTTCCGTTTTCAAACGGAAAAACCATTTCCGGCCTGACGTTTTCGCAAAAAACTTCGGATGTCCGAAGCATTTACAACACCTGATTTTTCATCCTGTAATTTGCATTCGAGTGAATGACCCTGTATAGTGATAAAAGTCATGTCACTCCGGAATACCTCCGGACAACGTTGCCGATTTATGGAATGTAAACGCCGAACCGGATGATATTATTGTAATCCCGATGAAAAAGTTACTCTCATTCCTGAAAAAACATCCGGTCTGGATCAGTTATGCGACAGGATTTGCCATTGCCCTGCTTTTTCTGTTCGGCAATACCCGGGAAATCTATCGGGATCAGGCTGCTTATTATGCACCGATGGCGGAAGCCTTCGCCAGAGGCGATTGGGCAGGTGCGTTCCCTCCGGATATTCCCATTCTTTCCTCTCTGCTGGCAGGAATACTGGTCAGCTGCGGCTTGAGTGCGCTGACCGCGTTGATGGCGGTGGGAGCGGCCTTTCACATTGCGACCATCTATCCCCTTGACCGGCTTCTGCGCATGTTTTTTCCGGAACGAACGGCCGCACTCGGCTGCTTCCTGTTCGTGATTGCCCCCAAAATGATTCGTTACAACTGCATGGGGTTGCCGGATTCGGGGAGGACCTTCTTCGTCGTCGCCCTGGCACTGATACTGGCTGAATATCTCCGGGACCCGCATCCGCGCTGGCCCCTCTGGGGAGGGTTGTGCGCCGGCGGCCTGGCGCTGGTCCGGGGCGAGGGAATCCTTTATGCTGGAGCAGCAGGCGCCATTTTTCTGTTTCTGAGCTGGAGAAAACAGGCGGCAACAGCGGAAACATCGGGAAAACGCTGCCGTCGGGCCCTGATGGCGGGAGTGCTTTATACGCTGGCCATGCTGATCGTGATCGCTCCCCGGCTTTATGGGAATTACCGTCTTACCGGCTTTCCTGTATGTGACAGCCGCCAGATCTCCTTCCTGCAGCAATTATTGAGCATTCCGCCCGAACCACGAGCAACGGCGGAAACTGAACTGGCAAGAATCCAGAAACAACTGTACAACCGTCCCGATCCGGCTCAAAAAGAGAAACCGCGCCGCACTTACTTCGATCCGGAAGATCTCCTGAACGACTGGGTACGGGGAAGTTATGAGCTGTACCTGGTTTTCGCGGCTGTCGGTCTGGGGCTGGTAGTATGGCGCAAACAGTGGCGGCCGGAATATACGTTATGTATGCTCTTCATGGGATTGACCGTGTTGATCTTCGCACCGCTGGTCGTGGCACACCGGTATTTTCTGATCAATATCCCGCTGATGATGCCTTTTACGCTTCTGCCACTGGTTGAACTGGAAAAATACGGCAGCCGATTCCGCTGGTTCCGGCCGGCCGCGCTGGCCGGACTGGCGGCGCTGACCATCGGCCAGACGCTCAATGCCACCAGCGTCTTCCGTGAACCGGGCCCGGAATATGCGGTTGGACGCTGGATTGCCGCCCACCGCCATGAGCTTTCCGATGGAGCGGAACGTTTCTGGGTCATCGGTGACTCTGTCCGCTTCCCGTACTGGAGCGGTACATTCCCACGCCTGTACTGGGGTGGAGAAGGGTGGCAGCCGGAACAGCTGGCGGCGTTCCGTTTTGAGAACGGCGCCTCCGGTGTGTTTGTTTTCAGAATGCATCGCGATCACAGTCTGGCGGAATTTTTCCAGCGTGATCCCCGTTTCAAGCGAGTCACCGGGCATCCGCATGCCGATGAGGTCGCTGTCTTCAAATGGAATTCCACCCCTTAATCCGGAAAGCCGCATTCATGTCTGATCGCAGTCTATCCATCATTATTCCCTGTTATAACGAGGCGGAAAATCTGCCTGAAGTCCTGCCCGGCATCATTGCTTTCTGCCGGGAGCATCGCTGGTCTTTGATCGTGGTGGACGATGGTTCCACCGACGGGTCCCGGGCGCTTCTGGAACAGATGGCGGCCCAAGCCCCCTCCCTGAAAGTCGTTCGGAACAAAGTCAACCGCGGTTACGGAGGCGCCATCAAACACGGGATTGAATCCGCCGAAACTTATTGGGTCGCCACCGTCGATGCGGACGGTCAGCACAAAATGGAAGATCTCATCCGCCTGAAAAAGGTGGCGGAAACGCAGGATGCCGATATGGTTATCGGCTCCCGCCAGGGCCAGCGGGACGCCACCCGTTACCGGCAATGCGGCAAATGGTTGATCCGCACCTTTGCACGGAGTTTTCTGAAGATACCGATCCATGACCTGAATTCCGGAATGAAGCTTTACCGGCGTGATCTGGCCATGCGATATCTGCCGACGACTCCGGACAATATGTCGTATTCGGATATCATCGCCCTGCTGTTCTTCTGCAACCGGAATCTGGTGCTGGAGGAACCGATTACCATCCAGCCGCGCCGCGGCGGCGTGAGTACGATTTCCACCCGGACAGCCATGGACACAGTATGGGAAATCTCCAATATGATTCTCCTCGTGGCGCCGCTGAAATTCTTTCTGCCGCCGGCACTGGCGAGCATGGCGCTGGGACTTCTGTGGTCACTCCGCTGTCTGGTGGTCAATTCAACGCTGTCTACCGGAGCGAGTTTTCTGATTCTCTTCGGGGTTCTGCTGCTGCTGTTGGGCATGATCACGGAGCAGCTGGCCCGGATCCGCCGGAACATGTAATATCAATTCCTCAGTGAGAAAAAACAAAAATAAAAAACGCTGTCGCCACTTACCTCTGGAGTGATTTCGCTGCCAGAGCCTGCTGCAGAAACGCCAGTCCACGTTTTCTTTCCAGCAGTAATTTCACCTGCACATCAGCAAGATCATATTCCGGTGGCGGCAGATTCATGCCCGGCGTAATCAAACGATCTGCCAATCCCAGCCTCATCAGAAGAGATTGCAGGCGGTCTACGCCACGACCGGGATTGGCAATGACAGCAAACGGTTTACCGAACAGAATGGAAAAAACCGTTCCATGAAAGGAATCCGTCAGGACATAGTCGGCCCCTGCAATGCGTTTTAACCACTCCCGGGGGCCGGGGACCGGAGGACCAGGGCGAAAGATCCCTTCAACCCGGTCAAAACAACGAATCGTCCCGATTGTCAATCCCATACGGGCAGCAGCCTCTTCAGCCAGCCGCAGCTTCTCCGGGGTATCGTCCAGAATATAGCAGAAAAGTTCCCGCCCCGGAGACGGCGCGGCAAAAAGCTTCCGGTAAACTGCCGACTCCAACAAAATTGTCGGATCCGGCATCTGCACCGCCGATACCCGCAAGTGTTCCCGGCATAAAGCCACCCCGGATGTCTCCCGAACCGATATGGCGTCGAAACGTTGCGCCAACTCCGCACAACGCGCCGTCATTTCCGTATCCGCCTCCCAGCAGTCGGTTCCAAAGCTGGCAGCGTAGGCTATCTTCCTTGCAGTACAATCCGCTCCCAGAAAATCAAAAAAATATCGCGGCAGCGTTGGCCCGTTGTAAAGTGACCGCCATACCTGGTCACTTCCAACAATAAATGCATCGAATCCGCTCTGATTGAGCCGGGGAAGCGCTTCCGGAAGGATTTCAGGAGTCAGCCGGATCTCTTCTTCCACAAATTGCCGATTTTCCGCCAGCAAATAATGGCGTTCGCTCCGACTCCACTCCCTCAGGCGCTTGATGCGCTCATGGCGCAGATAACGGGCGCGAAGACGATCCAGAAAAATGTAACCATGCTGCAGCCAGTTATAATACTGAGGCCGTACCCGCAACGTCACCGGCTCATGCCCAAGCCCCAACAAGGCCTGCTGCAAAGCGAAGTTCTGCAGAATTCCACCATAATTCCCCTCCAGATGCAGTGTAAGAATCCCCACTTTCATATTCGTATCGCTTCTCATGCCATTCGATTGCGCTTCACAGCCGCGTCATGTCACAATGGTCGGGATCATAACGCACCCGAAAATCACAATTCATTCCGTCAATAACCGCCATGTCCTTTTCCGACAACTCAAAATCAAAAATACTCAGATTTTCCCTCAGACGCCGCAGTGACGACGCCTTGGGCACAGGAATCACACCGTGCTGAAAATCCCAGCGCAAAATCAGTTGCGGAATGCTTTTCCCATATCGGCTCACCAAATCGGGCCAACGAGGATCCTGAATCAGCTTTTCATGCATTCTGGCAACCGGAGAGTACGCCTCCAGCTGAATCCCGCGCGCCTGGCAATATTCCCGCAAAGGCTGCTGAGAAAGCAGGGGATGCAACTCCACCTGATTGACTGCCGGAACCACATCGGAAACTTGTGCCAGCGCTTCCAGGTGATGCTGATGGAAATTCGCCACACCAATCGCCCGAATCTTCCCCTGCTTCTGCATTTTCACCAGCGTCAGCCAAGTTTCAGGAAACAGTTCCGGAACCGGCCAGTGAATCAAATACAGATCCAGATAATCCGTACGCAGCCGCCTCAAGGTAAGTTCCAGTGCCTCCTCCACCCGATCCTCGTACTGATCGCGATTGCAGACCTTTGATGTCAAAAAATACCGTTCCCTCCGCTTCATGGAACAGAACAGTCCCCGCCCCAGCCAGATCTCGTTCCCGTAAGCCCCGCCGGTATCAAACAGCTCATACCCGATATGCAAAGCCCCCGCAACCAATCCGGTCAACCGAACCCCATTCAAGGGATAAGTTCCCATCCCCAAAGCCGGCATCCGGACTCCGTTGTTCAGCGTAAAAACAGGAACCATCATCTTATCTCCACGTAATGTGCTCTTTCAACATCCGGGCGGGATTACCCCCCCATAAAGTTTCCGGCGGTACATCCCGCAGCACCACGCTGCCCGCGGCAATGACGGCACCGTCGCCGATGGTCACGCCCTTCATAATCATCGTACCTTCTCCAATCCACACATGATTTCCGATATGCACCGGCATCGTCCCCGGTCGACGGCCCGGCAGCAATTCATGCCCGTCTGTATCCCGGATCGTAACCCCCGGTCCGATGGCACAGCCCCGTCCGATGGTGATTTCCCGGGCACAGATCAAATATAATCGGGTATTGATATAACAGTCCTGAATCGACAGACGGGCATGCTCACCCACCCGGATCTCCGCTCCGGACGATATGGTATTGTAACCGGACAGGGAAAACACGCTTGCGTTGGCAAGTTTCAATAAACTCTCCCTTTTGGATTTTCGATTTTCACGATCACCGAAAACAGTAACCCCATCCAGGTGCAGTTCTGCCTCCCGGTGCAGATCCAGGGCACAACGGGATACCGGCAAAAACAATGACCCGCGAGTTCTACGAATGGTTTTCCGACGAAGAAAATTGCAGAACAACAATGCCGGCAGCAATCGGGGCGAAGCACCATAACGACGCCATGCCGCCACCAGCGCCTCCCGAATCCGCCGCACCAGCTCCCGAAATTTGTCCATGCCCCCGCTGCCGCCTCTACCGGGGAAATATCGGTACGCCAGCTCTTCCATGGACAGTCGGGGAAAATCTTGAAAAAAGCGGGCCCGTTTCTCCATGTCGCATGCTGCATCGCGCCACAGAGCCATATTTTCTCGAAACGCCCGATGAACCATCACCGGATACAAATCCAGATCCGGCAACGATTTCAACATCGCTTCCGCTCTGGACGTATGTGCCAGCAGCAGGGAAGTACCGGTATCGTCATCATACTCCGGATGTTCATGCTCGATCCCCCAGAAGTCGGCCATGGTGAAATCCGCCTGTGGATGAAACCCGCGGAACCGACAGTGGTAGCAGGACGGACGTAAAAACAGGTGCCCATTCAGATACCCTCGCATGAACCAGTCGTGATAACGATCCTCCACATACTCCTCTCCATTGTCGAATTCGACCCGGGTGGAACATCGATGCCAGCCGAACTGCTTGTGTCTGAATTTGATATTACGGATTTCCGCATGATGCGCTGCCTTGAGGCCCTCCAGGTACTTAGCAAAAACCAGCGGAGAATTGTTCCCCAGGCAGAGAAAAGTGGCACCATAAAGTCCCGGATATTCTCTTCGCGGCAGAAATGCATACAAGGCACTGAGCTGGCAGGGCGTCCCCACAAATAATACCTTCCTGCCGGCTTCCAACGCCTTCTGAATCTCCCGATAAATCCCCGTCAAATCAGACTGGGCATATTTGGAGCTGCGCAACGCCGCCAGCTGTCCGGGGTCATCCGTCAGAATATGGCGAATGCGCCAGTCCTGATCATAGACTGCTCCCGCCACCATTCCCCCCCGGGCAAAAAATGCTGCGGCAAGAGCAGAAAAAACACCGCCACTGGTGCTGTCCAACCGTACCTCGCGATTTCGATGGCGCGCCGCAAATGCCTGCGGCAACGGTTCCGGATGACATTCCGGCCGCTCAGGACGGGCCAACACCGGACAACTGCGTTCACACTTCCCGCAGCGGCAGCATCGCGATGCATCGATCACCGGATAAGCGAATCCCTCGGCATCCTCCACCATACTGACGGCTGCCGTCGGGCAGGCGTCCGCACAACTTCCGCAGCCGCAACAGGCCTTCTCCAACTTTTCAATCTTCATACAGCTCTCCCGCACAACCGTCTCACCCGGACCAGAATCGCCTCACGCAACAACACACGTTCGCTTTGCCCCATGCCGGCGAAATAAATCACCACCGCAGTTTCCATGGCAACCCAGCCCCCATTCAGAACCAGATGCCAGAATGACTCCGCGCGCCGGAAAACCGGCAGAAACGCCAGCAAAGTCGCCAGCACTGTCACCCGTAACACCGGGCCCATCACCTTTTTTCCATAACCTCTCAGCGTCAGGCCATAGGCTTTCCGCGACAGCAACAGCCGCAGAATCGTGATCAACACACTGACCGCAATCGCCATCCAGTATACGAAAACCGGAGCGGCGCCGGCCTTCATACCTCCATATGCCACGCACAATCCCGCTCCATTCAAGATCAGCAGCCAGATCTCATACCCGCGAATGTTTCCTTCTGCCAGCAGCCCGGTCATCATCGGTTGCCCCAGTGTATCCACCAGCGCGTAAATCAATGTCAGCACAATAAAAACCGCGGTATATTCCGGTACCTTCCGCAGCCAGATCGCCAGCAGATCGTCCACGTTGAAAATCAGCGGCAATGCCAGGAACAAGGTTAAATAATAAGCATAGCGGGAAGTATGACAAACCAAATCCCTCATCTCCTGCAGCTCTCCGGAAGAAAAATTTTTGGTAATCTGAGGTCGCGAAGCCACAAGAAAATTGCTGGTGAAACTGGATACGCCGGAACAGACCTGCATGGAAACTGCCCGGGCAGCATTCACCACCGGCCCGCAAAAAAGATTCAGCAGAATATTTACCCCCTGCTCCCGCAACACAAACGAGCTGTATCCCAGAAACGACCACCCTGCAAATGAAAAAATTTCCTTCCAGCAAGACCGCCACTCCCTGCCGCTCCACCGGCATTCCGGAAAAAACCGTTTGCAGTAAACCGCATAAATCATACGCACGGAAACCGAAACCAGCAGCGCGGATGCTCCGTAGAAAAGCAGTTTATCCCACGGCACCACCAGCAGCAACCCGGCATTCACCAACCGGAAAACCGCTTGAAAAACCCCGATGAAGGCAAAAATCTTCATCCGTTCATGGGCAATAATCAAAGCATTGTACGGTACACTGAGCAGTTCAACGAAAAACGCAATCCCGCTGAAACGAAGGATCCAGACCGCCACATTCATCCGACCTTCCGGAATTACCAGTTTGTGCTCCACAAACCATTGCCCGCCGGAAAACAGCATCAGCAAGATCAGCACCCCTATGAAAATCTGCAACAGCATGGCCGATGAAAAAATCCGTCGCATCTGCTCCAGATTCCCCCGGCCCAGCTCAAACGTCAGAAAACGCCCGATCGCAATCGAAAATGCTCCCGACAGCAGGTCGAACATCATCACAAAACCGCAGATGACGTTGTAAACCCCGTAATCTTCCTCTCCCAGCACATCCAGTACCACCCGCGCCGTCAAAAAGCCCGCGCCCATGACCAGAATTTGCTGAATATAAAGAAAAATCGTATTCCTATAGATCCGGGACTGTTTTTCTTTTTCGCTCATAACCACCGCCAGATTATCCTCTCACGCGTCCCAACCATTGCCGGATAACCGTCTGGATTCCTGCACTCCAGACACGCCCCCGACGCATCAGCGAAAAGCAGTACGGAAGCAATCGTTCCGCACCCCAGTGGTCCAATATCAGCAACGGCAGATAGCAACTCTGCGCGTACAACAGGACCCGCCTCAGCGCCATCCCCTGAAACAGTCCCGCGCATTCCCGGTAAATACCCGGCTGTTCACTGCGGGGATAGTCGCCATAGATACAACACAGCAGATAGCCACGCAGATTAATCCGTGCCGTCTCCAGCTCCTTCCGGGCAAAACAGTATTGTCCTGCAGGGACTTCCTCTTCGAAAAACTTTACAATCAGGTTCGTTGCCGCATTCACATCGCGGTTTCTGCGCACCAGATCGTGCCGGTGCATGGCACTGGATGGCCGTTGCACATATCCGTAAATGGGATCCCGAATTTCCAGAATCTTTTCCGCAAAAACCAGCCAGCGAATCTGCATGACGTAGTCTTCCGCAATCCGCAACCCTGTGCGCACCATGGGATAGTTCCGGGCGAGTTCCATTTTGATGAGGTTCAAACATGCGCTGTGCAACGTACTCCGGCAAGTCAGCGCAATTCTCAGCATGGCTTCCTTGTTCACGGTTCCATAATCCAGCTTTTCCGGAAGCGACGGCATCTCTTCTCCTGCAAACAGATTCCGGCAACGGCATTGCAGTACGTCCGGGTCTTCCCGTTGCAGCAGTTCCAGAACAGCGTCGACCGTCCCGCGCGCCAGCAGATCATCGGCATCCATGAACCATAAATACCGCCCGCGTGCACGGGCAAGGGCCTCTATCCGGGCGTTTTCCACACCGCGATTCTCCGGCAGACGCAGCAGAATACTGCATGCTCGCGGACCGGGGTTTTCATGCAATATCTCCTGCAGCACCGCCCAACTTCGATCACGCGAACCGTCATCCACAAACACATATTCCACTTCCGGTCGGTGCTGCATAAACAGGCTATCCAGGCTTCGCCGCAGAAAATGCTCCATCTGGTAGATCGGAATCAAAAACGAAAGAATCGGTGCAGAGCCTGCGGTTCCGTCCATAGATGATCTTGTTCCCTGGAGTTGAAATTTCTTTGCGGCAGTCTTTTACTATACTGTCGCCGCAGCACCTTTGCAAATTCCCTTCACACCGATGGCGGCACTGTCATCAGCTTCAGATACCGTTCCGCACACCGCTGCATCGAATACGGGGCAAAAGCCGCACGCGCACCTTCCCCCAGTCGTGCCCGTTCCGCCGTGTCCAGTACCAACGCCCGCTCCAGCGTCGCCCGGATCGAAGCTTCCGACGTATCGGCAGCCACCAGTCCGTTGATCCCGTCATGGACCAGGTCCTTCATCCCCCCCACCGGCGTCACACAGGCCGGAACTCCCAGCGCAAAAGATTCCAGCAAGGTAATCGGCAACCCCTCCATCTCAGAAAACAAAGATAGAAAATCCGCCTGCGCCAGATACGCCAGAGGATTTGAACGCAGGCCCGCAATGTGCAGCCGCGGACAATTCAATGACTGGATCGCCGAACGAATTTCCTCATCACGGTCGTTCCCCATGAACACCAGGTCCAAATCCGCCCCTTCTGCCACAAGCGATGCCGCCGCACGCGCCTGCGCGATCTGGTTCTTCTGCGGACTGAAGCGCGCGATGTTCAGCAGCAGACGCGAAGTCGGCGTACTCCGCCAGGAACGCACTTCTTCCGCCACAGCGGCAAGTTCAGCGGCTCCCGGAATCTTCGCCCCGCAACCATTCTCGATGATCGGAGCATGAAAACCATAGGCGGCAACAAAACTGCGTTCCGATTCCGGGGAAATCGTCACCGGATGCACCCCTGAACGGAACAGCCACCGCTTCAACCACAAGCGGTTTCCGGCATCCACAAAAGCATCATTGTGTACGGTATAGAAATACTCGGCCCGCGGCCGGTGAAACCATTCAGGCAGTGCGGCCAGCTGGATTCCGCCCAGATGGGTGTGAACCACATCCGGACGTTCCCGACAGATCACATTCCAGACCAGAGGCATGGCCAGAAGCGCCCCTGCCATGGATTCCGGCATTTCCAGGCAGATTAATTTTACACCTGGATCCAGCTGGCGCACCAGAAAATCTTCCGGCAGAATTCGGTTGACGCACAGCAGCGCCACCTCGTGTTCTCCCGTTCGAATCATTTCATTGGCGAGATCCACGACAAAACGCTCCGCGCCTCCACAATGCAGACGCGGCACGATTTCCAGAATCTTCATTTCCGCCCCATCTCCTTTTCCGTCAAATCCCGCAGCAGATCCCGCCAGGCATCGTGAATCACTGTACCCGAAAACTTGTCCCGCTCCGCCAGCGCTCCGGCGCAGCAGGCAGGATAATTCCGCACCACCTCTTCCAGTGCCGCCGCGAAACCTTCCGGGGAAAAATCCTCCAACAAATAACCATTCTTCCCATCAACCACCAGATCTGCAGCTGCCGGGAAAGTATGAAGCGCCACAATCGGTTTTCCATAAGCGGTCGCCTCGATACCCGCAATCGGATACCCTTCAAAATCCGAAGTGAATATCACGATCCCAGCCCGGCGCAGCCATGCCGCAGGCTCCTGCACATACCCATGAAAGCTGACGTTCGTCAATCCAGCGGCGGCCCGCTTCAATCTCGCCTCCTCCGGACCATCCCCACACAAATGAAAATGGAACTGCGGCGCTGCCGCGGCCACCTGCAAAATTCGATCCACCCGCTTCTGCGCCGTCAAACGCCCCAGAAAAAGTACATCACGAGGGTTCCCGGATTCCAGCGTCGTTATCTCGGGCAGGTTCGTCTGATGCCGAATCACGCGAACCAGTTTCCCGTCCAGTCGCAAGTAACGCGCCAGTCCCATCTCCTCCCGAGGAGAAAGGGTCACCAGAGCATCCACATAACGATTGAACAATTCAATTTTCTGCCGCCGGAGCCATCCGCCAAAATCGTAACGCCAATGGTAAAGCTGTTCCGGAGAATTATGCTGAACGAAAATCACCCGGTTGTTCCGCAACACCTCATGGGGCATAAACAAATGCGCCGAGTGAAACGAATTAATCAGCAGCACATCCCCCCCCGGCAGCACTTCGCTGATTTTCCGGCGAATCTGCGGAATGTCCCCCAGCAGCGCTCCCAGACGCAATGGTCCGCAGGAAAGGTACCGTCGTGGCCCCCCTCGCAGCAACCGGACGGCACCGTGCCGCTTTTCCGCCTCGTTGAGTCGAACGATCCGGGCACTGCATGGTTTCAATCCGGAAAGTGCGCCGGAATATGCCAGCAGCTCCACCGATATCCCGTCCTGTCCCAACATCCCCGCAAGATCCCGGGAAAACTGCTGTATCCCGCCATAACAGGTCGGATCGTCCACCAGAATTGCCAGTTTCATGTGTGCTGCCCCGCCTTTTTCTGCCGAACGGTGCATTTCATAAAAAGCCACATAACCCATCGATTCGGCAGCAGCAGCAACACGTTGCCGGCACAATAATGGAATAAAGCCGACAGCGAAAAAAAACCCTTGTGAAACAAATACCGCCGCTGCAACTGCAGCGTGGAACGCAGCGTCGACTTCAGCGAACGCTGCTTCACCTGGCCGGCACTGACCCGGTATTGCAGCAATACCCGGGGCACATTGGCAAACTGAAATCCGGCCGACGCCGCCCGCAACCACAAATCATAATCCTCCGCTCCGCGAACCGGACGGTATCCCTCCATCTTTCGATACAACTCCGAACGCAGCAGCAGGGCCGGATGCGGCAACGGGTTCCCGAGCAGCAACGCCTGGCGCACCTCCGCCGCAGTTTCCGGATAATGCCGGCAGCCGACCGGCTGTCCATCTTCATCGATAATCTCCAGAAAACAACCGACTGCGTGTATTTCCGGATGAGCCATCAGGTAATTGTGCTGCACTTCCAGCCGCTCCGGCAGAGCGACGTCATCAGCGTCCATGCGGGCGCAGAATGGGAAATCCTGCTCCGCCTCCCTCCATAAACGGTTCAACGTCGCGGTCACCCCCAGATTGCGAGGATTCTGCAACAACCTGATCCGGGTGTCGCTCCGCGCCATCTCCTGCAAAATATCCCATGAATGGTCCGTCGAACCGTCATCACAGGCGAACAACACGAAATCCCGAAAGCTCTGCCGCTGCAGCGAGGCCACCGCCGTTGCCACAAAACAACCGGCATTGTGCACCGGCATCAAAACGGCTATTTCCGGCATCCTGCGACACTCCTTTTCTGACGCGTCCTGACGTGTCTGCCGGACCGGATTCTTCTCCTGGTCACCGTACCACCGGCGGAAATCATGGGTACGGTTCGACGGCAAGCCGCTCCATCATTCGCGGTCTATTCTTGCTTATTTGCTCATCTGCTCCGATCATTTCATATTACTATAACCGGAGCATATATCGGCTATAATATAGTCGCGCCGGGGCGATAATACAAATCATCGCCCCGGCGCCATACCGTTCATTTTTTCCACTGGAATTACGAAGAGAAACCAACCGCCATCTCAACCGGTTCCTCTTCGGAACTCTGCCGGCAGGAAGACTTACTTTCTCCCGAACGGCACAGGTGAAGTCGCCCGGGAATCCCAATCCGGCGGGCAGGAGATCCCGGATTTTCCATGCGACGCCGCCCTTCTTCAAAAGCGGCGACGCCAAGTTCGTACCAATTCACTCCGATGGTGTTGGTCGGTTCATACTGCGGCACAACCAGTGATTTTCCATCAATGGAGAGCACATGGCGCTCCATCGCCAGCACTCGTCCGGTCGCCTCCCGGTAAGGCAATGCCCGCCGCTGATAAATCGTGCCGCTGGAAAACCAGTATCCAATCTCAGGATCAGAAACATCCAGACCGGCAATTTCATCCACAGACGTTGGATCCCGATAAGGAACCACCTCCAGCTCACCGTCCCAGAGTGCCCGGAAGTGACGAGCTCGCTCCCAGTGCACCGGCAGATGCGGGATTTCCACCATTCGCACCAATCGGCAACCACGCTCATGAAAAAAGTCACAGGCCGTCTCCGCCGCACTGCGGGAATCCACGGAAATACAGGAACAAACGCCACCGTAGATGTTTTCCATCTCAATCCCCACTACCGGGCACTTGCTGTCCAGCGTCTTCAGCCTCCAGTCATACTCCCCCAACAGGATCAGCAAATCCATCTCCCTGCTGATGGTGGCAATATCCGGAAGCGGCCTGTCATAAAACACCGGAATATAATGCAACTGCACCACTCCGCCGGCATTCAGCGTTGCCTCCATGACTCCGCGTAACGCATGAGCACAATAACTGTTCTGCAACGCCGAAGTATCAGCAATAAAGGCTCCTACCCGGAACCGCGGTCCGGCTCCGTCACCGGCGGGAATTGCGGTGTGGCTCTTGACATAAACTCCGGAACCGCGGCGGGTTTCCACCTTTCCCCGCGCCGCCAGCACTTCGACGCCCCGCACTGCGGTTCCCATCGAAATGTTGAACTTGCCGCAGAGACGCCGCAGCGAAGGAATCCGGGTCCCGGGAGCCAGCACGCCGCTGACGATCTGGGCTTCCAGGTAGTCGACAACGTCCCGGTATCCGGATTCCCTTTTATTTTCCCGATTCACAGCCATGAGAACCCGTCAATCCTGTTTTCCCGGCAACTGAAAACTGATCAGATGCGAACCACTGGCGAAATACAGCCGTCCATTCAGGATATCGCCGCCGACTTGGATCGGGACAGGAGATTCGAAGACACGCAGAATCTTGCCGTTCTTCGGATCCAACTGCAGGATATGATTCCGACACAACAGATAATAATCCGTTCCATCCGTTACGAACATCCGCGGTCCCTGCTGCCAGACGGCAGGACCGTATTCTCCGGTGGTCCCGGAAGCAACCACCTTGCGGGTTGCCGGATCGAAGACAAAGATGCGTTCGCTGTCGGCGATCCCGAGGATCTTACCATCCGGAGTAAGTACCGTGTCGTGGTAGGTCTGGACACCGGGCAGCAATGCGGTATCCCAGAGAATTTTTCCAGTCACCGGATCCAGTTCGAAGAAGCGCGGCTCCTTCGCCTTGACCTGTCCGCCGGTACCGGCCACCACCGTGGTCCCCCCGAATACCCGCCCGTCCGGCAAAGCCGTCAGCGTATAAATCGAAAGATCCTTCAACAAAACATCATTCTTCAACACCCGGAACTGATCCGTCTGCCGGTCCCAGATCGCCAGACCGCCGCCGGTATGACCGTATTCCGGAGTTCCGCCCATCATCACATAACGACCGTCCGCAGTAATCTCAAGGGTATGCGGGCGAATCACATCCGGCACGGCACGCCCGATGCAGCGGGGATTGTCGCGGGAATCGAGAATGTTCCGCGGAAATTCCCGAAATTCTTTGCCGTCCAGATCCCAGTCGATCAGATAACCGCCGTTGTAGCCGCCGACGAAGACGTGGTTCTTCCACGGCAGAACGGTATTCCACTGAACGGCACCATTGCGGTTGGTCAGGGTATCCTTTTCCGGATCGTAAATGTAGTTGCGCATCGGGAAGGCGGTGCCGCCGGTGATGAATTTCCCATTGGCCGCAGCCACACTCATCAGATGAGCCCCTTCGCTGTCATAATCCAGCTTGTGCGTTACTTTCCGTCCGGTGGCGGGATCGGCGATCCGACAGTACCGGTCCACAATATTGAAAATTTCCACCTTGCGGTTGTTTTTCAATTCGTAATTGACGAAGTTCTGGCTTCCGACCTTGACCGGACGCAGTGCCACCTGCGGCAGCCCCTGAATCGGTTCAAACTTGCCGTCATACAACTGATACCATTGCAGGTCCGTTTTTTTCCGGGCTTCCTCCCAGGCATGCTCCATGCTGCGGTAATTGGGCAGGCGGGTCACTGTGGCGTATACCTTGCCGTCCGCCCCGGAAAATACCTGACCGGAAGTCTGATCCGGCCGTTTCCCCTGTGGAAATACAGCCATGGTCTTGCGGGTTGCGGGATTGAATCCCATGATTTGCGCCTTGGTATTGCCGATCCCGAAATAGACCCAGCCCGCGTCATCAGTCGCGACGGTGCGCTGATACTGGGGCCAGGATTCTTTGTTCACCGAGCCGTAATCCGTCAGCTTGCGGCTTTTCGGATCAAAGGAAATAACGCCGCTGTCCGGATAGGTGACGGACCAGATGACGCCATTCCGATCCTCGGTCATCCCCATAGCCATACCGTCATGAACTTTACCGGTAAAAGTGAAGGTGAGCGTTGCCGGATCGAATTCGATGAAATAACCGGAATGGTTAAGGTAATACCGGTTGTTGCTCCCCAGCGCAGAAGCGAAAATACTGTGAAACGAACTGGGGGCAAACGGATAATCCCGCTGTTCGCACTTACCGGTTTCTGTATCGAGAATCAACAACCCGTAAGGCCCGCGATGGTCGCTCAAGGCGCCGACCAGAATATCACTTTCCCCCGGTCCGACTGCGGAAGTCAATCCCAGAATACTGCTGACCGGCGTACAGACACCGTGATCCGTAAAGGCTTCGTTCAACGGCTTCGACGCCCCGAAAGTCGCCTCTATTCCTACGGTTGCCGCCAAAGCGGCAGTCACAACAGTCAATTTCAAGGTATGCATTTCGATTAATTTCCCTCAGCCATCAGTTTTTTTGCATGCAAAAGATCCACCTGATGCTGTTTGATCGCCATCCGGTTCTGAGAACCGACATGGCCGTCTGCGTAAAGCAGGCTCACCGTGTTGCCGTCCCCACGATGCAGCACATTCGGCCGGCACGCCAGATTGTCCAGAGCGCTGGCGGCGCGCAGATGGTTGTTGAGGTTGATCCCGGCAGAATAATCCCCGTTGGCGTTGCAATACCCTGTCGAATAAACGCTGCCGGTTGTGTTCTGCACGGCGGCATCCACTACCAGAATCCCCACGGACGGATAGATGATCCGGTTCGGTTTTACAAAGCAACTGCCGTTCTGACGATAGTTGTCAGCCAGGTCGAATCCACCGCCACCACCGTAACCGACGCTGTGCATCCGCAGATAGGTCCAGTTGACCTGATCTTTATACCCCTTGCTCATCTGATAGGAGGATGCAATCGGCGTGACCGTCGGGCAAGTAAAAGGGTTGTTGCTTTTGGTCTTAACCAAATTGCTGAGCATGTCTCCTTTGTAATACGCCTTGCTCAACACGATCGGCCAGCGTCCCGACGACCCCATGCTGGGGAACCACAAGGCCATATTGGACGGCGGCAGATAGTCGTAGGTGTCGGCATAAAACGTCATCATCAAACCAACGGTTTTAAGGTTGTTGGTGCACGAGATCATCCGCGCGGACTCCCTGGCCTTGTTCAAGGCCGGCAACAACATGGCGGCGAGGATCGCAATGATCGCGATCACCACCAGGAGCTCGATCAGAGTAAAACGGCGGCGAGATTCAGCAGAAAACACTCTCTTCATGACCACACTCCTTTCAGGGGGTTGTTTTGAAAACTGGCTTTTCAGCTCTTGAATCACCTATGGAACTGCTCCAAACTGTATACCTCTTGCGATTAAATTATAAGACAATTCAAAATAAATGTCAACACTTTTCAGAAAAAACCCGAAAGGAACTGCATATGTACAGCTTGCATTTTCCTCCGTTTCCCAGTACATTCCGATTGATCAGAAAGGAGATGGACACAAAAAATGCGCCTGCCGAAAACCGCCGGACGTCTCGGAGCCTTGCTGTTTGCCGCCATCCTGGCGACACTGGCCGTACTGGCCCGGAACTGGAAAGAATCAGATGCCGCCGCAGCACTGCCCCCCTCCCCAACCGGACTCTGGCAATCGTCCCTTGTTACGGAGCCCATATCCGGTTTCGGAGGACCGACGCCAGTGAACATTGCACTGGACCCGGATTCCGGGGCTATCCGCTCCATTGAATTTCTGCCGAACGCCGAAGATCCGGAATACTGGCAACGGGTAGTGAACGCTGATCTTTTCGCCGCTTTTCCCGGTCGAACTCCGGCAGAAGCCCTGCAGCTGCCGGTAGATGCCGTGACCGGAGCCACCCTTTCATCGCAAGCGGCCATCCAGACGGTGCGAGCCGTGCTGGCCCGGGCCGCAGCTGTTCCGGCGCCCTCTGCCGTCCCGTTACGGGAATTGTTTCCGTTCGGCTGGGCGCAATGGCTGGCGCTGCTGCTGTTCGCCGGCAATCTGGTGGTGTTGTTCCGACCGCTTCGCGGCGGTTGGAGGATATTCCAGTTGACGCTCAATGTGGTGATATTCGGTTTTTGCGCGCATTTCTACTTTTCTCTGGCCCTGACAACGGGATGGCTGCGTACGCTGCCGCATCCTGCCCTCTCCTGGCTGCTGTTTCTCTTTGCCGCGGTGGTGGTGATCATTGTCCTTACCGGGCGGAATTTTTACTGCAACCATCTCTGCCCATTCGGATGTCTGCAGGAACTGGCGGCGAAAGCCGGACACAAAGCCGGCTGCACCATTCCCGGCCCCACCTCTTTTCCGGGTGGGTATCTGCGGCGGATCATCCTCAATGTGGCAATCGCAGGCGCACTGCTGCAAACGACATTTCCCCTGTTTGAACCTTTTTCCTTCTTCCGGTTACAGTCGTGGTGGATGATCGCGGCAGGACTGGGAATTGTCGGGGTGTCGTTTTTTCTGCCGCGGCTGTGGTGTCGCTGGTTCTGCGGCTTCGGCGCATGTATGGACTTTTTCCGCCGGGAGACTCCGGCCCCAATACAGAAAGGAACTCGCCATGAATTATGAACGTATCGTCATTCTCCTGTTGATCGCGGCCCTGCTGGTCGTTCTATTTCGACCGGTCGCGGTAAAAGTCTCCATTCCGGCAACCACCCCGGGGCCGACAACGCCTCCCGCCACGCCTCCCGCCACCGCCGCCACCCCGGGAACGCTGGACGTCATCCACAGCCGGAAGAGTGTCCGCAGTTATACCGGAGCTCCGGTTTCGCAGGAGGCGTTGCTGACGCTGGTGCGAGCGGGCATGGCGGCACCGACAGCGCGCAACTCTCAACCATGGGCTTTCGTGGTCATAACAGATCGGAAGCAACTGAACGCCCTGGCGGAAGCACTCCCTTCCGGAAAAATGCTCCCCCAAGCCGGTGCCGCCATCGCAGTCTGCGGCATTGAAAAAGAATTTCTCGAAGGCGAAGGACGGGAAATGTGGGTGCAGGACTGTTCTGCCGCTACAGAAAACATCCTGCTTGCCGCGGAAGCCACCGGGCTGGGTGCAGTCTGGCTGGGGGTTTATCCCAACAAGGAACGGGTCGCCGGCGTCAGCCGCGTTCTGGGTCTGACGTCCGGAGTCCTGCCGTTGAATGTCATTTCCATCGGTTATCCGACCGGAGCGGAACGTCCCCGGGACAAATACAAACCGGAAAAAATTCATATCAACGTCTGGGGCAACCAACCGCGCTGACCCCTGTTGGCCGGGCACCCGATTCATCCTCTGATCAACATCAGAAAGAGAATACCGAAAAAAGTGCGGGCACCAGGCGGCTGCCACAACCGCCCCATTGCCCGCGCATTTCCTTCATACGCCCCGAAGTCTGCAAGTCAACGTTCTCTCGCCACGTCCGCTTCCGTCAGCCGGGATACCCGGTGGAAGCTCAGATTGTTCAGACTTCCGGCAGTGGTTCCGCCGTATCGGGAGCTGCCGCTCCAGGTGTTGCCATCTCTTTTTCAGAAACGGTCGGTACCTCTTTTTCGCCATCGGACTTGGTTCCGCCTTCGGGCGTCCCTTGCCCTTCGGTGGGCAGCACGTCCACGGCTGTCTCCGCCGGCACCTCCACAGTTTCTCCGGCGGTGGCTCGACGCTCTGCCATCAACTGTTCAAACCGGGATTGCCGCATCAGCAACAACACTTTTATCACCAGTTGATATCGTTCAAACTGCGCTCCGGTCAGCTCTGTTTCCTGACCGAAGGTGTCCACGTACAGACGCGACCCGTCGGAAGTGGTCCCGGTAGTCCCGGCCCGGGCACTGACCCGCTGTCGATCTCGTTGCGGCTGCCGATAGACCGTACTGATCAGTTCGCGCCCGGAAGAAATAACTTTCACTGCATCGGCACCATATTCCCGAGCGGTATTCTCCACCTTTTCCCGGAGCTCCAGTATACCGTAGTCCTCCGGCGCCGTGAATACCGCACGCCCGATGGTCCGGTAATCCTCGATCGGATAATCAGACCGAGCATCGAAAATACGAACCGGATCCGTCTCCGGCAACGGCTCAAACCGCTGCCCGACATATTCCACATCCACGCATCCAGCCAGCAGCAGCAACAGCAGCCCCGCTGAAATCATGGCATATCCCGGATGCCTTTTCATCCTGCTTTCTCTTTCCTCTTATTTCTGCGGTACAGGAGAACTGACCTTCTTAACGTTAAACTCCAGCACCCGCCCGCGGCGCACCTTACGCACATAAAATTCCGCATTGCCGTACCGCAACACATCTCCGATGCGCGGCTGCCGCTTCAGCATCCGTGCAAACCATACCGCCACCGGCTCCATCCGCTTCGGCAGCATCAAGCGCGCTTCCCGTTCCAGAAGCGTCATCGGAATGCCGCCGCCGACCACCCATACCGCTTCGCCCGGCGAATAGAACGTCCGAGGCAACGGATCAAATTCATCGTCCAGATCACCCAGCAGCTCTTCGACAATATCCTCCAACGTCACCAGCCCCAGCGTCTGCCCCTGCGCGTCCCGCACAATCGCCATGTGGCAATGCTGCGAAACGAAACGTTCCAGAAGCGCAGCCGCCGATTCGTCCGGATCGGCGAAACTGATCGGCCGCAGAATGTCTGCCAACTTACCGCCCTCCGGATTGGCGCGATAGGTAGACACCACTTCCTTGAAATTGACATATCCCAGCACCCGATTCCGGTTATCCCCCTCACATACCGGATAACGGGTATGGAAATCCGTCCCGGTCCAGCTGATCGCCTCACTCAGGGTCTGCCGACTCGACAGAAACGAAATATTTTCCGCCGGAAGCATGATCTGTTGCGCCTTGCGCTGCGACAGCAACGGTGCCGCCTTAATGATCCGTTCCTGGCGGCTGCTGATCTGCTGGCTGCTCCGCGCCAATGCCGCCAGCGCGGAAATTTCGTCCGCCGCAGTCGGCCCGCTCTTCGTCGTCGGGCGTTCAAACGGCCGGTTAATCAGATGAATCAGCGTAATCAGAGGCATCATCACCGTCACCAGCACCGAAAGCGGTCCCGCGGCATAGCGCATTACGACCCGATTGTACCGGACCCCCAGCGTCTTCGGGAGGATTTCCGTATACTGCACCATCACCAGTGTGAAGGTTAAGGTAAACACCCCCAGCCATCTGGCGCCGAAAAGATGGTCAAACTGCGCCCCCGCCACAGCCGCACCGATGGTATGCGCCGCGGTATTGGTGACCAGAATGACGGCAATGGGCTTTTCAATTTCATGCTTCAGGCGGCGGCAGACATCTCCCAATCCCGGATTTTTCTGCCGGATCTGGGCCAGCTGACTCGGCGTCAGGCTGAGCAGGGCAGCCTCCAGCAACGAACAGAGCGCGGACACCAGCAATGCCACACCAATACTGATAATCAGGACAATCATCGGACGCCTCCTTTCTTCAGGAATGCGTCGATACTGCTACTCGGATAAGGCTCTTCGGGTTCGCTCTCGTTTTTCATTTCTTTCCGGCTTCGGCCGCTGCTTCCGCGGCGGCGGCAGCCTGCTCCTCTTCTATTTTTGCTTTCAGGATAGTTACCATGGCCGGCGGAAATGTTTTCATACAATTTTCCACCACCGCCTTCTTAATGTCCGCGTAAGGCAGCAATCCCACCCGGAATTCCTGACCTTTGGCGGTACCCGACATATAAGTATTATAAATATAACGTGCAATTCGCTCATTTGCCAATGCCGCGTCGTTGTCACCATGAACCAGGTAAAACAGACTGCGGAAAATCAAACCGCTGATAACGTCGTTGGCCTTTTTAACTGAAGCATCCCGCACGTTTTCCGCCCAGCGCTTCATGACGAAATCCTCCAGTGACCGCGCCAGGCGAGCTTCCAAATCCAGCTCCGCCAGTTTCTTGAAATATTCCTCCGCCTTCTTGAACTTCCCGTAATTGAACAGGATGGTGATCGCCTCCTTCATGAAATTGATACGGGCGGATAGGAATGTAAACTGCTTGTCATTGGCCTCATAGGCCTCCTGAAATGTCCGATCCACGGCGTCCACCAGATTCAAATTCGGCACCGACACCACGCTTTCAAACTTCTTGGGATCCAGCATCAAAAGACGACCGCTGCGGAACGCCTCATAAAGCGACTGTGTGATCATACGTTCACAATTCAAATCGCGGTTTCCGGGGGTCTTTTTCAGTCCCATCGTAGCCCAGTAAATGGCCTGAGATTCCGGTACCCGCCAATCCAGCTGGCCATACTTTTCGTCAATTTCCTGCATGACCCGGGCATCCAGCTTATACCGTTCCCGCAGCAGTTCAGCCCGGAAATAATTCTCCAGTGCTCCGGCCAGCTTCGCATCGTCCAGTCGCTCCGTAAAGGCTCGCGGCAATTCATTTTCATTATTCTTGAATGCGGCAAACAGCTCGGCATAAGTCGGCCATCCTGCCTCTGCGGCGGCCTTCCACAAACGCTTGTTGTCGGCGTATTTTTCCATGAATGCCTTCTCGCCGACCGGCGCGGCTGCCATGCCGGGAATATCGGGATTCGCACCGAGAATCGCGGTCATCGCCAGCGCAACCTGATTCTTGTAATACAAGTTTGCATCGTCCAGAATGTTCCCCAGTTTGTGCTGGAAGATCCATCCCAGTTCCTTGTACAGCACCGGATCCTCCGGATTATAGTCCAGCGCCCGGTCGCGGATCAGCTTGATCCCTTCGTTGACCCAACGCCAGCGATCGGCGTAGTCGGAACAGGTGACCGAAATATTATACGCCATATTCCACGCCAGATACGCCGTCGCCCCGGAAAAGGTCGGTTGCAGGTCGGTAATCCACCGGGCCAGCTGCACCATTTCAAAGTAGTTTCCCTTCTCCTGCAGTCCTCCGGCCCGGAACCACAGCAAGTCCGCGATCAACCCCCGGAAACTGCCCAGTGCCACCGTGGTGAACGCCACCAGCGGCGGCGCATTCTTGATCTGACCGGTAAAGCGCAGGTGGTGTTCCCGCACCATACCGTCCAGCTGCTTTTCCATCCGGGAAATCCCGAAAATCAGCACCAGCGTCACCAGCAGGAGCGAACAATACATGACAAGTGTTCTGAATCGGTTCATTTGCGTATAATCAACCCCATTTCACGCCGCCGGTACATCAGAATACCGAACAAAAACAACGGCAAGGCCCGCAGCAACAGATACGCGAAGATCAGCCGCCAGATGAACGAAAATTCCACCAGTTCTCCATTTGCCACCAGATTGGTGACCTCGAACTTCTGAATCGGAATTACCACCAGCAACAGAATCTTCCCGACGTAATATCCTATGTAATCCGCCGCACCGCCGAAATAACTCGTCTCGGCCATATACGAGGCGAAACTTCCGAACAGCAGATAGGAAATCACCACGAAAATCGCCGTCGGCATCGTCAGAAACGCCGCCGCCGCACATCCCAGACCGGTCAAAATCACCAGCTCCAGAAAAATCACGAATACTGCGCGGAAATAATTGGCCGCAAATCCACTGACCCGCAACAGAATCTTCGGACCGTCTCCCGGCTGGAAATGCTGAGTCCCGTTCTGCCGGTCGAAGTTCGTATACCCGATCACCACCTTCCCATCCGGGGTGACGATCCCCCATTCCGGCGGGAAAACTTTCTCATGAAAATCTCCGCTCTTGACCTGTTCCGGCATATCGCTCAAATTAAACATGTGCAGATCATAATCCTGACGACGCGCCTGTTCAAACACATTCGCCCCGCGTTCCTCGTTGATGCGCGGCTTGCCGATCTGCCACAAACCATGAGTCATTCGCTGCCCTTCGGTCGCCACCTTGTCGATGTACAACCGGTAACGCATATAAAGCGGTCGCTGCAAATCCGTGGGAATATTGGAAAATGTCCAGTAGGTAGTCTGCCCCGGCTTGAGCTCCGCCATCTGGGCTTGGATTTCCCGTTTGGTTTCAGCCAGCATGCGCTCCTGTCCCTGGGGTGAACGGTCAATTTCCTTGCCCTGCGCCTCCAGGACCTTGAGTTTTTCACTCAGCGCACTACGCGCGATCTGGTCAAGATCGGGACGGTCCGGCCAGAACACCCGGCGCCCGACCATAACCTCGTTTTCGATACGTGTCCGATCTTCCTGGGAGAAATCCTGCTGGTAAAACTTCGCCAGCATAATGAAGTAAATGATCGTCGTCGAAAAAATCAACAGAATCGTGTTAATCAACAAAATTCCACTGAATTTTCCCAACCAGATCGTCACCCGCGACACCGGTTTGGTAATCACCATGTGAAGCTGGTAACTGTCCACGTCCTGCGTCATGACATAACAGCCCAGCCAGATGGACGACAGTGACAACACCAGCATCACCGCCGACAAACTGTACAGCAGCGAAATCTGAATGAACCCCGTCGCCGTTCCATCGCCACTGATCGTCGTCGGAATCAATCCAACGCACAACAGCAGCAACCCCAGCAGCAGCTGGAAAATATGCGACCGCATCGCGTTGCGGAAAGTCAGATGCACTATGGCAGCGAATGCTCTCATAATATTCCGTTCTTCTTCTGTTTCCGGCTGATCAACCCGTTTACTTTCTGCTGCTCAGCAAATCATCGAGTTTGGCGTTGACGGCGTCCAGCTCTTCCTGCTTCTTCTGCGCCTCCTCTTCCGTCTTCGATTCCGGTGCAGCAGCGGACTCCCCGGTCAATTCCGCCAATTTTTCTTCCAGAACAGGCGCGGTCGGCTCCGCCGCAACAATCGGTTCCTCTACCACCGCAGGTTCTGCGGCGGCAACGGGGGATGCGGCACTTTCGCTCATCAAAGCATCAAGAACCGCGTTTGACTTCTCCTCTTCGGAAAGATATTCAGCAATCTTTCCGCCTCCGACCACCCCGGCGGTTTCGATGCTTTCCGCCTTGGCTCGATTGATCACTTCCAGGAAGAATTCTTCCAGTGTCCGCCGCGGATGATCGATCCGGAATTCTTCTCCCTGAAGATTTTCCCGCAGCAGCGCCACCAGCCGGTTCATCACCGGCGGCGGCAACGCCGGGGTAATGATCCGATTTTCGTTATTGACCGTAAGCAGCTCGTTTAAAGTTCCCGTAGCCCGCACCCGACCGCCATACAGAATGATCACCCGGTCACAGATGTCTTCGATATCGCTGAGCAGATGGCTGGTGATCACCACGGTTTTCCCGCGTTTTTTGAGCATCGTAATCAGGTCCTTGACCTCTTTGCAACCCAGCGGGTCCAGTCCGGAAGTCGGCTCGTCCAGAATCAGGAATGCCGGATCATTGATCATCGCCTGTGCCAAACCGATCCGACGCGCCATCCCTTTGGAAAATTCTCCGACCCGACGGCGGCGGGCATGAGCCATTCCCACCATTTCCAGCAACTGGTCGATGCGGCGGCGTCTTTCCGCCTTGGACAGATTGAACAACGCTCCGAAGAAATCCAGGGTCTCTTCCGCCGTGAGATATTTATACAGATACGATTCTTCCGGCAGATAGCCGATCTCACGCTTGGTTTCCACCGCACGCGGAGACCGCCCCAGCACCGAAAGCGAACCGCCGGTGGGATAAAGCAGCCCCAGAATCATTTTGACCGTCGTCGACTTCCCCGAACCATTCGGTCCAAGCAACCCCACGACCTCTCCTTCGTGGATTTCGAAGTCAACGTCGTTGACCGCCTTGGCCTTGGGACGCCCCCAGAAATCCCGGAAAACCTTGGTCAGACCAACTGCGCTGACCACCGGTGTTGACTGCTGCGCCATTGCGTGAAATTTCCTTCCGTTGATGCGACCGGCCTCTATTCAGCCGTCGCTTTTTCTTCCAATGTCAACTCTTCACCGGTACGCACCAGACGCGCACTGTTGAAGATGATGATCAACGTGCTGCCAGTGTGCAGCACCGCCGCCCAGATCGGCGTCATCCAGCCGAACACCGACAACACCATCCCACCGAAAACGAACAGCATCCCGAACACCAGATTCTGGTTGATGATCAGCCGCGACTTCCGCGACAGATACACCAGCATCGGAATACGGCGCAGGTCGTTCGTCATCAATGCAATGGAAGCACTGTTGATGGCAATGTCACTACCGATCGCCCCCATGGCGATCCCGAGATCGCCGGCCGCCAGTGCCGGAGCGTCGTTCACCCCGTCACCCACTACCGCAACCCGAGCATTTTTCTTCACGGCTTCAACGAATTCCACCTTGCCTTCCGGCAGACATTCACTGCGAAACTCATCCAGCTGCAACTGCTGGGCCACCGTTTCCGCCACCGATCCGCGGTCGCCGGTCACCATCGCTACAAAACGAACCCCCAGCTTCCGCAAATCGCCAATCATGGCGCCCGATTCCCGACGCAACTTGTCCTTGAAACCGATCCAGCCCAGCAGCTGTTCGCCGCGAGCCACATAAACCACACTCATGCCGTCCTGTTCAGAAACTTCATGCTCCGGAATGGCAATGCCCTGCTCCGTCATCCATTTCACCCGGCCGATCCGACACAGCTCACCGCCCACCCGGGCCAGTACCCCTTTGCCGTGCACTTCCTGGAAGTCATCTGCCGAATCCAGCTGCATGCCGGCCTCCTGCGCCAGCGCCTGCAAGGCCAGTGCCGTCGGATGGTTGCTGTAACGTTCCGCAGAAGCCGCGGTCTTCAGCAGTTCGGCCTGCGTGACTCCGGCAAAAGCGTTGAGCTTGACCACCGACAGGATACCGTCGGTCAACGTTCCGGTTTTATCGAAGACAAATGCGGTAATCCGCGCCGCCAACTCCAGGTGGCTGACATTCTTGATCAGAATCCCCAGACGCGCCGCTGCCGCCACTGCGGCCACCACCGCCGTCGGCGTAGCCAGCACCACTGCACACGGGCAGGCAATCACCATCAATGTGATCACCCGGTCCATATCTGTCGTGAAACACCAGGTGACCCCTGCCAGCATCAGCACAGTCGGCGTATAGTATCCGGCATAACGGTCGATGATCCGCACCACCGGCGGCCGGCTCCCTTCCGCAGCGAGAATCATCTCCTTCACCTTGCCGAGCGTGGTATCTTCACCCACCCGAGTCACTTCCAGATCCACCAGACCGGTCAGGTTCTGAGTCCCCGCGTAAACCTCATCGTCGACATCCTTATCCACCGGCAGCGATTCCCCGGTGATGGACGCCTGATTGACCGTACTTTCCCCGCGCACGATGCGCGCATCCACCGGGAAGTTTTCGCCGGGACGCACCCGGATGATATCACCGATCCGGAGCGCCACCACATCAACCTCCACTTCCCGGTCGCCATCCAGCTTACGGGCAGTATTCGGCGTCAGTTTGATCAGTTCTTCGATGGAACGCTGCGCGCCGCTGGCGGTCCGCGTTTCAATGATGATGGTCAGCAGCAGGAAAAACGCAATGATCCCCGCCGTCTGAAAATCCCCGCTGGCCAGCGCCGCCAGAATCGCCAACGCCACCAGCTCATTCATATAGACTTTGCCGTTCAGCAAGTCCTTCACCGCCGTGGCAACAATCGGCAACGCCAGCACCACCGCACCGAGAAAAGCGCTGAACATGGCGGAGAACTCCTGCTCCGGCAGCAGCCAGTCCAGCAGAAAGGAGTTGGCGCACAGCATCCCACCGAGCAGGGCGAATGCCACCCGCCCCATGGCGCGGTCGTGCCCGACTCCACCGGGTGCGTCGTGCCCGCAGGGACAGAACCCCTTGGTTTCGGCTGCCGTCCCGCAGCAGCCGTCATGGTGTTCATGGGGGTGAACGTGATCGTGACCATGATCGTGTCCATGATGGGCGTGATCATGGTTTCCGGCACAGGCCGGGCAGGAATTGGATTTTACTTCGGTAGTCATAGTTTACTCCGCCTCCGCATTCGCCGGTTTCGCCAGGCGCGGCGGTTCCGGATTGATCTTAAGTCGAACCTGTTTACGATCTTCCCCGGTCACAGTACCGAGAATATACTTGCCTTCCTGCGCTTCCAGCACATCCGCCAGGGTCTGATTGTAAAGCGCCATCAGCACGGTCTTCGGACTGGCCAGATAGGCTTCATTAATACTGCGGAAATACTGGCTTTCCGCCTTCACTTCCGCCACCACCTGCTTCCGGTAAGTCTCCGCTTCGGCGATGATACTTACCTCATCCGCCTTCACCTCATTGCCGATACGTACCATGTATTCCTTGGCCTCGTTGATCAGCGTCGACATCGTATTGCTGGCCGCCGCCACTTCATCAAAAGCCGCTTTGGTCTTGAGCGGTGCCGACGCACGATCCAGCGTCACGCCGGTGACTTCAATCCCGCAATCGGCCTTTTCCACCAGCTGGGCAAATACCCGCTGCACCGCCTCACGATAGGCACTCTGTTTGGTATAAAGAATATCATCCACCTTCAGCCCGGAAGTCACCTGAATCACCGCCTGCCGGAAAAAGTTGGTCAGCAAGGTCTGAGGACCGCGACGTCCGGAATAACCGTATTCGTCTTTTTCCAGTTCATCGGGAGCGGTCGGATCCGCCGGCGTCTGCAACTGTTCATAATATTTTTTCGGATCGGACACCTGGTACACAATATTCCACGCAGTATGAATAATGTTGGCGTCTCCGGTCATCAAATAGGCGTCCCGTCCCGGTTCCAGCGGTCGTCCTTCCTGGTCGCCGCCGTCAATCGACGTCGATGCGGCCGTAAAATCAACCCGCAGAAACTGCGGACTGGTCCGCACCGTCACAAAACGCGTGACCGGATAGGGCACAAACCAGTGCCAGCCGATATCGTAAACCTGGTAGAACTTCCCGAAACGCAGAACAATGACCGCTTCCTGCGGCTTGACTTCCACATACCCTCCCAGAGTGAAGAAGTACACCAGCATGCCGATGATCAACACCAGCAGAAAGAAGAAAGCCATGCGCAGACTGCGCACCAGGGACTGCAAACCGGAATCATACTGACCGCTGTGGTCAAATTCCGTTGTATTTTTTTCCATTTCCGTCATGATTGCCGTCTCTCCTGTGCCGTTTTTCAGCGGGCGACCGGGCCGACTACGGGTTTGAGTTTTTCAGCACCGGGCTTCAGCAGATCGAACGGCGCGGCATTGGTATCCAGCACCAGCGTGGTACGCCCCTTCATGATCCGGCGCAGCGAATCAAGTTTGCGCAGAAAAACCGCCAGTTCCGGATTTTCCTTGAACACTTCGTAATACTTGGCCGCTTCAGCGTCGCCCTCGGCACGGATGCTCTTGGCAGTCGCTTCGGCATTGGTGAGGATTTCCGCCCGGCTCTGTTCCGCCTTGGTCCGGATGTCGGAGGCTTCCTGAGCGCCGCGCGACAGATAATCCTGCGCCACCACTTTGCGTTCCTGAATCATCCGTTTGAACACCTCTTCGCTGATCGTGGTCGGAACATTGATCGTGTTGATACCGACCGACTGGATTTCCAGACCGAACGGAGTAGCACGTTCCACCAGTTCCTTGAGAATCTCATCCTGAATGGCGCCGAGTTTCATCTTCTGCGGATCGGTATTGATGATCTGGCTGAACCGATACCGACCGAACGTGGCGTTCCGGGAATCGCGCATCCAGTTGTTCAGCTGCTTTTCTGCCTCACTGATCCGTTCAAACGAGGTGAAAAACAGTTCCGGATTGCTGATCCGGTAATTGACGAAAATACCAATCAGAATATTCTGACCGTCGGCGGTGGTGGATTCCTCCAGCTTGCCGGCGTTGCCTTCAAAGCAGCGGGTCCGACGGTCGAATTTGTAAACCCGTTGAAACGGATAAGGCCAGCGCAGGTGCAAACCCGGCTCCGGACTGACCTGTTCAATCCGCCCCAGCGTGGTGATCACCGCGCACTCATTCTGATTGACCTGGTACGTGACGATTGCCATGAACAACACCACCGCCACAATCGCCCCGAGCAGAACCGTCGGCCAATGCTTGAAAAAATTGCTCGTCGACATAGATTTTTCGCCTCCCTGCATACTTTCCCTATTGCAATTTCAATCCTTGTTGACCAATGTTCCAAGATCGGCGTCGACCAGATCGAGCCGTTCTTTCTGCTCAAAATTGAGCTCGTAAATCTCATTGCGCAACGAAGCGCTCAAAATGAATTTCCGCGTATCCGCAGCATCCTTTTCCAACAACGCCAGATGCGAATTCAGCATGAACATCTCCGGCATGGCCAGATACGAACGCAACTGCTTCCCGAACCGCAGGCTTTCCGCCTCAGCAACTTTGCTGGTGCGATACCGATAGGAGGTTGCCTCCTGCACAATCTGCCGGGCCCTCGACTCGGCGGCAGGCAGAATTTTCGCAGCATAAGCCTTGGCTTCCAACACGGTAGCCTCTTTCTGCTCCATGGCACCGATCACTTCCTGGAAAGCGGGGGCGACTTTTTCCACCGGCGGATGAATCCCCAGCAGATTGACCGCCACAATATCAATCCCCAGCGTTTCCGCGTCCGCCAGTTTTTGAATCCGGGCTTTCATCGCATCTGCGGCCTCGTGCCGACCATCGGACATGATGTGCATCAACGAACAGCTGGCCAGATATTCCGTCGCGACCTGTTCACTGATCCGCTTAAGAATCACTTCCGGATCCCGATTTCTGTAAGCATAATCCATCAACTGAGCTTCCCGGATGCGGTACTGAACCGGCATACCCAGCGAAAGGAAAGCAATGGAAACGCCGTCCCGGCCTTCTTTTTTCTGTATGCCTTCCGGCTCGACGGCCACAACAAAATTATTTTCACCGCTGGCATGAGCCTTGGTCCAGAGGATCACTTCCGGTTTCTTTTCAGCCTTGCCTGCGTTTTCGGTTTTTTCATTTTCTCCGGCAACCACTTCATGGATCCGGGTGCAGCTGAAACGGTTGATGTTCCCGAAAGGCCACGGCAGATCAAAATAAACGCCAGCGCGCAACGGCGTTTCGGAAACTACCCGGCCAAACCGTTCCCGAATCCCCACTTCGTCGGGCCCCACTTCGTAAATACATGTAAAAAGCCACAGCACCAGCGCCCAGACCACCATCAGCGGAAACAGCGAACGCTCAATGAATCCGTAAATCCAGGTGCCGGACACTTTGAAGCCGAACTGGTAATCCAGCGCATCAGCCATATTGCGCATAACCCCGCCCGGCTCAGTAAACAGCGCCAGCAACCGGCTTTCAAAAATCGGCCGGGGTTCTTCCAGAGTCCGGGGACGGTAAAATTCAATGACAAAATTCAATACAAATTCCGCATTCAGCACCGCCAGCAGCCAGAAAACAACCTGTGCCAGTCGACCATCGATCGACACCTGATTGTGATTGCAGATCGACACCACCGCCGCGCCGAGCAGGATTCCTCCCGCCCCCACCAGCCAGCTTCCCATCGGTCGGAGCCACCGGAATGCCGTCTGCCGGGACTGCCCGACAAAAAACGCCCCGCTGAACAGGCACAGCAGCATCAGAATCGCCGACACCAGGGCCGAATTCAACGAATTGATCGGTTTCGGTCCACCCCCCAGCCGCACCTGCCAGTAACGGGAGAACAAAAACAACAGCAGCGCCATTCCCAGCGCCGCCACCACTGTCACCACATACGGTGCATATTTCTTATAATTTTCAAATGAACGTCCCGCGGTAAACCGCACGTCCTCCTCGACATTGAGTGCGCGGTTCTCCTTGCGCTTCTCCAACAGAAATTTTTCCTCATCCTCGATGGCGGCCGCGCTGCCCAGCATGCCGTAAATCAGAGAGGCTACGGCGAACAACACCGACAGGGTCAACGGAACTACCGCCAGGGCAAACACATCCGAACCGGCGAAGCTGTCTTTGATGATGCCCATCGTCACCACCAGCGCCAGCAACACAAAGGCCAGCAGCCCGCCGATCACTGACAGCCGAATCATCAGTCGGGAACGGTCTACCGCTGCCCTCAGATCATTTCTACTTTCCATTCCGTTCTTCTCCCGCTTATGTTAAAAACACTTCGTTTCTTCCTCGAAAACACGAGCTCCGCTCCCGCTGTTTTTGCGCTTCCCCCCTTTACCGCGACCATATTAATACACTCCAATCTGAAAAAACGCAAGGCCTCCTGCGAAAAAACGAGAAACCACTATCCAGTCCCCCTTTTTCCCGCCCCGCATGCAAGTTACGCGCTCTGTTCACCGAATACCTCCGCCTGAAATGTGAATAGCCGGGCGTCTGATGCCCGCCATCCATCCGGCGGCAACCCCGCTTTGCGGGATAAATACGCCAGCGTCGTCTCCCGGTCCCAACCCTGTTCCGGCGCCACCTGAGGCAGAAAAACCGCCCCCCGTTCCCCGCGACGCAGAATGATGCCGTCGCGCCCGATCACAAAATCCTCCGGTCCCGGAATCGGCCGCGCCGGCGTCAATACCGATATTTCAACCTGAATTTCCTCCAGCTCCTCCGGCTCCAGCGGCGGAAACCGCGGATCGCTGAACGCGGCATTCAGTGCATTGCGCCGGAGATTTTCTCCCAGCGGCTCAAACGCCTCCAGATTCCCGATGCAGCCGCGCAAAGTTCCATCCGCCTCATGCAACGTCACAAAACAGGCTCCCTCTTCCCGAAGCAGCGCCAGATCCGGCACAACGGGAGTTTCCTCCCCGGAAAATTCTGCGGATAAACACGCCCGGACAAAACTCAGGATCACCGTCCGTTCGCCATCGGAAATTCTGTTCACACCCAACCTCCCGCATCTTTTGCCCGCATCGGCTCCGCCGACGCCCCGGCGCTAAGCCCGGCTGAAAAACACTTTGCAGTAACCGTATGCGATAAAGGCAATCGTCGGAGCCAGCCCGGCAATGGGCGCAGGCAGGATACCGCCCTTGCCCAGGACCAGGAAAACCTGCGCGATTACAATGTAAGCAACAATGATCACCACCGCCATGATAATCGCCATCAGACTGCCGGAGCGCTCGTTCTTGGTCGCCAGCGGAATCCCCAGAAACACCGCCAGAAAACAGGCCCAGGGAAAAGCCAGCCGATAGTAGAAAACCGTCATGTAAATGGCACGCACCCGGTCCGACATATCCGGATTGCGGGCCACCAGACTCCAGATCACCCATGTGGGCAATTCTTCCTCGTCCTTGATCGCATTGAAAATGTCGTCCGGCGTCTCCGGCAGTTCCTTCCGCGACAGCGTCAGTGAAGGCAGATGCTCCGACTGCTTCGGCATCAAGCCGTCCCGGCTGTACGGAGTCCGCACCACCCGCTCAAATGTCCACCCCCGATGCTCGTTGAAAAGAACCCGGGCGGCGGAAATGTCCCACTCCAGCGAACCGTCCGGACGCATTTTCTTGAGGGTGACACCGGAATTTTCGGTCCCAGAGGAAAACGAGCGGAAAAACCAGTTATAGGAACGGTCCGGCGAACGGTATGTGAGCATTTTCAAATCTTCGCCCTTTTCCACCGCAGTGTTGCGGACCACCATCGCTTCCCGCTCCGTATAGGGCACCAGCGCTTCATTAAAGTAGATATTGATGCCGGTCACCAGCAGCCCCATCGCCAGAATCGGCCCCCCGCAACGGAACAGCGACACTCCGGATGCCCGCATGGCGGTCACTTCCAGATTTTTCCCGAACGTCGCCATGGTCCACATACATCCCAGCAGCATGGAAATCGGCAGGACAAAACGGATATTACCCGGCAGCCGCAGCAGCAGAAACGTGAAAAAGTCACGCATCGGCGCCTCTTCGTCCAGAAAGTCCCCCAGCTCGTTGAAGACGTCTCCCAGTACAAACAAAATGATAAAGACCAGCAACAGAACGCTCAGCTTGATCAGAAACTCCTGGAGGACATAAAGATCCAGCGTCGGCAAAAGACCCCAGCGGCGTGGAATCACCACCAGAGACCGGTATTTTCGGGTATTTTCATCCATCGTTATGGAATAATCTTTCAGCGTTGTACGTTCCAAGTTTACATAGAGCGTACGGTAATATAACACGGTTTCCATCTCAAGAAAAGTTTTTCTTTCTAAATTTTCCTGTCGTTTTCGTAATACGAGGCGGCAAGAACCCTCAAAAGTGATTGACAGCCAGCCGAAAAACGCTATATTGTCATGGGAATGTACCCTAATATTCTTGAACATAAGGAGGCATCATCCATGAAAATCGCAGTCACCTGCCAAAACAATCAGGTATTTCAGCATTTCGGTCATACCCCTTCATTTGCCATCTACCACATCGAAGAAGGGCTGATTTCCGCAAAAACGGAACTTCCCACCGGCGACAGCGGACACGGCGCTCTGGCAGGACTGCTGAAGGCTCAGGGCGTCGACCTCCTGCTCTGTGGTGGTATCGGCGGCGGCGCCATCCAGGCGCTCTCCGAAGCGGGAATCCAGGTGATCGGAGGCGTCTCCGGAGACGTCGACGAAGCGGTCGGCGCGTACCTGGGCGGCACGCTGAATGCCAATCCTGATTTCCGATGCAATCATCACCATGATCATGAGCACGGACACGAACACGGCGACGGCAAATGCCGCTGCTCCGGACATTGAGCCATCCATGCCGCCGGTCTTGATTCTGCCCGGCGGCGAACCCGAAATCTGAAATCAAAATGCCCCGGTCGCCAGTTCCCATGCCCGCCGGCATGAGAGACAGCGGCTGGATGTGGGGGAATCATGCTGCAGGAAAATTACTGGCAGGGGAAGTGGTGCATTGAGGTGGCGCCGGAACCAGCGGTGCTGGTGCTTTTCGGCGCAGGAGGCGATCTGGCACAGCGGAAACTTTTTCCTTCGCTTTATCAGCTGTTCCGCCGCAAGCTGCTGCATGAGGACTCCGTCATCATCGGCTGCGCCCGGGCCATGCTGGACACCGCCGCCTTCCGCGAAAAAATCCGCAGTGCGCTGCCCGCCGACGCGCCTGCTGTGCGGGAACGATTTCTGGACATGCTCCATTATCTGCGTGGAGACTATCGGCAGGATGAAACCTATCAGGCGCTCGCCGCCGAACTGCGCGAAATCGACCGCAAAGAATCGGCCACGCCGCTAAATCATCTCTTCTACCTGGCGATTTCCACGACTCTCTATGGCGAAGTGATCGGCCGCCTTGCCGGTGCGGGCCTGCTGCAGGAATCCGAATCCGGCACCCCCTGGCGGCATGTCGTATTGGAAAAGCCTTTCGGACATGATCTTGCCTCCGCGGAGGCACTCGATCATGAACTACATCGCTCGCTGGCCGAATCCCAGATCTACCGGATCGACCATTACCTCGGCAAGGAAACCGTGCAGAACATCGCCATGCTCCGCTTCGCCAATCTCGTGTTTGAACCGGTCTGGAACCGGCATTATATCGACCACGTCCAGATCACCGTGGCCGAGGAACTCGGGGTGGAGCACCGTGCCGGATATTATGAACAGTCCGGCCTGCTGCGTGACATGTTTCAGAACCATATGCTGGAGATGCTGGCACTGGCAGCCATGGAAATGCCGCAGAGTTTTCTCCCCGATGCCGTACGGGATGAAAAGCTCAAACTCATCCGCTCCATCCGCCCGTTTTCCTCCGCCTGTCCCGCCGCCGATTTCGTCCGGGCCCAGTACGTTGCGGGGCACGACCTGCCCGGTTACCGTCAGGAACCCGGCGTCGCCCCTGACTCCAATGTCGAAACGTATGTTGCCGCCCGACTTTTTATTGACAACTGGCGCTGGCGTGATGTTCCTTTTTATCTGCGCTCCGGCAAGCGGCTCGGACGAAAACTCAGTGAAATCGCCATCGTCTTCAAACATGTGCCGCATTCCATTTTCGCTCCGATCCGTTCCGCCGACATGGAGCCGGACACCCTCGTGCTCAAAGTCCAGCCGGAAGAAGGCATGGCACTGACCATTCAGGCCAAACAGCCGGGTCCCAAACTCTGCATGGGCGGCATGACCCTCCATTTCAACTACGCCGAATTCGCCGGGGCCGACAACCTGGATGCCTACGCCCGGCTGCTGCTCGACGCACTCCTCGGCGATCAGACGTTGTTCATCCGCAGTGATGTCATTGCCGCCAGCTGGCAGCTTTTCTCGCCCGTGCTTGATGCCTGGCGCGATTCTCCGGACTGCTCGCCGCTTCACTTTTACCAGGCCGGTACTGAAGGCCCTGAAGCAGCGGCTGGACTTCTTTTCAGAGATCACCGCGAATGGCGCCCGCTCTGAATCACTGTTTCACCGCGACCGGAAACCAGGGAGGAAATCCTTGTTCTCATTCCCCCCGGCTTCGTAAAACCATGTCTTGCAACCAACAGGAAATATGGCGGATATGAAAGCAGAAGAGATGTTTCAACAGGCTGCGGCGGATTTTTTCGCAACCGCAGCGGCAGCAATGGAACGGCATGGCGTCTGTCTGGCGGCGATTTCCGGGGGAACAACGCCGGATGGCTGGTTTGCGGCACTGACGGCGGCGAAGTGGCCGCACTGGGATCGGGTGGAATGGTTCTGGGTGGACGAGCGGGCGGTACCACCGGAGGACTCTGCCTCCAATTTCGGGCGGGCGCGGCGGCTGCTGGCAGCCCCGTTACACCTTGCTGCGGAACGGCTGCATCGCATGGAGGCGGAAAAAAACGATGGCGCAATCCGTTATCGTACGCTGCTGGCGGAAGAAAAACGCTTATTTGATACAGGAAACCATTTCCCCCGATTCGATTATCTGCAGCTGGGAGTCGGCCTGGACGGCCATACGGCCTCACTGTTCCCATTTTCACCGGCTCTGGAGGAATTGCGGGAAACGGTCGTCGCGGTCCCCCCTCCGCGAACTGCGGTACCGGCAGTGGCGCGCCTCACCTTGACCCTGCCGGTCATCAACGCGGCACGACACATTGCAATCCTGGCGACCGGCTCAGAAAAAACGAACATGCTGCATCGACGTCTGCTGGCTCCGGCGGGAGCAGACGCGCCGATTTCGATGATTCAGCCGGTAGACGGTGATTTGACGTTTTTTCTGGCGCCTTGAGTCCTGCCTCTTCAACGGACTCCAGCCATCTCCACGTCCCGTACCGGTCCGGAATACTGCAACCGGGAAGAACCGGTGGTGCGGCCGCGCAGACGACCGGAAACCTTCACTTTGGCGGAACTGCCGCCGGACACATCGACTTCCGCGTCACGAATGGTCCCGCCCCGCAGTCGGGAGGAACCGGTGATCCTGGCCTGAACGCGGTCCAGGGCACCGGCCACCCGGGCGGAACTGCGGTTGGCAATGGAAAGTTCCATACGGTGAATATCGCCACGACATTCGGCGCGGGAACCGCCATCCAGCTTCAATTTCAGGGCGGTCAGTGCAACGTTAGGCAGAGAAATCCGGGAAGAACCGGCAAGTTTGCAAACCATTTCGTCGCCGGCAAGGTTGTGCACACGCACTCGAATGTGTTTCCGCAATTTCAGAATACGAAGCGGGCGGGTACTTTTCAATTCCAGAATGGCGCCGGACACTCCCCGATAGTCGATGGTGAGTTTGTCACCGTTCCGCTTGAAACAAAAATGCTCTTCGTCGCCGGCAGGGCAGGTGAGGTTCGCCGCATTTTTCCAGGCGCCGCACTGCAATACCACCCGGCAGGGACCGGATAAAGCCAGGCGTTCAAACGGTTCCAGCTCCCGCTCCGTCGTGACCACAACAGCAGCGGCCGGTTCCGTGGCAGGTGCCTCATCAGCCTCTTCTGCAACAGCCTCCGACACCTCCGTTCTGACCTCCGGCAACGGCGTCTCCGCAGGCACCAACCCCAGCTTTCCAACAAGTCCGTTCCATACCTTCCGCCATTCCCAGTTCATTTCCGCAACCTCACTCCCGCTCTGTTCCGAAGTTCCCCTCTCTACCCATTTCTCGGCCTACAGCACGCTCCAGGCACGTTCACGCGGTGTCGCCGTCAGCATCGGACGCCAATGAATGATCGGTCCGGAAACATCAAACCACATGGTGTAGAAATGTTCCGCATTGACCACCGTGTATCCGTCCCGGTTGTCATCACCGCGATCCACCGGATTGATCAAAATCAGCACGTCATCCCCGGTCTCCCGGGTTCCCCGGTCATCGTAACCGACTGCCAGCATCCACTGCCCGCCGCGGTCCACCCATTTGACCGGAGTCGGGATCCGATTCCGCAAATTGGTCCGGAGCTGTGCCAGGGCCGAGCCGTCATGGCGATCTTCAAAATCAAGCCGCACCTGAAATCCATATTTTTCCAGCAGTGTTTTCATCTCTTCCGGTGAGGTCCCGGCATATCCGCCCGCCTGCCGCGCCTCATCGCCGCGAGTTCCCAGTTCGGCAGCCAGACGTTCTTCGGTGGCGGCATCCGGACGGATATCCGACACCCGGTAATAATCCAGAAGCGACATCACCACTGCCGGGCCGCTGTGATATTCAGAAAAGGCCTGATAAGGACGAAGTTCCAGCAGAAGTTCACATCCGGGACGCGTTCCGGTCCGGGCTGGATCAAATCGGGCGAAATACTCATTTCCGGCACTTCCGCATCCCCCGGCTATCAAAATCAGAACCGGAGACAGCAGCACGGCCCATTGGAATGTTCGTTTTCTCATTCCGCCGCCCTCCGATCGCCATCGGGCAGCTGCAATTTCCGCAGTTCCTCCTGCAGGGCCCGAACCTGCTCCTCCAACCGTGTCTGACGCTCCCGCAGTTCCGCAAAATCGCGTTCCAGAGACGGCGGCAATGCCGAAACAGAGAATTCTGTTGCATTCGTCGTCTTTCGTTCCTGGCCCCCACACTGCCACCACAGAAAAAGATTGAAAATCACCAGCAGCACGACTGCGGCCAGCAGAATCCGGCACCATTTCCGCTCTCCTCCGCCGGACTCCGGCAACAGCAGGGCATCCTTGCCGTTAAAAGTCTGTTCACAGCAGAGACAGACAAAATCCTGATCCCGATCAGTCGCATTGATCTCATAATGCTGCCAGCAATAAGGGCATTCGAGTTTCACTTTTCTTCCTCCCAAGACGGGGTCTGACCGCACTCCAGATGGAGACGGCGGAAAAATTCCTTCATAAACACCACGCGTTCCGCAGCTGCCGCTCTTCCGGCCTCCGTCAACATGGCGGCAGGCAGCTTCCGCAACTTTACCAGATATTCCCGGTAAGCCGTATCCTCACGACTGTACGGCGGAGAAGCGAGCGCCTCCTGGGCAGTATTATGCAGCCGGGCTCCGGCACGGCCGGCAAAAAGAAAGGCACGCCCCACCCCCACCGCTCCCAGCGAATCGAGCTTATCCGCATCATAGACAATCTTCCCTTCAACCGTCCGGGGACGGGCGTCATCGCGATAACGATGGGTTCGCACCGCCTCGGCGACGGCGGCCACCAGAACCGGAGGAAAATCGCAATCCGCGACGAATTCCGGAATCATGGCCGCACCGAGCCGGGCATGACACGCCCGGCCTTGAAGCCGCATTTCCTCCGGCCGGGCCAGATCATGCAGCAGCGCAGCCAGCCGGACGATCCGGAGATCCGCGCCGGGCGTCTCGGAGGCAAGACTTTCCGCGTTGCGCAGCACCCGCAGCGTATGATCAAAGTCATGGCAGCCGGGCGCCCCTTCCAGATGCGTCCGAACGCGCTGAAGGAGACTGGAAAATTTTGCTTCAAAATCTGCGTTGTCCATTTGCCTTGCCCGTCTTCCGCCGGTAAATTGATCATCATACTTGGTAATCTATCGCATTTTTTCCGGAAATACAATCGAATGAAGAAGGGTTTTTGGCGATGAATTCCGACAGTGACGCCCGCAAAATCGATCCTGCCATGGCGCTCAAGCCGGTCGACGGCGACGGATTGAAGTGGTTCCTTCCGGCGGAAAAGCCGTTGCGACTTTCCGGCTTTTACTGGTATGACCGCGACCGTGTCTACCGGCGGCTGCCCAATGATGAATCCCGGATGCCCCGGGCGGCGGAACAGCCCTGGCACGCCGCCGGCGCAGCATTGCTGAGCTGGCACACGGCCGGCGGAGAAGTTCGATTCCGTACCGACAGCAGCCGGATTGTGCTCCGGGTGCGGCTGAAAAACGATTACGTGATGGATCATATGCCGCAGACCGGCAGCGGCGGATTTGACGTATATTGCTCGGATCCGTCCGGGAAACTCCGCTTCGTCGGCGTCACCCGTTTTGAATTGAAAGCGGTGGAATATACGGCTGAACCGGTGCAGAACCTGACCCGGGAGATGCGGGAAGTGCTGATCCATTTCCCCTTGTACAACGGTGTGGATTCAGTATTCATCGGGGTGGACGACCATGCCCGGGTGGAACCTCCCGCTCCGTGGCGGGATTCCCGTCCGGTCGTGGCCTACGGTACCTCCATTCTGCATGGCGGCTGCGCCTCGCGGCCGGGGATGAGTTATCCGGCACAGCTGAGCCGCCGTTTCCATATGCCGGTGCTGAATTACGGCTTCTCCGGCAGCGGCAAGGGAGAACCGGAAATCGCCCGGATGCTCGCGGAAATCGCCGACCCCGCCGCCTACCTCATCGACTACGAAGCCAATACCGGAACCGTCGAACACATGGAAAAGACCCTCCCGGTTTTTCTTGACATTCTCCGGGAAAGCCACCCGGAAACCCCGATCGCGGTTATTTCCGGCACCATGTACGGCCGCGACGCCGTCGGAGACCAGAGCCTGGACCGCGTCGGCATGCGCGCCCGCTACCAGGCAGTAGAACGTGCCGAAGTGGAACGTCGCCGGGCGGCGGGGGACGGGGCCATCCGTTTTGTGGACGGCAGCCGCTTTTTCGGCGAAGACTGGGATGAATGCACGGTGGACGGCATTCACCCGACCGACCTCGGCTTTTACCGGATGACCAACGCGCTTACCCCGATCCTGTGCGACATGCTGAATTTGAACGAAATGGAAGGAACTTGCCCGAAATGACGTACTGTCCCGATCCCGACCGTTATGCCCAAATGAATTACCGCCGCTGCGGCCGTTCCGGGCTGCTGCTTCCGGCCGTCTCGCTGGGCTTGTGGCACAACTTCGGCAGCGTCGATGTTTATGAAAATGCCCGCACCATGGCCGAAACCGCATTTGATCTGGGGATCACCCACTTCGATCTGGCCAATAACTACGGCCCGGAACCGGGCAGTGCCGAACTCACCTTCGGACGGATCTTGCGGGATTCGCTTGGCACCCACCGGGACGAACTGATCATTTCCAGCAAGGCCGGCTACCTGATGTGGCCGGGCCCCTACGGCGAATGGGGCTCTCGCAAGAACCTGATTGCCAGTTGCGACCAGAGTTTGAAGCGCTTGGGACTGGACTATGTGGATATTTTCTACCACCACCGTCCGGATCCGGATACCCCGCTGGAAGAATCGATGGGGGCACTGGAACAGATCGTCCGCAGCGGCAAGGCGCTTTACGTCGGCATTTCCAATTACGGCCCGGAAGCGACGGCCGAAGCAGTGCGAATCCTGCGCGAAACCCGGACGCCCTTCATCATCCACCAGTTCCGATACAATTTATTCGATCGAACCTATGAACAGAACGGGCTGCTGGAGCTGCTGACACGCGAAGGCATCGGCGGCATTGTCTTTTCGCCGTTGGCCCAGGGGCTGCTGACCGACCGTTACCTGAACGGCATCCCGGCGGATTCCCGCGCAACGCGTAATCATTTCCTTAAAACCGACCGGATCACCCCCGAGCTGCGTATGAAAATCGCCCTCCTCAATGATGTCGCCACCCGGCGTGGTCAGACACTCGGCGCCATGGCGCTCGCCTGGCTGCTGCGGCAGCCTGCGGTCACCTCCACGCTCGTCGGTGCCAGCCGTCCGGAACAGATCCGCGAACTGGTCCAGGCTCAGAAAAATACGGCATTCGCGCCGGAAGAGCTGGCAGAAATCGAAGCGATTCTTGCCGAATGAAGTTCCCGGTATCCATCCCGTTCCTGGTCGGCTGGCTGTTCTGCCTCGCCGGATTCCCCGTAACGACGGCCGGTGCCGCTGCGCCGGAATGCACGGTCTGCGGCACAGCCATCCGGGGGCGTTACCTGACGGCAAATGGCAAAGACTACTGTTCCGAACGCTGTCTCGCCCGCACCCGGCCGCTTTGTAGTGTCTGCAAACGTCGCTGCGGTCCGGAATATCTGACTTCCGGTGACCGGGCTTTCTGTTCCCGGCACTGTCTGGAAAAGACCCTGCCCGTCTGTCGGATCTGCGGCAGCAAGCTGACCGGAACTTATCGGAAACTGCTCACCCCTGACGGCGAACTCCTCTACTGCAACGAATGCGCCGCGCTTCCTCGCTGCTTCGCCTGCCGCCTGCCCGGGCGCGGAACGTCGCTGCCGGACGGGCGCCGTCTCTGTGCGGACTGTGGCCGTGCACCGGTTACGGACCGCGGCGAGGCCGGAAAAATCTTCGAGCAAACCCGGACGCTGGTCTCCCGCCTGCTCGGGGACGCGCCTTCCTGCCGCTTACAGTTCTTTCTGGCCGACCGGCCGTTGCTGCAACGGCGACTGGCGGAATCCGGCCGGAAATGGTCTGATGAGGAACTGGGCCTCTATCACTTTGAACAGAACAGCCGGATTCTCTACCGCAATGATCGCCCGGTCGAGGAACGAGTACTCAATCGCCGGTGTGCCGTCTATGTCCTGGATTACCTGCCCCGGGAGCGTTTCATCGAAAGCTGTGCCCATGAAATCGCCCATGACTGGATGCAACACCACGCCGGCGCCCGGTATCCGGAAGAGATCCGCGAAGGATTTGCCGAATATGTGGCGGCGCTGGCCGACCGCGCATCCGGCCGGCCGGAAATGGTCCGCCGCATGGAAAGCAATCCGGATCCAATCTACGGCGGCGGATACCGTAAGGTAGCGGCCTATGCGCAGCGATACGGTCTGAACGGACTGCTGAATACTTTGCGGCAGGGAAAGCCGTTACGCTAGCCCAATCCCTGTTCCCATCTTCAAAGGAAGGGGGGATTTTTTGTTTTTTTCCACTTCTGCAACTGGTTTTCCTGTGGAAAACGCCTACAGTAAAAGGACCAGCAAAATAACGCAACCGTGGGAGTATTGATCATTCATGCGCAAAATCGTGATCAAGGCGGCCGCCGCGCTTCTGACTCTGGCCGCCATCGGCTTATCCGGCTGCCGGAGCGGGAATCCGGCGGGATTGTATGATTCGGAATTTCAGCAGATCGTCCGGCAGGCCGGAGAACGGGTGTTCCCGGCGGTGGTGTACATTCGTGTCGTCAGCGATGACCTGGAGAGCGGGAAAAACAGTGCCAACGCCGTTTCCGGCAGTGGTGTACTCATTTCAGCGGACGGAGAACTGCTGACCAATTACCACGTCATCGACAAAGCCCGGGAAATCCGCTGCCTGCTTCATGACGGTTCCGCCTGGCCCGCCAAAATCGTCGGCAGCGACAAAGACCTCGACCTCGCCCTGCTGCGTCTGGAACGTCCCGACGATGCCCCGCCTCTGCCATTCGCACCGCTGGCCGCGGAACCGGTCAATGAAGGCGATTTCGTCATGGCCATGGGGGCTCCATGGGGCCTCGCCCGCTCAGTATCCATTGGTATCGTTTCCTGTGCCAACCGCTATCTGCCCACCAACGGCAAATACACGCTCTGGTACCAGACCGATGCCTCCATCTCTCCCGGCAACTCCGGCGGCCCCCTGGTCAACACTCAGGGAGAGGTAGTCGGCATCAATACCCTGGGGATGCTGCTCGGCGGAGCAATCGGTTTTACCATTCCCTCGCCGATCATCCGTATCGTACTGCCGCGTATCCGGGAATATGGCAAAGTCAACTGGGCCTGGTTCGGTTTCCAGCTGCAACCGCTGCACGACTTCGATCGGAACATCTATTTCAATTTTTCCGAAGGGGTCATGGTTTCCGGCACCGACCCGGGAAGTCCGGCCCGACGGGCCGGTTTCCAGCCGAACGACCGGATTATCGCCGTAAACGGGCAACCGGTTTCAGCCATGAATCAGGAAGAACTGCCGGCGATCCGCCGACTGCTCGGATTGTTGCCCTTCGATGAACCCGTATCATTCACCGTAGTACGCAATGAAAAAAACCTGACTCTCACCGCCGCTCCCCGCGCCAAAGGCCGGATCGAAGGCGATGAGGTCGCCCTCGGTCGCTGGGGATTCACCGCCAAAGCCATCAATCGCTTTGACACGCCGAATCTCTATTTCTATCAGCCGGAAGGCGTATTCGTTTACGGCGTGGAAAATTTCGGCAATGCCGCCAATGCCCGACTAATGCGCAACGACATCATCCAATCCATCGACGATGTCCCGATCAAATCTCTGGATGAACTCCAAAAGATCTACGAAGAGGCCCTCCGGAAACTGGATACCCAAACCCGGGTAACCATCAGCATCCTGCGCAATGGCGCTCCGCGCCAGCTGGTTCTGGATTACTTGACTGATTACCACAAGGAGCAGTTATGAGGTTATTTTTTCCGATTCTCCTGTTGGCGCTGTCTTCCGGCACAGCCGCTACCCCTCAACCGACCGCCCCCGCGGAAGCGCGGCAACGGACCGTCGCGGCAGCCGGACTTAACCGTAATCTGCTGAAAATGCTGGGGAATTCGATCGTACGCGTGGAAACGTTTTTAAAAGTTTCCCCCAGCGGCGAGATGCCGGCGGTGACCACGCGCTACAAATGCCCGAACTGCAACGAATATCATGTCGCCGGCGCCGATGGATTGGTCGAGGGAAAGCGTCCGGTCTCCCAACCCGGATTCGTCATCGCTCCGGATGAAGTGCTGGCGACCGATCTCTATCTGATGCCGGAATGGGTGGCTCGGATCGAAGTCGTCTTCCAGGGGAAAGCGTACGCTGCGCGCCCGATTGCATTTTTTCCGGACCAGGAGAGCTGTCTGCTGAAGGTGGAAAATCCGCCCGAAAACTGGAAGCCATTGCAGTTCGACCGCAATGTACAGGGGCCCCTTTACCAATTTTTCCTGGTGGAAGAGGAGGGCATTCCCATTGCCGGAGTTGCCCCGGACAGCAGCGAAAGCGTCTTCCGCAACCTGGCGACGGATCGGGATTACCAGCGCGTAAAACCCAACACCCTGCTGGTTGACCGCTCCGGAAAAGTCGCCACCGTCACCATGACCGAAGAATTCCCGCTGGATGCCGATCGCCTGGCCCCTCCGTCGGAATGGAAACGGCAATCTGTGGAAGAACGGCATAAACAGCTGGAAAAACTGACCGCCTTCCTGCAGGAAAACATCTATCCAGTCCGAATCCGGCTGGCGTCCCGGAACAGCAACACTCCGCAAATCATGATCATGCGCCGTGACGACGGCAAGGAAAAAAATGAATTCGACGCCATCGCCCTCAAACTGACGGATGGGAAACTGCTGGTCAATCTACGGCTCTCCCCAGACCAGACTGCTCGGCTGGAACGGATTTTCGTGTTTCACGGCGACAAAATCGTCGATTGCAGTTTTGCCGGTTCTCTGAATGACTTCGGTGCACTGCTGGCGCAACCGGATTCTCCGCTTCCCGGCACAGGAATCCGCCTTTACAACCGCCGCCCCGGAACCTTGGCCGGACAACTCCTGAACACTGTTACCATCCGGAATTTCGATGGCAAACTCCAGATCAAACCCCAGCCCACACGTCTGACCGGTTTTGAAACGGGCTACAACAATATGCAGATCCCGGTACCACTCTACTCCTCTTCGGAGAACGGCTATCTCTTCACCGCCGACCAGCAGCTGCTGCTGTTGCCGATGATCCGCCGGGACAATCTGGACCGTTACGCCTCCGACCGCCCCGATCCGGTCACCGGAGAACGCCTCGCCGCCCTGCTCCAATCGGATCGGGCCCTGGACCCCAACAACGTCCCCAGAAAAGCCGGCGATCGTAACCGGACCGCCTGGCTGGGAGCGGATTTTCAACGCCTGACTCCGGAGCTGGCACGTGCCAACAACGCTTCATCCCAGACGGAAAACGGCAGCAAGGGCCTGCTCATCACCAACGTGCTGCCCGATTCCCCGGCGGCGAAAATCGGCTTGAAATCCGGCGATGTCCTGCTTTATCTGCGCCCGGAAAACTCTCAGCAGCGTCTGGAGCTTAACGGCTATGACATCTCCATGAACGAATACCTCCAGGAATTTCCGTGGGCACAGTACGACGAAATTCCCGAACGGTACTTTGATCAAATCCCCACTCCGTGGCAGCCGGTGGAAAATGAGTTAAACACGCGTCTGACCAAACTCGGAATCGGCAACCGGATCGCCCTCGGCGTCATCGTCGACGGCAAACTGGAAGAAAAACAGCTGACCGTCACCCAGGCCCCCGTCAATTTCAGCAACGCTCCGCGCTATACCGACAAAAACATCGGCCTGACTGTTGTCGCGCCCACCTTCGAAGTCCGCAATTACTTCCGGATGAAGGAGAAAGACCCCGGTATGCTGATTGCCAGAATCCGCCCGGGCAGCCCCGCCTCGGTAGCCGGACTCAAACCTTACGAAATCATTGTCAGCGTGGATGATCAGCCGGTTAAAACACTGGAGGAATTCAAAAAACTGATCCAGGACAAACGTAGTTTCAATCTCGCTGTCCGGCGTTTCGCCGTTACTCGCGTGGTGAAATTCCAGCTTCCGGATGCCACGCCGGAAACAGAATAACCTATTGGAAAACGGAAGGGCATTGCCGCCCTTCCGTTTCCCGGGACCGCCGTCCGCATCTGCGTCAGTCCCCTTACCGCTCTCCGGCCTCATCTCTGGATTTACAGCCGAAATCCGCCGGAATCACCTTTGCAATCAGCGCGACCACTCCGAAACTCGGCAGGGTACAGCCCATAACATACCAGAAAAATCCAAGATAATTCCCGATCCGGCTCTGAATTTCCCCCGAAATCATACCCGGCAGCATCATCCCCAGCGCCATGAATCCGGTCATCAAGGCAAAATGGCTGGTCTTGAAGCGTCCGCTGTCCTCGGCAAATGCCACCATAAACAACATGTAGAGCGTGAAGCCAAATCCATATCCGAGCTGTTCCACCGCCACCGCCGCCCCGACCGTCCATAACGATTCCGGCATTCGCCAGGCCAGATACACATAAACCAGATCCGGCAGGTTGATCGCCAGCGCCATCGGCCAGAGCCAGCGCCGCATCCCACCCCGGGCGATCACCATCCCCCCGAGAATCCCCCCCGCCAGCAGACAAAGCACACCGACGGTGCCGTAAATGAATCCCTGCTGCACATTGTTCAGTCCCATGCCTCCCGCGTTACGACCGTCCAGCATAAACGGCGCAGCCAGTCGAACCAGCTGAGATTCCCCCAGTCGATAAAGCAGCAGAAAAGCCAGGGCCCGCCCCACATATTTTTTCCGGAAGAATGCGGTAAATGCCGTACCGAATCCGGCAAGGACTTCCCGCAGACCGGGATGCGCCGCGGCATTTTCCACCGCCGGCGTCATCCGTCCGTGCCAGAGCGCAAGCCCCCCCATCAGAATTCCGGCAGCCAGCAAGCCGATCATCCACGCCGTACGGATATCGCCGGTACGTTCCTGCAACATACCCACCAGCATGACCAGTACCCCCTGCGCCGTCACAGTGGCAATCCGGTAAGCGGTGGAGCGCATCCCGGTAAACCACGCCTGTTCATGGGCATCCAGACCGATCAGATAAAAACCGTCCGCCGCCACGTCATGAGTCGCCGAGGCAAATGCAATCAGCATCAGCACCGCAATCAGCAGACGGTCCGAAAATTGGAACGGCAACATCAATGCTGCCGCGGCAAACCCGCCCCCCATCAGCACCTGCATCACAACAATCCAATGCTTCTTGGTACTGAAAAGATCCAGCAGTGGTGCCCAGAGCGGTTTGACCACCCAGGGGAACGTCAGCAAACTGGTCCAGACCGCCAGTTCCCGGTTGGACATCTCCAGATTCTTGAGCAGAACGGCAGAAACCGTACCGACAATGGCATAGGGCACTCCTTCGGCAAAATAAAGACTGGGTACCCAGCGCCAGGCCCGGGAACGGGAAGACGGCATCAGACATCACTCCTTTTTTGCATAAAATTCCTGCAGCCGGTCATGTACCGTTGCCAGCATTCCGATGTTCTTGGTATTGGTATAGGCTTCATACAAATAACGCAACGCCACCGGTTCCCCGTAAAAGCGAAAAAGCATACGACACAGGAAACTTTCCGAATCACGTTCGAAAGAAGCCGCGAGAAGATTGGCGGCAAAGGAATTGCGTACCTCATGATCGATCGTCCCCGGCGGGGAACGATACCCCTCATAGCCACTGCAGAACGGATTGTAACTCCCCACCACGGCAGTGCAAAATCCGATCCCCGCCAACAACGTCAAGAACACCTGCCGCCTGATTCCGCGACAGACCGGCAACCAGTAACGTGCCGCCAGAAACCACAATCCAGGCAGTACCGCGACCAGATAGCGGAACCCATAGGCCCAGCCCCCGTATTCATTGGTGAACGTCAAATAGAAAACGATAATGGCCCCGCAGCCACCGGCAAGCGCTTTTTCCGGCCGGGACATCCCCCTCCACCCCAGCAACGCGAGCAACGCCCCCAGCACCAGCGGCTGATAGGAAAACAAGCCACGCCGTCCGAAAAGCGTTTCCCACCAATATACGCCCTGAAAATGGAAAGCCGCTCCCGGCTGATAAGTCCCCGTCCCAGCCAGATAAAGCGGCATCACCGTCCCGAAGGCCAGGTAATTGACGACCGGAAACAGGGCAGCGGTAACCGCCCCCCCCAGACAATAGGCCGCGGGGAACCGCCAGTCCCGCCCCTCAACGGCCGTTCGGAAAACCGCAGGAAGTCCGGCCAGACCGATGATCGCGCCCACCGGAACTTCTATCGTAAACGCCAATCCGGCGGCCAGTCCGGCCCCCAGAGCGGCTCCGTGTCCCCGCGTCCGGCAGGCCTCTTCCAGCAGCAGAAACCAGAGCAGGAGCAACAAAGCAGCGGGGGTATGATTGTTGATCGTCACCGAATAAGACAGCAGCCAACTGCCCGCACAGAGCGAAAAAGCCAGAAGCCATCTGACGTAAAACGTCCCTTTCATCCTTCGGAGTCTGCGATAAAACAAAAAGAAAATCGCCAGATTGATGCCGGTAAAGAACAGGAAATTCACCAGATAGATCAACAGTCCGTACTGTTCCTCAAAGCTCCAGCCGAATAACGTTACCGGAATCTTGCAGGCGGCCCCCAGCAGCAATGGCAGCAACGGCGGTTTGTCGGAATAGACTTTCCCGTCCCGGACCACCCGGTCCACCGAACGGAAGACCTTGCCGTCAATCGCAAATGTATTTTGTTCCGCAATCGCCCGGATGGTCGCAAACCGAGTGGATTCATTTCCCGCAAGCGTCACATCGGTCTTCGCCTGCAGCAGCCCGAACAACAGCAGAGCCAGCAGGCTGCCGTAAAAAAAAGCTCTCTCGCGTTGTCTCCGCCGGCTGGCCGGCATCGGAGCCCCCCCTTTGCAAGACTGTGCCGTCATTTCTCCGTCATTTTTCCATTATGTTTATTATACGGAATTTACTATCCGTCATATTTCTTTTCTTCCGGCCAGAGCCGCGCTGATGGTGGCAGCATCGGCATACGACAGACTCGCCCCCGCCGGCAGCCCCAGCGCCGGCTGGGAAATCCGAACGCCAGTCGGTTTCAGCAATTCTCCGACATAAACCGCGGTAGCCCGGCCTTCCACATCAGCACTCAATGCCAGAATCACTTCCCGGAATTCCCCGGAAGCGGCGCGGGCCACCAGGGAATCCGTATTGAGATCTTCTCCGTTCCGGTTTTCCAGGGGCGACAATCTGCCGCCGAGAACATGATACAATCCCCGGTACTGCCCGCTTTTTTCAATGGCGAAAATCTGCTGCGGTTCCTCTACCACACACAACAATGTCCGATCCCTTCCGGGCATCCGGCAGATCCGGCAGCGTTCCCCCGCCGCAGCCAGGGCCCCGCATTCGGGGCAGTGACCGACCGTTTCCGGCAGCGTGGCCAATAAATTACCCAGTGCGTGCAGCTTATCTTCCGGCCACTGAAGCAATGCCAGTGCCATACGCTCACTTCCCCGCCGTCCGATGCCGGGAAGCTTCTTCAACAGTTCGATCAGGTCTTCCAGTGCTCCGGGAAATTCACCGTCGGCCATGTCACTCCTCCTTCTCCTTCAGGCGGTCAACGGCGACCGCGGTACTGCGCGTGGTGCGATTCCAGAAAAGCCACAGGGAAAAGGCCCCCGATTCCTCAGTTGCGGTCTTCTGATCCAAGTAACGACCGGCACCGGCTTTGGCAGTTGCTGTCTCCAGCATAAACCGCATGTGAATCGGCCGCATGCTGTCCCGGAACAGGTGATATTTCCGCAAATTCGGGCGGTTCGGATTCCCGGACCATATCGGCAGCCAGTTAAAAAGATAAACGCCACGATTCTCCACCATCAGATTGGCCACCACCGGAGAACCGTCCGACGCCGTCTGTCCCTCCAGCGGCGGCATGATCCGGGCGACGGCAGTCTGCCCTCCGACACACCCCGTCAGGAACAGAAGCAGTGCCCCCAGCACTGCCGGCATCCACACTCCACCCGCGAACTTCACAACAGATCCTCCTTGTACTGATTCAGACGATTTCATTCCGTAATGTAGCACGATATGGAGGGATCGTTCAAGCCGTTCTCTGAAAAAAACAGGAAAATCCCCCCGCCGATCACCGACATCCCGGGTTGCCGAATGGGAAAAAAATGCTATATTATAATTTGTACAGATTTATCATATTATACGTCCAGACACCCGGCCGTGCTCCAAAGTAAAAAAAAGGGTGACGCGGTGTCTGAAAAATTCGGAAAGGATTCATCAAAAATGGCCAAATATGTCCGTTTCAAAGACGCCGCCGGCACAGTGTGTTTCGGCCGGGTAGAAGGCGAAGAGGTTCAGTTGCTGGATGGCTGCATCTTTGCCGGCACTCTCCGGGAAACTGGAAAAACCGTCCGGCTCGCCTCCATCAATACCTATCTTACCCCGGTGCCGATCCCGAACGTGCTCGCCATCGGTGCCAACTATGTGGACCATTGCCGGGAATGCGACGCCGAACCGCCGACCAATCCGCTGGTCTTCATCAAGACCACTAATGCGCTGGCCGCCCATGGCGATGCCATTCAACTGCCCCGGCTTTATCCGAACGCAGTGGATTATGAGGCGGAACTCGCAGTCATCATCGGGAAAACCGCCAGTTACGTCAGCGAAGAAGACGCCATGGATTACGTGCTGGGCTTTTCCTGCGCCAACGACGTTTCGGCACGGGACGTGCAGTTGAAAATCGACAGCCAGTGGGCACGGGGAAAATCCTTCGATACATTCGCTCCGGTCGGTCCGTTTCTGGTAACCGGCATTACGAACCCGGAAGAACTTCATGTCAAGATGTTTCTGAATGGGAAGCTGATGCAGGACCAGCCGGTTTCCGACATGATTTTCAGCATTCGCCGCATCATTTCCCACCTTTCCAACGGCATTACGCTGATGCCGGGAACGGTGATTCTGACCGGTACGCCTTCCGGCGTGGGCATGGCACAGGAACCGCCGCGTTATCTGCGTCCCGGCGATGTGACGGAAGTCGTCATCGACGAAATCGGTACCCTGCGGAATACCGTGAAAGCCTGACCGGGCAATCCCGAAGCCGGGAAGAACCGGCGAAAAAAAAACAGGAATGTCCCTGAAAAACCGGGATTTTTCTCCTTGACGGATTGAAAAAACCGTATTTCCTAGTAAGTTATGGCGCTTATTGGAAGTACGGTTTTTTTATTCTTGCTGCTTCAGAAATTAAGGAATCATCGTGAGATGGAAAATCAGACTGTTCCTCTGGCGGAAACGATGAACTCCGCGACCGGCGTCGCCGGCCTGGGCCTGCCGGAGCGTACCCAAACTCTCCTGTGGTGTGGAATCGCCATCTATGTGCTGGGCATGTTGCTGATCGGTTGGTACGCCAGCCGCCGAGTGAAGGGAATGAACGATTTTCTGGTCGCCGGCCGCCGGCTGCCGCTGTGGATGGCGACAGCGACGCTGCTGGCCACCTGGTTCGGAGCAGGTTCCAGCATGGGGGTGGCGGCAACGGTCTTCTCCGATGGCGTAGGCGGAGTTATCGCCGATCCGTTCGGCGCATCGCTCAGCCTGATTCTGGCAGGAGTTTTCATCGTCGGGCTGCTGCGCCGTCTGAAATGCCTGACTGTTACTGACATTATCGAGCGCCGCTACGGCAAATGGGCGGGGGTCTACGCGTCTGTCTGGATGATTCCAGTTTATGTCGGCTGGCTGGGCGCCCAGGTACTCGGAATGGGAACGATTCTGCAGGTGCTGACCGGCATGGACCGTACCTACGGAACGCTCATCGGCGCAGTAGTGGTGTTGATCTACACCATTGCCGGCGGCATGTGGGCAGTCACGTTGACGGATATTGTACAGGTGTCCTTAATCATCGTCGGGCTGTTTCTGATTGTTCCCGGAGCAGTGCAGGAAGCAGGAGGCTGGGTCAGCGTTTTCGCCAATGTGCCGCCGGAACACCTCAGCATCGCCAAACCGGAATCAGAAAGCTGGGTTTACTATATCGGCTCCTGGATCATCATGGGCCTGGGCTGCATGGTGGGGCAGGATCTGGTGCAGCGCTCGCTTTCCAGCCGCAATGAAAAAATTGCCACGTCCAGTGCCATCATCGCCGGTTTTTTCTATGCGGCGATCGCCCTGGTGCCGATCACCATCGGTTTTGCCGCCCGGATCGTGTTGGCCCGCTACAACATCACTGCTGAAGTAATGGGCGGCAATCTGGAAGACCAGGTTCTGCCGCGCATGGCGGTTATTGTGCTAGGGAAGTTGTCACCGCTGATTCTGATTCTATTTCTGAGCGCCCTGATTTCGGCGATTATGAGTTCGGCGGACAGTTCGCTGCTGGCGGCGTCCTCCCTCTTGACCAACAATGTCATCCGCCCGATCTGGCCGCGGCTGTCGGATCAATGGATGCTGCAAGTCACCCGGGTTGCGACGCTGCTGCTGACGGTGATCGCGACGTTTCTGGCGTTGAAGGTTTCCAGCATTTACCAGTTGATGATCAACAGCTGGGCTTCGCAGCTGGTGGTGATTTTCATTCCGGTAGTTACAGCGCTGTATGTGCCGAAGGCCTCCAAAAACTGCGCCTGGGCAGCCATGGTGACAGCTACCGGAGTCTGGTTAAGTTATATGTTCGTCGGTGCGGTGGGAATCGAGCTTACGGAAACGGAAATTCATGCCAGCGGCTACCTGACCGCCCTGATGCAACACGCGGAATTCGGCCGGGTGCTGACCTGCGGTGCTGTTTACGGATTTCTGGCCGGTGTGGTGGCTTTCGCCTGCAGTTATCTGGGGGAACGGATTCCTCACTGGCGACTGGATGAACCGGAGGAGGAGACGGAATGACCCGACGGATACAGCTGCTGCCGGATTGCGAGGCGGCAGTGGCGGAAGCCGCGGCGGTTCTGCGCCATCCGGGAACGGTGGTGCTGGTGCCGACGGAAACGGTGTACGGTCTGGTCTGCCGGGCTTCGGACGAAGCAGCCCGAAAAAGGATTTATGAACTGAAACATCGGGAAGCATCTAAACCGCTGGCACTTTTCACTGCGGACTGGCGCCGCCTGGAGGGGGTAAAACTGGAAGGCCTGCCGGCGACTCTGGCAGAAAAATACTGCCCCGGCCCCATCACCATCATCGCGCCGGGCACCCAAGGAGGCACGGTGGGCTTCCGGATCCCGGATCATCCGTTCATCCTGAAACTGTTGCGGGAGCTGGATTTCCCGCTGGCCTCCACCAGCGCCAATCTCTCCGGACAACCGAACGTATTAACGGTAACGGAAGCACTGGCCCAGCTGTGCGGAGAACCGGATCTGGCGATTGACGGCGGAGCCATTGCCCCCGGGGCGCTGGCGTCCACGGTCGTGGATGCCACCGGGACAACGCCCCGCATTCTCCGACAGGGAGCTTTGCAGCTCTGAGCAACCATCTTTTCCGACGCCGGAACGTTGGTGATGCGTCATAAAAAAATGACGCTGGAATCCGTCACATTTCTGAAAACAATGGATACATGATCTCCATATCCATCAATATCAGATATTTCCATACCGGCATTCCTCCGTCATAATGTGCCCTTCCGTTTTTCTTACGGAAACATGCTCACCAACGTTTTTTTCATGAAATGAGAAAAACGAAAAAAAAACACCGGAGAATTCTCCCCGGTGTTTTTTCTGAAAAGCCGGACTTCAGCGATGACGCTGTTTGGCTTCGCGGCGTTTGACTTCGCTCGGCTTTTCGTAATGACGCCGATTGCGGAGTTCTTTCAGCGTGCCTTCCTTGTCGAGCTTTTTCTTCAGCCGGCGCAATGCGCGTTCGATGGCTTCGCCCTTTTTGACGCGAACTTCGGTATCCATGATCTCACCTCCTTTGCACCGGTTGATAATTATTGATTTTCCGGAAAAACGCCACGGCTCAATCCGCAGCGAACCCGGCCTCGTCCACCAGCAATGATTTTAATTTGGAAAGCGCCTGATTCTGAATCTGACGCACTCGTTCCCGGGTCCTGCCGATCTCCTGACTGACTTCTTCCAGCGTCAACGGCCGGTTGCCACGCAATCCAAAGCGCATTTCCAGAATTTTGCGCTCACGGTCTTCCAGTTTCTCCAGCAGATCCATCAGACGATAAACCGACTCCACATCGCCAAGAATCTGATCCGGCGTCATGGCATGACGGTCAGGAATAATATCCTGAAATTCCCCCTCTTCCCCCTGCTGAATCGGGTCGTGCAACGAAAAAGTCCGCAGATCCGCCAACCGGAGTCCCGCCACGGTCCGTTCCGAAAAATCCAGATGTTCGGCAATTTCCGCATCAGTGGGGTCACGGCCAAGTTCTTCGGTCAACTTCATGCGCACCGACTTGATCTTATTGATTTTGCCCGCCGACTGCACCGGAATGCGGATCGTCCGGCTTTGATTTGCCAGCGCCCGACGCATGGACTGCTTAATCCACCATGCAGCATAGGAACTGAATTTAGCCCCTTTCGCCGGATCGAATTTCTCCACCGCCCGCATCAGACCAATGTTACCTTCGGAAATCAAATCCAGAAGCGGCAACCCCAGACCTTTGAAGTCATGGGCAATCTTCACCACCAACCGCAAATTTGCCTTGATCAAGGTGGCTCGCGCTTCTTCGTGCCGGTCTTCATTGTCCCCGTGGATGGCCTCGGCCAAATCCGCCTCTTCCTTCTTGGATACCAGCGAAATCTGAGCGATCTCGGTCATATAGACCTTCATCGTATCGTTCTTCGATCCGGAAGTCACCTTGGAATCCAGCGCAGTGCGCCGGGCTGTATCTTTTTCCCGCTTGGTGCGCGGATGTTCCGGTGTGGAGCCGACTGCACTCTTACGGCGCACCTTTTCCGGCCGGTCGGGCGGCAGCACCAAACCGCGACGCGGCGTCCCTGCAACCTCCGTTGATTCAGCGGGAACAGCCGCTGCGCTCCTGCGGTGCTCTTCCATTACCTGCCCGGACGGCGGGACGGAGGCGCTCCCTGCCTCAACCGCCGGCGTTTCCTCAACCGCCGCTTCGGCACCGGAAACCTCCGGAGTTTCCGCGACCGGTGCTGTTTCCGCCTTCTTTTCCGCAGACGCTTTTTTCCCGGACGCAGTCTTCGTTTTTCTTCCGGATACAGCGGTACGTTTCCCGGTACTGGAGGCGGCAACTGTCGCCGCTTCGGCTTCAGCTGCCATCGTTTCTTCGGCTTTTGTCACACTCTTCGCTCTGGAAGTTGCTTTTTTTTCCGCCATGCCTGCCGCTCCGTATTCCTCACAAAAAAAGTAAATGCCTCCGGATTTTTTATCTTTACGACTGTAAAAAAAACAAATCCGGCGTACATTATGAATGTTGCCGGTTTTGAAACCCGGCATCCAAACACACTACTCCGTATAATCTATTTATTATAACACAAAAACAAAAAAATTCAAAACCATTCCTTGAAAAACTGGAAAAAAAGACTTCTGGATTATCTCCATCTCCCCATTCCCGGTTCCCTCTCCGGCGTGGACTCGGCGGCGGCCGCCGCCCCGCTGCTGCGGGAGGCTCTGACGCATCGTAACCATCCCCTGCTGGCGACCACCCCGGATCTGGCGACGGCGGAGCGCCTGGCAACGGAAATGGCGGCACTGAATGCCGAACTCGGCTGCGGCCTGAAAATCCGTCATCTGCCGGAAACAGTCCGCGGGCGTCTCATCGTCTCCGGCGGCGAAAGCCGGCGCGCCAATATCCTGCTGGAAGTTCTGGAAAATCCGCCGGATATCCTGATCGGCAGCATCCATGCTCTGACTGCGGCTGCACCGCCGCCGGTTCAGACCGCCCGGGCGGCCTTCACGTTACGTACCGGTGAGCGGATTTCGCAGCAGGAACTGCTGGAAAAACTGGTGGCACTGGATTATGATGACGAACTGGAAGTCTCTATTTCCGGAGAATTTTCCCGGCGCGGCGGTATCATAGACGTATTTTCCCCGGCGCATCCGGCCCCCTGTCGTCTGGAATTTTTCGGCGATGAAATTGATTCCATGCGCCTCTTCGATCCGGAAACCCAACGCTCCACCGGCTCGATTGCCGACTACCGGATCATCGCGCCTCACCCCTCCGCCGATACCTTGCGCCAGAGTGCGACACCAAGTGACTTCTTCGATTACTGGCCGCCGGAATCCTGCCGAATGATACTGCTGCATCCTGCAGAATGCCACGACCGGCTGGAGAAATATGCCGACGCCGAAACCGTCCGCCGCCTCGAAAGCATCCGGGCACGAGCAGAGCAGTCCGGCAACTGGGTGGTTTTCACCTCCCCGGCGGAAACCGCCGTACCGCCCGATGCCGTCCCCGCAGAATGCCATCCTCCGCTCGCCCATCTGGGCGGAGAGCTGCCCCCCGAACTGCGGTTCGGCGCACTGGAGCTGATGCGGGAATTGCTGTTCACTCAGCTGCATCAATGGCTGGACAGCGGCTACCTCGTCTGTCTTGCCGCGGCGGGAGAAGACAAAATCCACCACCTCGAACAATGGTGTGAAGCCCATCAGCTCCGTCACCCCGCGCTACAGTTAATTCCAGCCGATCCGGGATGCGGGTATCTCTTCCCGGAACGGAAGCTGGTTCTCCTGACCGAACGGGAATTATTCACCGTCAACGCTTTTCACCGGCCGTCCGCTGTGCCGGGAAAATGCGAGGATCCTGCGCTTCCGCCTTCTTCTCCTGCGCCGCCCCCGGAAAGTCCGGAATCCGGTGAACACCGGCTCCTGGCCGATCTGGATGAAGGAGATTACGCCGTACACCTTCAGCACGGAATCTGCCTCTTTCGCGGCATCGTCGAAGCGGAAAATCGCGGCATCCGCCGAGAGGCCATGAAACTGGAATTTCAGGACGGCGCCCTTCTGTATGTGCCCTTGAACCAGGCCGACCAGGTCAGCCGTTATCTCGGCGCAGCAGGCCGGGTCCGCCTGCACCGCCTCGGCGGCAGCCGCTGGAACAATGACAAGGCCGCCGCCGGACGAGCCGTGCGCGCCTACGCCGCCGACATGCTCCGGCTGCAGGCGGTACGTGAAGCGTCTCCCGGCATCGCCTTCCCCCCCGATACACTGGAAAGCCGCTTGTTCGAAGGAGCCTTTCCCTATTCCGACACCCCCGACCAGAAACGTTCCACCCGGGAGATAAAAGCCGATATGGAACGTTCCCGCCCCATGGATCGACTGCTCTGCGGCGATGTCGGATATGGCAAAACCGAACTGGCGATGCGTGCCGCTTTCAAAGCAGTCTCCGCCGGTTTTCAGGTAGCGGTGCTGGCCCCGACTACTGTACTGGCCCAGCAACATTTTTATTCATTCCGGGAGCGTTTCGCCGAATTCCCCGTAAACATTGAGTGTCTCAGCCGGTTCCGAACGCCTCAGGAACAGGCGGCAATACTGGCCCGGCTGCGTTCCGGCGGTGTGGATATTGTGATCGGCACCCATCGTCTCTGCAACCGCGAGGTACAGTTCAAAAATCTCGGACTGGTCGTAATCGACGAAGAACAGAGATTCGGTGTCAAACACAAGGAAACGCTGCGCCGAATGCGTACGGAAGTGGATATTCTGACCATGTCCGCCACGCCGATTCCCCGAACGCTGTATCTGGCGATGGCAGGGGCGCGCGACTTGAGCACGCTTCAGACCGCCCCCCGGTTCCGGCTGCCGGTCAAAACCATCGTCGCACCGGAGGATGATGCCGTGATCGCCGCCGCCGTTCGCGCGGAACTGGAACGGGGCGGGCAGGTGTACTACCTTCACAATCGGGTAAAAACCATCGAACGATGCCGCGACCGTCTGGCAGCCCTGCTGCCCGGCGTCCGTTTCGGCATTGCTCACGGTCAGTTGCCGGAGGCGGAGCTGAGTCGCGCCATGACCGCGTTTCTGGAGGGAAAAATTGACTGCCTGATATGCAGCACCATTGTCGAATCCGGCCTGGACATTCCCAATGCCAATACCATCATTATCGAGCGTGCCGACCGTTTCGGTCTGGCCGAACTCTATCAGCTGCGGGGCCGGGTGGGAAGACGCAATCATCAGGCCTACGCCTATTTGCTGCTGCCGCCAAGCGAACTGGTTTCCACCGATGCACGCAAGCGCATTGCCGCCATCCGGCGCTGTTCGCAGCTCGGCTCCGGCTTTCAGCTGGCTTTGCGAGATCTGGAAATCCGCGGATCCGGCAATATCCTCGGTCAGGAACAGAGCGGTCATTTGAACGTCATTGGCTTCGATCTCTACTGTCGATTATTGAAAGCAGAAGTCGCTGCCCTGCGCGGAGAACCCGCCAACTTCCTGCCGGCGGCAGAGGTGACGCTGGACTTTCTGGTTTACGGTCATAAGGCTCCCGACGGCCTGCTGGCCGCAGGCATTCCCCCCGGCTACATCGACGGTATCCGGCCGCGCCTGGCCGCCTACCGGCGACTGAACACCCTGAACAGCGAGGAGGCTTTGGAGGATTTTCGCCGGGAACTGCAGGACCGTTACGGCCCGCTGCCGGAGCCGGTGGAAAATCTTCTGCAATGGCGACGTTTGACCATCCTTACCGCGCTGGCCGGCTACGATTCACTGACCGTTGCGGAGGGCAGGGTGCTGCTGCAAAATGGCCGGGGCATCTACCGCCGAAATGGGCTGGTGCCCACTATCGATCCCTCCAATCCTCCGCTATTACGGCTGGCTATTCTGCGGGATCTGCTGCGGCGGGCACGGGAAGCCTGAAGCTGCTCCCCCGCCCCGAGTGCCGGCAACGGGGAACGCACGAAAAGTACTTCCGCTCAGCGATAGGCGGGCAAAAGATTCCCGTGAGCCGCAATCAGATCGTCGCAGAGCGCCACGATGTCATCGACCGACAATTCCGCGGCAGTATGCGGATCCAGCATCGCGGCCTGATAAATATGTTCGCGTTTGCCGGTCAATGCCGCTTCAATCGTAAGCAGCTGTACGTTGATATTGGTTCGGTTCAACGCGGCACACTGCTGCGGCAGCGCGCCGACGAACGTCCCCTGAACCCCCGCGGCGTCCACCAGGCAGGGGACCTCCACCACCGCTTCGGCGGGCAGGTTGGTGATCAAGCCGTGATTGAGGACATTGCCGCCGATCCGGCAGGGGGTGTTCGTAGCAATGGCATGAATGATGGCGGAACCGTATTCATGAGTAAGCGTGTGGGACAAATGCGGATCTTCGCAGATTTCCTGATACTGTTTCTTCCAATTTGCGATCTGCCGGATACAACGTCTCGGATACTCATCGAGCGGAATGTTGTATTCCGTGATCAATTCCGGATAACGGGATTTGATCCAAAGTGGCGTATATTCCGCGTTGTGTTCGCTTGATTCGGTAATGTAGTAACCGAACCGGCGCATCATTTCCACCCGCACCATGTCGCCGGATTTTGCCTCGGGGCTCCGGGCACGGCGGAAGGCATCCAGTCGTTTGATCGCCTTTTTCTTCAACTCCGGATAGAGATCCTTCCCGTTCTCATCCCGGATGTCGAGCAGCCAGGCCATGTGGTTGATCCCGGCCACCCGGGTCCGGATTTTCCCCTCATGCTCGGCTTCGTTCCAAACTCCGGCGGCTTCCATCAACGCCCGGCCGACAACCTGAACGGAATGACACAACCCGACAGTGCGAATCGGCGTTGCACGCAGCATCGCCCCGGTCAGAATCGCCATCGGATTGGTATAGTTAAGCAGCCATGCATCGGGACAGACCGCCTCCATGTCCCGGGCGAAATCCAGCATGACCGGAATGGTCCGCAGGCCTCGGAAGATACCGCCAATCCCCAGCGTATCGGCAATCGTCTGACGGAGACCGTACTTTTTGGGGATTTCGAAATCGGTAACCGTCGCCGGCGCGTACCCTCCCACCTGGATGGCGTTGACCACGAAATTCGCTCCACGCAATGCCGCCTTGCGGGAGCGGACACCGCAATGCGCAGTGATGGTCGCGCGATTGTCATTGATGTTCCGATTCAGCACATTCAACATCGTTTCCGATTCCCGGAGTCGCTGGGCGTCGATGTCATACAGTGCGAAGTGAGCGTCCTTCAGAGCGTCCCGGCACATGCAGTCTCCGAGAATGTTCTTGGCGAATACGGTACTGCCGGCCCCCATGAATGTGATCTTGACCATTTTCTTCTCTTTCTGGTGTTTTTTAGGGGTTGAAAAACAAGGGCGACTTCTATAATAGAACTGGGGAAAGAGGTCTGGTAAAGGGGAGTCTTTTGCTATTAATGGTATTTTTGTGCTTTTTTTCCACAATATCTTCACTCCAGAAAAAACGGAAAAAGCTGGTGGACCCAAGCCTGTCTCCTTCTGATCTAAACTGATCTATTTTTAATTTCAATCATGAAGAAGCAAGGGAAGTAAAAAGGATCTTTTCCTTTGAGATTTCGGTAATTCATCCATTTTTTCATCTTGACATCTGATCGTTTTTGATATAAAATTAATAGAGCAATATTTTCCACAAAGAGGATCTCCATGTCGAAAACCGGTCGTAAATCAGATCGCCTGATCGCTTATCTCGAAGAACAGATCGTCTGCGGCCGTTACCCCGGAGGCAGCCGAATCCCCTCGCTGCGCGAACTGCAACAGCAATTCCATCTCTCTTACGGAACCGTATTGAGCGGCATCAACACCCTCTGCTACCGGGGACTCTTGCGGAAACACCCACGCAGTGGCATCTTCGTGGCTACCACAGCGACGCCCGCCCACGAGGGGAATCCGGTCATCGCAGTTTTCACCATTCGCAACGACACGATCGGGCTGTACCCGACTGTCTTGTGCGGCATCCGGGAAGAGGCGGCCAAACGACAGGTGGAGCTGCAGTTGTGCCAGCTGCCACCGGGCTGTCTGGATCCGGAGCTGCTGGAACGCCTGAGCGAAGGCTGTGCCGGCGTGATCCTGCTGTGTGAACTGGACGCCAGCGCAGGAATGCTGCCGCGGTACCGTCCCTGCGTCGGCGTCATGATGGATAATTCGGATCTGGGGCGGATTTCGATCGTGGACATCGATCCTTTCGTCGCCGCGGAACACGCCACAGCCTACTTCCGGCGACGCAATCTTAAAACCGTTCAGGCGGTCATGGTACCGACAGGCACCTACCGGCGGCGCTTTGAAATTTTCGCTGCCGCCTGGCGCCATGCCGGCGGCCGCTGCGAACCGCTGGACTTTTCCGAACTGCGAACTGCGGCAGCGCGTAATCCGGAGCTCTGGGCAGAGCTCTTTTCCAAAGGACGGGGCTACTGGTTTGCTTCCGACAATCTCCTTTTTGACTGTGCCCAGGCCTTTCGGAAAACAACGGGCAAAAGCCTGGAAAAGGAATGCGTCGTCATCGGCCTGGACGGCAAACGGCTGCTGCATCCGGATTTTCCGGTATTTCCGACCATTTCCGTCGACTGGCGCACCATCGGTGCCCGGGCTCTGGAGGAATGCCACGCCCGAATTATCAAACCGGGCCGGCTGCCGGAGCGGATTTACCTGCCCGGAGAACTGCTGGAAACTTAAATAGAACGAATGGTAATCATCCTGATCATCTATAATAAACCATAAACGGAGGAAAACGGCGATGAGAAAAATCATGACATGGCTCTTCGCAGCCGGAATGCTCTGCGGCGCAGCGGCATCTGGCACAGACCTGATGGAAGCGCTCGGCGGCACTGCACGACGGGGCGTTGACCGGGGATGCGAAGTCAAAGAAAATCCGGACGGATCGCTTTGTGTATCCAAGGCGCTCTCCTCGCCGGGCAGCGGCAGCAGTCGCGCCGCCGTCTCGTTTCAGCTGAAAAAACCGCTGGATCTGAATGACAAGGCGTTGTCATTTGAACTGTGCCCGAGCGCCGGATTCAACAGCATCATCATCGCCGCCACCAACGAAGGGGTCAAACTGCCGGTTCTGCGCGGTGACGCCGACAACAGCGAAATGTCCGCCGGCCAGTGGACACCGGTTCTGCTGCAATTCAACGGAGCGGAAGGAATGCGATACGGGTTCAGCGGCGTTTCCGGCGACAAACCGGATCGGGTCAGCGGCCTGCTCTTTTCCATCATCCGCAAGGCCCCCCATCCCGCGGAACCCCTGTTCCTGATGATCCGTAATGTGAAAATCATCCCCCGCAAAGACCTCCCCGTCCCCTCCTCCGCCCGTGCCGCCGCGCCGACTCCGCCTCCAGCCGTCACCATCCCGGCAAAAAATCCATTTTCCAGCCTCGGCGGACTGGCCTCAATCCGGGGCACTCGGGATGAGACCATCACCATCGACCCCGCGACCGGCGTATTGAAAATCACGGCCGAAACCGCCCGGAACAGCAAAGCGTTGTCCCAGCGCCGCATCTCCATGCGCCTTGCCCGCCCCCTGGATCTGCGCGGCAAATCCCTGACCTTCGACATGAAATCCGAAGATCTTTCAGACTTCTGCTACCTTTATCTTTACAATCAGGGAGAGCCCAAAGCCGTCTGGGCCTATTACACCTATGCCGATGAACTGGAACCGGAATGGAACACCGTCACCCTGCAGCGTCATTTCAGCACCCGGTTGAACTGGCATCGCGTCTGGAGCTCCGACGGCACTCCCGACAAGGTGGACCGCATCGACGTTGTCTACGGCCAGATCTCGCCCCGTATGGATGGCCCGATCAGCCTCGAATTAAAAAATTTCCGTATCGGCGAAGAAGTGCGCTACATCGGCAACAGCCTGAAAGAGCCGGTCAAACTGGATCCATCCAGCCGCCTGATTGTGGACGGCGCCCCGCTGCCGGTGGTGCTTCATCCCGACAGTGAGGCCGGACGGACCGCGGCCCAAACCATTGTCGATGCCGTAAAAAAGACATGCGGCGTCACCTTGCAGAGTCGCCCCGGCGTCCGTGCCGACGGCGAACTCGCCACGCCCGCCATTCTGCTCGGCAACGTCTGGAGCAATCCAGCCTTCACGTTGATTTACGGACGCCGGCTGGTACTGTTTGACGGCACCTTTCCCGGCGCGGGACATTTTATCGTGACCACAGTCAAAGAGCCGATCCGCCGCGGGGTGGACGTGCTGGCAGTCGGAGCTTCCGACGACGCCGGCTTGCTCAAGGGCGCGGAAACCGCAGCGGCCATGCTCTCTGAACATGGCAAACCGGGCAGCCTGGTCACCCCGCTGCTGTTCCGTGCCGATTTCGGAGCCGATCAGGAACAGATGGTGGAAAAAATGTCCTTTGAAGAAGGCCTGAAATATGCCCGGGAAGTCCACCAAAGCGGCCGTCACCAGTCGCTGGCCAAGGTCCTCGCCGAAATCGGCGATCGTTATCATGCTTCACACGATCCTTCCGACGCCCGGCTCTTCGCCGCGGTAGCCAAGATGTATTCTGAATTTGCCGCACATCCGGATCCGCGCCGTTACAGCGGCCCCTGGGGACAGGACAGCGACTTTTCCGCGCTCGGCGCCATCTCCGCAGCGGACATGATCGAACATGATCCGGTTCTCACTGACCGGGAGCGGCTGGACATCACGCTGATGCTCAACAAATGGGCTTACGAAGCGGTCCGCAATAAAGCGGAAACCCAGTCGCTCAAAGTAGCGCATAATCACGGCACCCACGGCGCCCTCGGCGCGGTGATGGCCGGGTTGTACTTCTCCAAATACTATCCGGAATACCCTGATGGGGAAATTCTGCTCCGTGCCGGTGACCGGATTTTCGCAGTCCAGAACGTGGCGGGCAAGGTCCACGACGACTGCAACAGCTACCAGTGGCTGACCTGGGAGCACGTCATGCGTTATGCCGCGCTGCGCCCCGACGACACCGTCCTGCGCAACGGCGTCGCCCACGCCATGGCCGACATGCTGATCACCTCCATGGACAATGACCGCTATCAGGTTCCGTTCGGCGACACCGGACTCTGGACCTGCTACCGTGGAGACGCCACTCCGATCGGAATCGCCGCCTGCCTCACCCGTGATCCGGCAATCGAATGGGCGGCCAATGAAAAATACCAGCGCTGGCGCAACGAAACCCGGCTCTGGGGCAGCGTTGCCCGGGGAAATTTCACTCGCGGAGGCACTCCGCAACTGCCGGTTCCGGAGGGATTCGACGGTGTGCACATCCTGCCGCTGGCTCCGGCATTCTATGAAACCGAGCCGCCGAAAAACAATATGCCGCCGGTATCGAAATGTTTTGACAAACTCTCTTTCCGACAGAATTTTGACCGGAACTCCTTCTATCTGCTCACGGACGGCGTCAACGGCGGCGGTCACGGTCATGCCGACGCCATGAGCATTGAACGACTGATGCTCTTCGGCCGCCAGTGGCTCGGAGACAACCATTATTATCAGGGAGCCACGCGCTTTCACAACTCCCTCACAGTGGTCTTCGACGGCTTCTGGGAACCTTACGGCCCCTACGCCGAACTGATCGATTACGGCGCGGACGACCGGCTGGGCGTGGTGTCGATGAAGCTGGCTGGCGAATCGTTCGACTGGATCCGTCATCTGGTCTGGCTGCGGGAAAACAATGCGCTGGCGGTTCTGGACGAAGTTCTTCCCCATAAGAACGGTCAGGCCATTCTGCGTCAGAAATGGCATTGCGTCGGGCGCCCCGCCGCCGACGGAAGCGCCGTGGAACTGTCCCAGGAAGGGGCTCCCCGCATGAAACTGGAAGGGAATCCGGGCCTGACTCCGTTGATCGCTCCCGATCCGGACCTGGGCGCAAACTGGCAGGAATATTCGTATGCTCCGGGTGAGGTGAATTCCGTGGAGTTCAGTCGCGCCGCCACCTTGCGGAAAGGAGAGCCGCAAACTCTCTGCACCTTGTGGCACGGCAGCGCCGACGGCCCGGTGCCGGCCGCCGGACTTACCGAATTGAAAAACGGGGGGGTCACTTTCACTCTGCAAAATCAAAAAATCACCATTCATCCGACCGGCTCCGACCGTGTCACCGTCATGCTGGATGAACAGGGCTTCACCCCGGATAACGGCACGCTGAAAAGCGTTCCCGCCATTGTCGCCGCCCCCGTCCCACCCCGCTCTGCGGATGCAGCGGCCACCTATCCGGAATTGCCGGCAGACGGCAACTTCGCTTTGCCTGAAGCCCGCAGTATGACGGTTGTCAATGCCGACAACGTCCGGTTTGCTGTCGGCAGCGCTTCCGGTGAAATCGTGCTGCTTGACGCCGCGGCCACCCCGGTACGCCGCCTGACCGCGCCCGCTTCCGTCAACGCACTTGACGCCGGAGACGTCAACGGCGACGGCAAAATGGAAATCATCGCCGGCCTGGAGGACGAAACCGTCCGCGCCTATGGTCTGGACGGTCGGGAACTCTGGTGCTACAAAATTCCGTTCTACCGTTACAAGGCAGTGGTTAACGCCGTCTGCATCACTGACCTTAACGGCGACGGCAAAATGGAAATCATCATTGCCAACAACAATTGGCGCACCATCGCCATCGACGGCAACGGCCGGGAACTCTGGTACTTTGAAACGGTTCGCGAAGGCCGTTTCATCCACTGCGCCGACCTGGATGGAGACGGCAAGGGAGAAGCCCTTGTCGGGACCAAATATTATCATGTGATGATGCTCTCTCCGGAAGGCCTGGTGAAGTGGAAAGTAGCGACCAACACTCCGGGCTGTCTCAGCGCGGCCTCCATCACCGGCAGTGACCGCTGGCGGAATCTGGTCCTTGGTACCGACGGCGGTGAAATCATGTTCTTCCGCAATGGTGCCAAAGTCGCTGAAATCCAGACCGGCGATCAGGTCCCGGCGCTGGCCGCCGGAGTGGTGGACGGCCAGCCCACGATTTACTGCGGTTCGCTGAACGGCATGGTATACCGCTATGCGCCGGATGGATCAAAGCGTTTCTGGATCTGCAATCTCGGCAGTGGTGTAACTACCCTGGCCGTGCAGGGGAACCGGCTCTGGGCAGGTACGGCGGACGGACGGGTCTTCGTACTTTCCGATGCCGGAAAGGTGCTCGGGTGCCATCAGCTCTCCGGCCCCATCCTGCGTCTGGTCGTCTCCGGGGATGCAGTCGCGGGATTGACTCCGGCCGGGATGACTGTGCTCCGGTAGACCACCCGGCCGTTTCGCGCATTCCCTGTGGGAAAAAATTCAAAAAGCATGGGTCTTATTCGCGTCCCGGCCGGATCCAATACGGACAAAAAGGGCGGCACCACCAGGTGCCGCCCTTTTTATTCACGTCCGCCTTTTCCGATTCCCAAGTTCTGATAATCAGAGGCGAGCACCAGATCGACGGGTTCATCCTCCTCAATGGGATCAAAACGTGGAACACCGTCTATGAAACAGTTGTCATGGGTATCATCGTTGACCTTGGAAACCTCTCCGATCAAGCAATTCCCATCCCCCCCAGAAGCGATGCGCATGACAGGGCTGAAGGCACACACTCTCTCCCGGCTGCAAAATCAATCTCTCCCCGGAACGCATGAGCCGCGTCACCCCGTCCACGCTGATCGAAAAATCCTTTCCCGTCAAAGTGCTGGACTCCGGATCCGCGTGAAAAAGTTCCATAACCAGATTACCGCCGCCACGGTTGATGATATCTTCGTATTTCGACCAGTGAAAATGACGAGGCGTGACCTGTCCGTCCCGCACCATCATAATTTTTTCGGCGTATGGTTTGACATAACCGGGAGCACCGTTCCGCAATGTGAAAAGCGTCAATCCCGTCTTCAGAAAATCGTCACTCCCGAAACTGGTAAGATCCCACCCCAGCCGGCAGTCGAAAATTTCCTGACAGTTGCGCTGAGCCCGCCAATCCTGGAGCGAAAATCCGGCCCATGGAGGAAGCGGGAAACGAAAACTCTCGAAAAATGCGACGGCTTCCCGCAGATAACGATTAATCTCGCTGCGTTTCATATTCTCTCCTCAACAATGGATGCCTGCTGTTCGATATAACGTTTCAATGCGGTAATGGAAACCGCCCCGCCCGAGGCGGTCGGGCTGCGCAAATTAAACACCGCAGAAGCATTGGCCAACTGCAATGCTTCGAGAATCGGCCAATCCTCATGCAACGCATAAAGAATCCCCGCGCAGAATGCATCTCCGGCGCCGTTCGTACCGACGATTTTTTCCACGGGATAGGATTTCACCCGGAGCAGTTCCCCGCCGGCGCTCGCCAGGCAAGCCCCTTCCGGATAGTGAATCACCACCCATTTGCGCACTCCGGCCTCCAGAAAACGGCGCGCGGTCCGGATCAACGCCTGCCAATCCAGCGAATCGTCATCCCGTCGTATCCGAACGCTGAAAGCATTGCCCGCCTCCAGCTCATTAATGACCAGCGTGTCGACATAAGGCAATGCCGCCCGCACCCCGGTCCGGAATTTTTCCGGGGCTTCCGAAACGAAATCCACTACGGTCTCATACCCCTCCGCCAGACGCTCGGCAAGCAACCGCGCACCGCGGGTTCCGAATTCCGCATCGGGAGCATCCAGCCGGTCCAGCAGCAGCAGATACCCCAGATAAAATATTTTTGCCGCGGGCAGCGGACCGGAAAAATCCTCAACATCCAGTCGCGCATTCGCCCCCCGGCAATGGAAAAAAGTACGTTTCCCGCCGCCGGACATCACATCCGTGTAACTCGTAGGAACGCCTTCGGTCCGCTTCAGCCATCCGGCATGGATCCCGCGTTTTTCCACCTCCTTCCGAAGCCATTCCCCGGCATCATCCTCTCCGATGCGTCCGGCGGCAAAAAGCGGAATGTCGCAGTTCATCGCGGCCAGGTCAAAGAGCACATTGCACGCCCCGCCGCCCCCGGAAACCTCCTGTCGGAGAATATTGCACAGGTTGCCTTCCCCGGGCCATCGGTCAATACTTTTCACCTGATCGACGATCCAATTCCCCGCCGCGATAATCCCTCTGCGTTGCGTCACGAATATATCTCCTCTGTCAGATTAAAAAATCGCCGCAAAGCCTTTTTATGAGGATTATACACCGCCCCCTGCTGATTGCAAACAGCCAAACGAATTCCAGGAAAAGCAAAATAAAAAAAAACGCCGCTCCCGACCAGGCGGGAACGACGTTCTCCATCAGCACACCAATCAGAATCAGCGATGCGCCTTCCGGGAGATGGCTACCCGGCCGGAACGGGCCATTTCGATAATGCCGAAATCCTTGACCATCTCCATAAAATTGTCGATCTTGTCCGAGCGCCCGGAAATTTCGATACCGAATTCATCCGGATGAACCGAGACAAATTTTCCGTTGAAAATCTCCACCACCTGAATCAGCTGGGATTTCTTCTCCGGCGTATCCGCTTTGACTTTGAAAAGTGCCAGCTCGCGTTCGATGAAAAACTCCCCGGTCAGGTCGGCCACCCGTATCACATCCACCAGTTTGCGCAACTGCTTGTCGATCTGCTCCAGAACCGCACTGTCGCCGGAGGTGACAATAGTCATTTTGGAAACTTTCGGATCGTTGGTCTCGTTGACCGTCAGCGAAGAAATATTGTAACCGCGTCCGCTGAACAACCCGGCCACCCGGGCCAGCACCCCGAATTTATTGGCGACCAGCACCGAAATGGTATGTTTTTCGCCGTTGTCGTTCCCCATACTTGCTCCATTTGCGTTCCGACGGACGCCGTCGCACCCGGATGCCCGAAAGATTGCGCCGCACCGCCGCATTGTAATTCATGCCTGTTTCCTAATTTGCCGCCGTTTTCATTTTTTTCAAATCCTTTTCGTGGAAAAACCACCGGAGACGGTTGCTTTTCTCCGGATACCGGTATATATTCGGGAAAAGCGTGTACGCTGGAGCGCCCCCTGCGGCCAACATCCCGACCGCACGGTGCGTACGGCGCAACTCGATGGGAAGAACAATCATATGCGCAGATTTCTATTAATTCTGACCGCGTCGGCCATGATATTCGCCCTGGTCCCGCCGCCGAAAGCGGAAGCGATCGACCCGGTGACCATCGCCATTCTGGCGCCGCTGGCCTTGAAGGCCGCCGAGGTCGCCCGCCCCTATGTCATCCGGGGCTTGATAAGCGGTGGGCGGCAGATGCTCACCATGGGGGTGGATATGCTGGAAATCATGTTGCTCCCCCTGGGCGTGATTCAGGCAACACTCGGAGCACCATTCGGCGGTCTTTCCCCGGGATTGAAAAATATGATAAAAGGGAGTATTGCACCATTCAAACTGGCATTTCATACCCTGCTGCTGCCGGTCTCCTTCTTCGGCATCGGCACCGGCTGATGCCGGAAGCGGAGATTCATCGTGCTGGATCGCAGCAAGTATAAAGAGATGAAATACCGGAAACTGCGCCGGGATATGCTGAGTGCCTGGTACGGTGAAGAGATCGCGCGTACGGAGATCGTCGCCTGCAGTCCGCGTCCCAGGCCGATTCACGAAGTGATGGATGAACTCGGTGCCCAGGTGTTTCAGCCGGAAACATTGCAGCGCATCGAGCTGGAACGCGCGTGGGAAAAAATCGCAGGCCGCCAGCTGGCTGCGCTGACCCGGGTCGGAGGGTTCCGGGACGGAATCCTGAACGTCGAAGTCCGGCATAGTGCTTTTCTGCGGGAACTGGCGGAGACCGCCGACCTGCTGCGAAGCCGGGTCAATGCCGCCATTGGCGGTGGATGTCGCACCATTCGTTTTATTCCCTCTTCCGGCACGTCACGCCATTAAACGGGACAGAACAAAACGAAATTTACCATATAAAACAATGAGGAATCATCATTTATGACACTATGGGGAGGCAGGTTCAGCGCGGATCCGCGGGAGGATGTGGCGCTGCTTTCGGAATCCATTTCCTTTGACAAACGACTTTACGCCCATGACATCGCCGGCAGCAAAGCTCACGTAAAAATGCTCGCAAAACAGGGCATTATCCCCGCCGCCACAGCGGATTCCATTCGTGAGGAGCTGGACCGGATCCGGAAACGGATCGAGGATGGTGACTTTGAATACCGGGTGGCCTTGGAAGATATTCACATGCATATCGAAAGCGCCCTGATTGCCGCTCTCGGAGCGGAAGGCGCGCGGGTCCATTCCGCTCGCAGCCGCAACGACCAGGTGGCGCTCGACATCCGGCTTTATCTGCGGGACCGGATTGACGATCTGACGGCCGGACTCCGTGAATTCCAGAAAGCGCTGGTACAGCGGGCTGCCGCGGATGACGATGCGATTCTGCCGGGATTCACCCATCTGCAGCATGCCCAGGTGGTGTTGTTTGCCCATCACCTGCTCGCTTACGTGGAAATGTTCGACCGGGACCGGGAGCGCCTGCTGGATTGCCGCAAGCGCCTGAACGTTATGCCCCTGGGTTCTGGAGCCCTGGCCGGTTCGACATTGCCAATCGACCGGGAATTCGTCTGTGCGGAGCTGGGATTCGACCGGGTCAGCCGCAACAGCATGGATGCAGTGGCGGACCGGGATTTCGCGATCGAACTGCTGAGTGCGCTGGCGATTTTCGGTGTGCATGTTTCGCGTCTTTCGGAAGACCTGATCCTGTGGTGCTCACAGGAATTCGGCTTCGTCGAGCTGGGTGATGCCTTCTGTACCGGCTCCAGCCTGATGCCGCAGAAGAAAAACCCAGACGTAGCGGAACTGTCCCGCGGCAAATGTGCTCGGCTCTGCGGCGACCTGGTGGCGATGCTGACCCTCTGCAAAGGGTTGCCTCTGACCTACAACCGCGACCTGCAGGAAGACAAGGAGCGCATTTTTGACGCGCTTGACACCGTGTCCATGATTCTCAAGGTCTATCCGCCGATGATCGCCACCATGGCCATCCGCCGTGACCGGATGCGGGAAGCCGCTTCCGACCCGGCTTTAATGGCAACCGATCTGGCGGAAAAACTGGTTGAACTGGGGGTTCCGTTCCGGGATGCCCATCACCGGGTAGGAGCCTTCGTCAAATACTGCCGGGAACACGGCAAGGCGCTGGACGCTGTACCGCTGGCGGAAATGCAGCAGACGATTCCGGAAGCAACAGAAGAATTCCTTTCGCTCTTCGTCCCGGAAAACAGCGTCGCCAAACGCGATATCACCGGCGGTACCGGCTACCGGCAGGTGCGGCGGCAGCTGGATTTCTGGCGCAGCGAACTGGAACTGGACTGAAACGGACGGAGCAGGAGCATGAAACTGGTCGCCGCCATGTCGGGAGGAGTAGACTCCTCGCTGGCCGCCGCGCTGGCGCAGCGGCAGGGCCATGAAATCATCGGCGTCACCTTGCGCCTGCGTCACCCGGATCCGTTGTTCTCCGCGGCGCAGCTGTGCGCGGGAAAAAACGATGAACTCGCCGTTCAGTCCGTTTGCGAAACACTGGGAATCGAACATCATTTCATCGACCGCTATCCGGAATTTGAACAACAGGTCCTGCGCCCGGCGGCAGATGAATATGCCGCCGGCCGCACGCCGAATCCCTGTTGCCGGTGTAATGCGTTCATCAAATTTGCCACCCTTTTCGAATACGCCGACTCGGTCGGCGCCGACGGTGTCCTGACCGGGCATTATGTCCGACTGGAACGAGAAGGGGAAGGGGGGCCGCGTCTACGGCGGGGAAGTGATCCGGCCCGGGATCAGAGTTACTTTCTCTACCGGTTGTCGCGCAGCATGCTGGAACGACTGCATTTCCCGGTGGGAGAACTGGATAAGGCGGAAGTACGGCGCCTCGCCGCGGAAATCGGGTTACCCACCGCATCCAGGCCGGACAGTCAGGATGCCTGTTTTCAAGTTCCGGGAGAATGTTTCGGAGAAACGCTGCGGCGGCTGTTCGAGCTGCCGCCGAAACCGGGACGTTTTCTGTACCGGAACCGGGCGGTGGGACGCCATACGGGAATCCACCAGTATACCATCGGCCAGCGCAAGGGACTGAATGTGGCGCTTGGAAGACCGGCCTACATTGTGGAAATTGATCCCTCCACTGGTGATATTACGCTGGAAACAGACGAAGAGACATTGTTTTCCCAATCCTTCTCTGTCCGCGACCTGGTCAACCATTCGGGTTCTCCACTCCCTGAGCGACTGGAAGTTCAGGTACGCTATCGCGGTACGCCGGTGAAGGCACGGCTGTTGCCCGGAGAAGACGGAACCTGCACCGTCATTCCGGATGATCCGTTGCGCGCGGTCACTCCGGGGCAGGCTGCGGTTTTCTACGATGGCGAATATCTGCTCGGCGGCGGTACCATCGGATAGGACGATCATGCTGATTAAACTGGTGGTGGTGGGGAAGTGGAAAGATCGGGCACTTCAGGCCCGTGGCGAGGAATGGCTCAAATGGCTGACGGCTTACGCCCGAGTGGAAGTCCGGGAACTGCCGGACTCCACCGTGGAAAAAGAAGGGCAGGCCATTCTGCGGGAACTGTCAAAGGAACGTGGTAAAATCATCGTTTTAACCGAAGAGGGGCGGGAATTTACCTCCTCCGAACTGGCTGCCCGGCTGGGAGCGGCGGATTGCAAACAGGTGTTCGTCATCGGCGGCCCCTACGGGCTGGCACCGGCAGTGAAAGCACGTGCAGATCTGCTCTGGTCGCTCTCCCGTCTGACCTTTACGCACGAACTGGCCCGGCTGCTGTTGTGCGAACAACTCTTCCGGGCGGCCACCATCCTGCATGGCGGGAAATATCATAATCCATAAAAAAATCGCAATTCCGCTTGACATTTTTACTGTCACGGTTATATTACTCCTATTGCGCATAAGCAATGGACGTCGCGGGGTGGAGCAGTGGTAGCTCGTCAGGCTCATAACCTGAAGGCCATAGGTTCGATTCCTATCCCCGCCACCAAATGATGATTCAGCCAGTCAATCGACTGGCTTTTTTCTTACCCGGAAAAGGGTTTATCACGAAGACTCCTGCTGAATTTTTTAAAAGATAGCCAGAAACAGCCCCCCGATTTTCCGGAACATAAAAAATCCCGGCTGGCATTCGTTGGAATACAGACCGGGATTTCCGATTGATTCTGATTTTATTTTATGCTTGTAATCTTTCCAACAGCATACTACATGGCATCGAGATTTCCTAGCCCCGCCCCTTATACAGTCCCTTGAAAATCGGTGGCTCTATTCCATATTTTCTGAGTTCCCCGAACTGAAAAATACCGGAACCATCGAAAAAATAAAAGTCATGCCGGAATGAATCGCCTTTTTCCCGGTTGCCACCGTCCTGCCGGCAGGGAGGAAACTCTTTTCGAGACCCCAAACGTAATGTCCATGAGTCGCCGGCTCCATCCCCCCAAAATTTCGACGCCCACAGCTCATCGCCGCCCCTCTTCTTGCCTTCCGTCATTTCCTCCGTCACTTTTTAAAAACACATAATATGTTTTATATAAGACATTTGGATTCCGACGCTTTTTCGTCATATTTTCAATCAATCCTCAGACGGGACTGGACGACACAGGGCTTCGCCCCATGGAAGCGCACCATGCCGTCTGCCACTCAGTGGCCGACGGTGTGCGGCGGCAACGGCAGGCGGCGACAGTAAAGATGCCGGACCACTTTGCCTTCCTCGTTCCAGCGGCGCTCAAAATCACTTTTCAGATCCGCCAGCAGAGGATCCGGCGCACACACGGCAAACAGTCCGGACGCAGGCAGCACCCGCTCCACCGCGTCATAATAGGCATCGTCATCGCTGGAAAAGTGGAATACACCGTCCGGCTTCAGCACTCGATGCAACTGCGCAGTAAAATCCGATGTCAGCAGTCGATGCCCCCGGTGGCGCCCTTTCGGCCACGGATCCGGACACAGCAGATGAATCCGGTCCAGGACGCCATCCGGCAGCGCCAGCCCCACCAGGTACCGGGCTTCGGTCCGATACAAGGTCAGATTTTCCACCCCTTCACGCTGACGGCGGCGGACCAGCTTACGCAATCTGCCTACCATTACGTCTGCCGCCAGAATCTGTCGCTCCGGAAAGCGCCGGGCCAGCGCCACGGTGAAAGAGCCGGCGCCACAGCCGAGATCCAACTCCACCCCCGGAGATTCCCGCAGCTTTTCCGCACCCGGCAGCAAACAGTATGTACCGGTCAGAAAGACGATTTCCCGGTCTTCCGGATGGCGATCCCCTGTCGTACCGCCCATCACAACCCCAGCACCCGTTTCACCAGCTCATCCCCTTTGAGAAACCCCAGTTTCCCGCCGGGCGCCAGCCGTTCACTGTAATGCATCACGCTGTCCGCTTCAATTCCGGAACCGCACACCGCCACCGGCACCGGAGTGGTAGTATGCCGACGCAGTTCAATCGGCACCGGGTGGTCGGGCAACAAGCCAAAGCGGACATCCTGCCCCTCCAGCGCCTGCAGAACCGGCGCGACGATCTTCGCGTCAAAATCCTCAATGGCCCGCAGCTTCAGCTTCAAATCCCCCAGATGAGAACATTCATCTATCGCCTCTACATGCAGATAGACAAAATCATGATCGCGCAGCGCCGCCAGCGCCGCCGCCACCTTCCCGGCATAGTTGGTATCCAGAAATCCTGTTGCACCAGGCACATCCACCACCGTCATACCGGTGCACTTTCCCAATCCCTTGATTACGTCCACCGCACTGATGATCGCCCCTTTCTTTCCCGCGTAACGTTCGCTGAAAGCCGGCAGTTCCGGCCGGTATCCAGGACTCCAGGGCCAGATATCGGTCGCGGGTGACGCCTGATTCCGGTTCAGCGGATGCCGCACCAGAAACTCGTGTGCCCGACTCCCGAGTTCTTCCAGAAAGCGCACCGTATGCGCCGCCTCCGACGAATCATCCAGCGGCGTCAGGCGCAGTTCCGTCACCGGCATGTCCTGCGAAGAGTCCGGCTTGTGGTAATCAACGTTCCGGGAAAATTCCCGTCCGTGCAGCACCAGCAGATTTCGATAACTCACACCGGAGTGAAATGTCACCCGGTCATCGCCGAATTCCCGTTGCAGATCCGCCATCAGCTGTGCCGCCACCCCGTTGTCAATGTGTCCTGCCGAGTAGTCCAGCAAAATCCCCTCCGGCGATACTGTTACCAGATTGCAGCGCCAGGCGACATCCTCCGGCCCCAGCGCAATCCCCTGACTCACGGCTTCAATCGGTCCGCGTCCGGGATAGTTTCGTTCCGGGAAAAAACCCAATACCGACATATTCGCCACATCCGAAGAAGTCGGCAATCCTTCCGGCAACGTCAGAAACGTCCCGTTGATTCCCCGCGCCGCAATCGCATCCATCGCCGGCGTATTCGCCGCCTCCAACGGTGTTCTGTTGCCAAGTTCGGCCAATGGGTGATCCGCCATCCCGTCGGCAAGAAAAATCAAACTCTTCATCCCGCAAACATCCTCTCATCCATGATATTCACCTTCCTGCCTCGTCCCGGCTGCGCTCAGAAATCGTCGCAGCAGAATGCAGAAAGAAATTCCCTATTTTTTCCGGTCGACCGCGGCTTCGTCAACTTTTCCCGATGCCTCGTTCTTCCTTCCGTTCCCGCCATCCCGGCAGTTCCGGCAGATTCCCCACAACAGAAAAGTCGCCGACTTCACCTCTCCCACCGCCAAATCCCACTCCGGCAGATTTTCCGGATGAAGACACGCCACATCCGTAATCCGCCCGCACTTCGTGCAAATAAAGTGGTCGTGCGCCGCCGTTACCCCGTCGAAACGGTTTTTATCCAGCGCCCCGAGCCGGGTCACCAGCCCCAGCTCCATCAGCGAGTCCAGCGTCCGGTAAACCGTATCCAGCGAAATGGCCGGCAGCACCCGCCGTACTTCGCGCCAAATCGTTTCCACAGCCGGATGCGCCGTACTCCCGGCCACCGCCCGGTAGACCGCAATACGCTGCGGCGTCACCCGCAATCCCCGGGAACGACAGGCTGTCACCAACGTCTGGTCAACGGTTTCCATCGCTTTCTCCCAATATCTGCACGCAGGTTTTAAAATGCATTTTGGCACAGCGCTCCAGAGCGTCCACCCCGTGACGGCGGACGATTTCCCGGGCGGCGACTCCAACCGCAGGACCGGCACCGCGCGGAAGCGTCACTCCCAGATCTTTGCCCAGTTTTTCCATGACGTTGAGAAATTGCTCTCGCGCCAGAATGGAGGCGGCGGCAACAGCAACGTCACTTTCCGCCCGGGTTCGCTGATCAAATTCCACCTGTCGCCCCTTCTCCAGCAGAGCACGCCGGATCAAGGGAGCGGCAGTGAACTGGTCGGAAAGCATGCGCGGACATTCCGGTCGACGTTCCAGAAGATTTTCTATCACCCGCGCATGTCCCCAGGCCAGCAGCCGGTTCAGATTGCCGATCTTCGCATAAAGCCGATTATAACTTTCCGGGCCGACTGTCACCACTGTAAACGCACCATCGACTGCACGCCGAATTTCGGCGGCGAGCTGTCGGATTCGGGTAGCGCTTTTGATCAATTTCGAATCGCAGACGCCGACCCGTACCAGATACGGCGCGCTTTCCGCATCCGTACAGACGCCGGCAATAACCAGCGGGCCGAAAAAATCGCCCTTTCCGCTCTCGTCAATCCCCCCGTGCGGCGTACAATCCACCGTCGTTTCCGACACCGTCTCCGTACTTCCGGGCAGCAGCCCTCCAAGGATTTCCGGCTCCAGGGTAAATTCGACAAATTCCGCGGCATTCTTCCCCTGCACTGTTAACTTGCCGCTCTCATAGGCCACGATCTGCACCTTGTCTCCGGCTGCCCGCCAGCGGGCATAGGGGGCTTCTGCAAACGCCCATCCCCGCTCCCGCAGCAGTCGCTCCAGCACAGCGGCCTGCGTCGCGTCAATCTTTATCACAAAGGAGGTTTGTTTCGCATCCATCGCGTCCCCTGTTTCCCGGCATCAGTAGATAAACAGCATTTCCCGGTATTTGGGCAGGGGCCACCATTCGTCGGCCACCAGTTTTTCCAACGTATCCACCGCCTGCCGGAGCCGATCCATCGCCTGAATCTGGTCCGCCGGATGACCGGCGCGGTTGGCGGCCTCCAATTCATACTCCGCCGCTACCATGGCCTCCAGATACCGTCCTACCTCCTCGGCAACCGCCCGCTGTTCGGGCAGACCGGCCCCGATACCGGCATCGCGCATGGCGCTGATGGTCCGCGATAATTCCCCGAGCTGCCGCGAAACCGCCGGGAAAATCAAAGTCCGCGCAATCGTCAGCGATAATTCCGCCTCGATCCGCACCCGCTTCCGGTATTCTTCCAGGTATACTTCATAGCGTGAATGCAGCTCCGCAGCGGAGAATACGCCGTACTTTTCAAACATTCTGATGCTTTTTTCGCTGATGAAGGCGGCCAGCGCCTCCTCCACATTGCGCAGATGCGGCAATCCGCGCCGCTCCGCCTCGGCAATCCATTCCGCAGAGTAATTGTCACCGTTAAAGATGATCCGCTTATGCCGGCGGATCACCTTGCGCAGAATCGCCTGCAACGCTTCGTGAAGCTTTTCCTTCGGCGCCTTCTCCAATTCATCGACAATATCATCCAGCGCCTCGGCGGTGATCACGTTAAGCACCACATTCGGCCCGGCGCAGGTCTGTCCCGCGCCGGGAGCGCGGAATTCGAACTTATTGCCGGTATAGGCAAACGGACTGGTCCGATTCCGGTCCGTGGTGTCCAGCGGCAATGCCGGAAGTGCATCGACTCCGATCTTCATCGTACCCCGTTTACGGGTAGAGGAGGGCGTCCCGGATTCCAGTTCGTCAATAATAGCCGAAAGCTGATCTCCCAGATATACGGAGATAATGGCCGGCGGCGCCTCATTCGCCCCCAGCCGAAGCCGGTTCCCGGGCCCCGCGGTGGCGGCACGCAGCAATTCACTGTGACGGTCCACCCCCATGATCACCGCGCAGAGCGCAGTCAGAAAAAGTGCGTTCTGGTGCGGATCGCTGCCGGGATTGAGCAGGTTGCGTTTTTTCGTCCCCGGTGACCAGTTGTTGTGTTTACCGGAACCGTTGACGCCGGCAAACGGTTTTTCATGCAGCAGACAGACGAAATCGTGCCGGTCGGCCACCTGACGCAGCACCTCCATGGTCATCATGTTGTGGTCGGAAGCCAGATTGAGCTCCTCGAACACACTGGCGATCTCAAACTGCGCCGGCGCCACTTCGTTATGCCGGGTTTTCGCAGGGATTCCCAGGCGCCAGAGCTCCTGATCCACCTCAGTCATGAATGCCAGTACCCGCGGCTTGATGGAGCCGTAATAGTGATCTTCCAGCTGCTGATGCTTCGGCGGCGGCGCACCAAACAGCGTACGCCCGGTCTGAATCAGATCCGGACGGGCCAGATAAAAGGCTTTGTCTATAAGAAAATACTCCTGCTCCGCCCCCAGGGTGATTTCCACCTGCTCCGGCCCTTCTCCGAAACAGGCCAGCAACCGGTTGATGGCACGCCCGAGTGCCTGAATCGAGCGCAGCAGCGGGGTCTTCTTGTCCAGCGCCTCGCCGGTATAGGAACAAAATGCGGTGGGAATGCACAGCGTCGCACCGGTCGGGCCCTTTTTCAGAAAGGCCGGACTGGTCGGATCCCAGGCGGTATAGCCGCGCGCTTCAAATGTCGAACGCAATCCACCGGAGGGAAAACTGGACGCATCGGATTCGCCCACGATCAGGTTCTTGCCGGAGAAGTTGAGGACTACCCCGCCCGCACCGTCCGGTTCAATAAATGCGTCGTGCTTCTCCGCAGTCGAACCGGTCAGCGGCTGAAACCAGTGGGTGTAATGGCTCGCCCCCTTGGAAATCGCCCAGAGCTTCATGGCGTTGGCCACGTCATCGGCAATGGCGGGATCCAGGGGGGCTCCCTGCTCCACGGTTTGCTGAAGTTTCTGATAAACATGTTTGGAGAGATAGTTTTTCATGGTGGCTAAATGAAAAACATCTTCTCCGAAGATCTCAGTAATCGGTTTTTCGCAGGCTCCGTTCGCTCCGGAGGTGCGTCCGGAGATCGTTTCGATGGCGTCGTTGCGCGTTGCGTTGCTCATTTCTATTGGTCTCTCCCGGGGACAATACGATTTCAACCGGCATAGCGGCCGCAGCGCTTTTCCTGTTTTTTTCCGGAAACGCGTCAACCCGACCGTTCATATTGATAATATGCCATCTTTCGGGTCCGGATTCAAGTGCCGGAGAAGATTTTCCAGCGGCTTTCACGGTACTGCGCCAGAAAAGGCATACTTTGAAAAATACGGAAAAAAACAAGCCTTTCCGTCGTCGTAAATCGAATATTTCATACAAGAAAAACAGCAAAAACAAGTTTTTTCCGTTTTTTTCGGGAAAACCACTGTTTTCCGACTTGTTATTACCCTGTCGTGCATTATAATTAGTAGCAGTGAAACCTCTAACCCCAAAAACAAGGAAGAAGGCAACCATGAAACATTCGTTCTATGATGTCAAGGCCAAAGCCAAAGTCACCGCCGAAGTTTCCGATTTCGTCACCTACGGGACCGGTACCCGCAAGCGCTATGCCTTCAAAGCCAAAACGAAAGATGGCCGCAGTCTGACCGCCTTCGTCAGCAAGGAAGATTGGGAAAAGGCGAAGAAATAACTCCGTAAATTCCTGTATTCAGGCGGCAGCCCGGGATTTTTCCAAAGATCCGGGCTGTTTTTTTTCATCATCCGGATGGAGCCATCGCCGCAACTCGCGCAATGTCTCCGGAAAACGCGGCGAAAGCCGGAAAAACAACGACTCATCTTCCGGTCGAAAAAAACGACCATTCTGTACCGCCGGCAACAGCTTCCACCACTCCGGCATCACAAATCCTGCACGACGCCCCATATTTCCCGGATAGATGATCACTTCGGGCCGACGCTGCAAAATCCACTCGGAAGAACACTGAAAATATTCACAATCCCGTTCCTCACTGATACTCCGCCCCCCCGCCAATGCCACAAATTCAGTGACGAATGCCTGTCTGCCCGGCACCATCAACGGATCGTGCCAGACCAGAAACAAGACCCGGGGACGTTCCGCGGGAACCGCTTCCCGATACTGTTGAAGCGTCCGCTCCACCCGTGCCAATTCCTGCTCCGCAGCTTTCCGCAGCCCCAGCCGCCTTCCCAGCGCAGCAACCGCCCCGCGATAATCGGCAAAACTCCGCAGCGGCAGTACCAGCACCTCTATGCCGATATCCTCCAACGTGGTCTGCACAGCCTCATCCTGCAAAGTGTCGGTCACCAGCAGATCCGGACGAGCCGATACCACACGCTCCAGTTCCGGCGTACCAAAATCCCCGACGACCGGCAATGCCCCCACAGAAGCCGGCCGATCACATGCCCGACTCCGGGCCACCAGCATTTTTTCTCCGCCGAGGTGGCAGATCAATTCCGTTAAAGCCGGAGAAAGCGACGCTACGCGCAACGGCGGAGCAGCGCCACCTCCCGCTGCCGGAATTGCGCCTGACAGTATCCCGCAGAGCAGCAAAATCCAGATGTCTTTTTTCATTTTGATCTCCCGCAAATCCCGCTTGCCATTCCCCCTCATCGTTTTCATTTCAACCTCATGCCATCTCCATCACGCTAACACATTTTACTGGAAAAAGCAAGCCGGATTTCTTGCAGAATCGCCGGAAAGAGGTTATTGTATGGAGGCCGTCAGGCGCAACAAGCGGGGGGACCTGCGGTTTTTTTCTGATTCTTCTTACGGTCAATACGGGAGTGGCTTTTCATGGGCGGTTTTTTCGGCGTGGTTTCCAAAGAGGATTGCGTATGCGATCTGTTTTACGGAACCGATTATCACTCACACCTCGGCACCAAACGCGGCGGCATGGCGGTCCTCGGCCCTGATGGGAAAATCATCCGACGGATTCACGACATTACCAATGCCCAGTTCCGTTCCAAATTCGACGAGGATCTGGATGACTTCCGGGGGCGCAGCGGAATCGGCATCATCAGCGACTACGAAGACCAGCCGCTGATCATCACGTCCCGGCTCGGAACTTATTCGATCGTTACGGTCGGCCGGATCAACAATCTGGAGGAATTGGCACAGCAGGCCTTTGAACGCGGTCATATCCATTTTGCGGAATTGAGCGACGGCGAACTCAATCCCACAGAAGTGGTCGCCTCTCTGATCAACCGCGCGGACAGTATTGCTGCCGGCATTGAACTGGCCCAAAGAGTCATCGATGGTTCCTGCTCCATGCTGATACTCCACGGTGAAAGCATCTACGCCGCCCGCGACCGCTATGGACGCACACCGGTCATCATCGGCGAAAAAGACGAGGCACTGGCCGTCAGTATGGAAAGCACCGCGTTCCCGAACCTGGACTACCACCAGAAATACGAACTCGGCCCCGGAGAAATCGTCCATATCATCAACCATCGCGTCATTCAGAAAAAGGCACCGGGAGACACCATGAAAATGTGTGCGTTCTTCTGGGTCTACTACGGCTATCCCTCCTCCACTTACGAAGGCGTCAACGCCGAAATCGCCCGGTGCAGAAACGGCGCCATCATCGCCGCTGATGATGACGTGGACATTGATTCCGTCTGCGGGATTCCCGATTCCGGAATCCCTCATGCCATCGGCTACTCCAATGCCGCGCATAAGCCCTATCTGCGGGCATTCGTCAAATATACACCGACCTGGCCGCGCTCCTTCATGCCGCAGAACCAGCAGATGCGTGATCTGGTCGCCCGCATGAAACTGATCCCGGTACAGGATCAGATCGAGGGAAAAAAGCTGCTGTTCTGCGACGACTCCATCGTCCGGGGCACCCAGTTGCGCGATACGGTGAAACGCCTTTATGAACGCGGAGCCCGGGAAGTGCACATGCGTTCCGCCTGTCCGCCGCTTCTGTTCGGCTGTCCGTTTCTGAACTTCTCCCGTTCCAAATCAGAACTGGACCTTGCCGCCCGGCGCGCCATCGCCCACCTGGAAAAAGGAGAAATCACCCGGGAAACCCTGGAACGCTATATGAAATTCGGCTCCCCCGAATACAATGCCATGGTGGAGTATATTCGCAAAGATCTGCATCTTACCACGCTGAAATACCAGCAGCTGGAAAAACTCCTGGCGGCAATCGGCCTGGAACCGGAAAAAGTCTGTACTTACTGCTGGACCGGGCGCGATGTGGAATCCGTCGCCCCCACCATCGGCTGACCTGCCGGAAGACGTCCGGCACCTGACGGCAAACCAAAAGAGGAGAAAAACGCCCGATGAACAGCTGGCAGCATTACCGGCGGCTGCTTCTAAGCATGACCCTGGAAGACCATCTGGCGGGCAACCCGGCCATCGCCGGAGTAACCGCCGATTCCCGGCGGGTGGTGCCGGGCAGTCTGTTCATTGCCCTTCCGGGTGTCCATACGGATGGGCATGCGTTTATTCCGGCAGCTCTGGCGGCGGGAGCCGTCGCCGTCATTTACACCCGGCCGGAAACGGCACTGCCCCCGGATGTTTCCGGCTTGAGAGTCCCGGAAAACCGCATTCGCGAAGCCCTGGCTCTGACGGTGCGGGAATTTTATCATCGACCTGACGAAGCTTTGCAACTGGCCGGTATTACCGGAACCAACGGGAAAACCACATCCGCCTACCTGATTGAAGATCTCCTGCGTCGTTCCGGACGACGCGGCGGCCTTATTTCAACGGTGGAGTACCGGACGCCGGAAACAGTGTGGCCGGCCAACCGGACAACGCCGGGACCGGAAGAATTTTTTCCGCTGCTGGCACGAGTGGCGACGGAAGGCGGGGAATTTGCCGCAATGGAGCTCTCCAGTCACGCCCTGGATCAGCATCGTACGGACGGAGTCCGGTTTCAAGCGGCGGTTTTCACCAATCTGACCGGCGACCACCTGGATTACCATAAAACCATGGAAGCCTATTTCGCCGCGAAAAAGCGGCTGTTCCGGGAACTGCTCGCTCCGGAAGGAACCGCGGTACTCAATCTTGACGACCCTTTCGGCGCCGTTCTGGCAGCAGAACTGGATGGAAGAAAAATTGTGACCTTCGGCAAGAACCCGGCGGCGGATTTCCGACTGACCGACGTCCGGCTGAGTGCCGCCGGATCGGATTTCATCATCCGCCGCAGCGAACGCGAATACCGGTTGCATACCCCCTTGTGCGGCGAACACAATCTGCATAACCTGCTGGGCGCCCTGCTGGCTGCCGCCGCTCTCGGCGGCGACTGGGATGCCTTGCTGGCCCTTCTTCCGGAAACCCGTCCGGTTCCGGGCCGACTGGAACCTCTCCGGCTACCCTCCGGAGCCACTGTATTCATTGATTACGCTCATACTGACGACGCGCTCAAACAGGTGCTGACAACGTTGCGCCCGCTGACTGACGGCCGCCTGACGACGGTATTCGGCTGCGGCGGCGACCGTGACCGGACCAAACGCCCCCGCATGGGACGGGTCGCCGCGGAATATGCCGACCGCCTGATCGTCACCAGCGACAATCCCCGCACGGAAACGCCGGAAGCGATCATCGCTGATATCCGGGCGGGAATCCCCGCTGAAACTGACTGTCGGATTGAGCCGGACCGGGCACAGGCCATTGCCCTGGCCTGTCGGGAGGCAGGCCCTGGAGACGTGGTTCTGATTGCCGGAAAGGGCCATGAAACCTATCAGGAAATCAACGGCGTGCGGCATCCTTTCTCCGATCGGGAAGAGGTGTGCCGATTCCGCCGTTGAAATACCGTACCGTCAGGATTCAACAGGACATGGCCGCTGACCGGGCGGGTTGGCCTGCGCTCTGCCGCAGGGATTCCTCCGCAGGAATCGACACCGGATAATGACCGGTCCGACAGGCATCCAGCAACTCCGCCAGGGCCATGCTTTCCGCAGCACTGACCAGCGGCGCGGTATCTTCCGTAATCCATTCGTACAAATTCCGGTAAAATACCTGATACGCCTTCGGGCAGGCCTCCTCCAGTTCGAATGACTCCTCATGCCACGAAATTTCGTCCGCGGGATAACGGCGATCCGCCGCGGCCCCCCCTTCCTCCAGCCGAACCTCGGCAAGCCGGCCATAATCGCAATAACGCACCCGCCAGTGTTTGCCGTCGTCACTGACCGCGGCGCCGGAGTGCCCGAATATCTGCCAGGCGGGGCCGGTAATTGCCGCCGCCTGATTGATCTGCAGCTGCAGCAGCAGCCCGTTCCGGGTACGTCCCGTGATCAGAACCACATCCTCGGCGTCCCCCAGGGAAAGAATGCGCTCCGAAAAACATTCCGCCCGGACCAGCGGTGCTCCCGCCAGATTCTGCATCAGATCCAGATAATGCGCCCCGTAATTAAGTAACATACCGCCGCCGTTGCGGCGCAAAGCCTGCCAGTCGCTGCGCCGGACGTAGTTATCAATCTGAAACTTCAACCCATACCATCGCCCCAGTTTCCCCGACGCCGTCAGACGACGGATGGCCAATGCCTCGGGAAAATAACGACGCGGCTGATAAATCATCAGTTTTCTCCGGCATTGCCCGGCCCGCCGGAACATGGACTTCACCTCTTCCGCATGCAATCCGGCCGGCTTGTCGCAGAAAACATGGCTCCCATATTCCAATGCCGTCCGTGTCTGTTCGGCATGGAGCCAGGTTGGCGAGGCGATCACCGTCACATCCGGTCGCACATCCCGAAGCATGGTCTCCATATCGTTAAACGCAGGACAGGGGCCGAACTGCTGCCGGGTTTCGGCACACCGGGCGGCAATGGGATCGACAATCGCCGCCAGCTGGAAACCGGGATGTTCCAAAATCCCCGGCAGGTGATCGCTCCAGGCAATGCGTCCCAGCCCGACCACAGCTGCTTTCAATATTGGCTTCATAGTCCTGCTTCTCCTTACTTCGCTTCCGCCAGCGCGCCCTGTTCCAGAAAGAGTTCCGCGACCGGCAGTTTCTGCTCCCTGCAGGCGGCAACCACCCAGGAAGCGACCACCACCGCTCCGGAATCCCGGAAATGCGTGCGGTCATTCAAACCGTCAGGATAATTGGGGTGTTCGCCTCGTCCCAGAACCATGTACAGCTTGAGCGCTTTTTCCTCGCCCATCCCGGCCAGCTTCTCCGTACTGATCGCATTCAGATCGATCAGCGGCACCTGCAATTCTGCCGCCACCGTCCGGGCGGCCTCGGGATAGTCGCTCAGCGAGTTGTAGAGCTTACCGTCCCGAAAGGAACACCGGGAGACCGGCGTGACGATTATTGGCTGAATCCCCTTTTCCCGAAGCCGGCTCACCATCAGTCGGAGATTGTCGCGATAGGCACCATCCGCAGGAGCATAGAGCCGGGCAATGTCCTTTTTACCGTCATTATGTCCGAATTGAATAAAGGCAAAATCCCCCTTTCTGGCACGACGCAACACCAGGGCAAAATGCCCCTCATCCAGATAACTTTTGGTACTGCGTCCCCCCCGGCCGTAATTTTCCACCCGGACGTCAGGTTTCACCCACTGTTCCAGACCGACTCCCCATCCGGCGCGCGGCAGGTACTTCCCATTATAACGCGCCGTAGTGGAATTCCCCAGAATCCAGATCGAAGGCGACGCCGACAGAACAGAGGCGCACGCCAGCAGCATTGGAATCAACAATCGTTTCATTGTAATGCGGTCACTTTCAGATTACGGATTTGAATAACCACGTCGCGCCCGATGGCCCGAAATCCGATCTTCCCGGCCCGAGGAATCTCTTCCGGAATGGTTTGCGGATCCAGGAAACCACCCGCCGGCTTGCCGTCCACGGTCAACAACAGCAGCGGCCCTTTTTTATAAATAGCCATCCGATACCAGGTTTGGGGCTTTTTGCACAGATCCTCCTGTCCGGCCATCAGGAAAAATCCGGGATTACGCCGCCAGTTGCTCGTGCCGGTGTGCACGCCGTCATCATCATAACGGCTGACACTCAAGTGATAACACCGCAGATATTCACTGTAGATATAATCCGGAAAAACCCCGCTGCGCGGCGGCAGCTCCAGAATCATATCCTCCCCACGCCGCCCGGCGGCGGCAATAAACGTGATCAGCAGCCCCCGGGTCGTCAACGCCTTGAATTCATACTCAATACAGATATTGTCCGGAAAATCGGTCCGGCAGAACGCCATGCAGCCCGCCGCCCCCTGCTGGGATCCGATACAGTTGAGCTGGAGAATCCCTCCGGGTTCCAGCGTCAGACGTCCCGTCCCCTCGTGATGCCAATTCTTCAACGAAGTGAACTGGTCCGTATACAATACCCGGTCCGAACGTTCCGGCAAAGGTGGCAGCGGATCCGTTTTCGCCCACTCCCGCTCTCCCTGCGCATTGACGGTGGACAATGTACGCAGGTGTTCCTTCCGGTAAGCCTTCAATTCTTCAATGGAAAGAAGCGGCGCGGGCGCGGCAGAATCCGCTGCCGCTGCCGCCAACATCAATCCCATACTCAAAAGTGTGCTCGCCATCATCATTTCTCCACCTCCTCACGAATGATCTGCAAATA
>CALXOD010000060.1 GCA_944389925.1 uncultured Victivallaceae bacterium | reverse complement strand
TCCCGGTAACCTCGACCTCGCCACCCCGCGTGGAACGGATCAGCTCCCGCAGCGCCCGATACTCAACCGCGAAATCGACCGCCTCTGCAACCTCACACTCCACATGCAATGCGACACACTCCACGCCATCGGTCGCCATAAGCCGCAGTCGCCCTCCATCCCCAACAAACCGGACCGACCGCACCACCTCCACCGGCGAAGTCTGCGCCACGACCTTACCGAGCACCTTCAACGCCTCCAGCAACACACTCTTTTTGATCTTCATCTTCACCACCTCCATGCGATTAAAACCAATCAGCCCCGCCGGTCACATAGACCGACAGGGCTGATCACTCATTCAGGCCGATTACCTCAGCCTGCCATCACGAAGGTTATATATAGACGAAATTCGTTTGAACTGCACAACACGGAAAGGTATAAAAATAATTTTCTGTTCGGAAAATTATGGAATACAGTAGGATACATCTTCCCCCACACCTGTCATAAAATGCGACTTTTGATCAAGCTATTCCTGATATCCGACTCTATGCTCTGCTCCTCTTTATACGCCCTTCCCGCCGATTGAGCAACTTTTTGGGGAAAGCTTGGTATAAAAGCCTTTGAAATACTATATTTCTGTGCTTGCCGATTGCAAGTTCCGAAATGGACTTCATCAGGTGTCCGATATGAAAGTGTCAAATAAATCCATCTGGCGTTGTAAAAATTCACACAAAATTTACTCAGAAGCGGAGCGGCGATAGGCTGACGTACCCTTTGATTTCGGCTGCAATACTACGCGGTTCAGGAAAAGCAAAGATCCATTCGCGGATTTGCAATCTCCTGTTTCAACGGTATAATAATATGGAAATATGAAACTGTCTGGCGGAGGATAGATGAGGATGGGGCACGACGTACTCAGAGAATCGGAACAGCAATCGGGAAACAACCGTTTTAATGTCTTCGTTCGCCTGGGGACGCGGGAGCCGCTCGACTTCAACCGGTACTACTCTTACGCTCGGTCAGAACTCCAGATCGTAATCCATGGTTCCGCGGTTCACCATATGCAGGAACGCTCCATGCCGATCCGGGAAAATGACGTTCTGCTGCTGCATCCCGGTATGCAGAACTACTTTACCGATGGCTCTGACGATTTTTTACTTCACCGCATCTGTTACAACTCCAAAGTTCCACCGCCGGCAATTTTCGGCGAACCACTGGAGCTGTTTCAACACCTGTATCCAGGAACAGAAAATCCGGGATACGATCCACTAGTGCCGGTCACGCATGTGCCGGACTACGACCATGAACTCTATTTAAACCTGATCCTGCGGCTCTACTATGAATGTACCAAAAAGCGACTGGGCCACAAGGTCATGGTGCCGACAATGTTTGTTGAACTTCTGGTCTATCTTGCCCGCGGTTACAATCAGAATCTCGAACCCGGCGCCGCCTGGCGTCTCGAAGCACCCGCCGCATATCTGGCTCGACACTTTGATGCACCGCTCGATCTGCCGATGCTGGCGAAACTGGCCGGCATGTCGGAGCGAAATCTTTTCCGCCATTTCAAGCAGCAGTTCGGCATGTCTCCCCGGCGCTATCTCGAACGATTGCGGATTCAGAATGCGATGCGCCTGCTGCGCAACAGCGACTGCGGCCGGGAGGAAATCGCTATGCAGTGCGGCTTCTGCGACGGAAACCATCTCTCCCGCGTCTTTCAGAAAGTGACAGGATGCAGCTGCCTGCATTTCCGCCGCCGGGCCAGAGAAACGAAGCCCGACAGCGATGATTGTGCTTCTTCCCGCAATTGATCCGGACAACGTCGAAATCGCTTTCTTCAAATCAGAAAATAGATATATTTGTCTTTTTTATACTTATTTTTGGCAATTTTATTAATTCTATATGTATTTTTTGATGTTATATTAGACATTGAAAAGCCATTGCGGGAGCATATGGCGAGGAACTCAATTCTGCTCAAACAGGGGGAAGAGCGAAGAAGGACGTTTTTGCAGGAAGACCATCGGTTCGGGAGTCCAGCACGTAAGAGGAGACGCTGTCGATGAGAAAGAAAATTTCTTCGTATTTCATTTCAGGAGGGATTGTCGTCATGAAAAGCTCGGATCAAGTGAGTCTTTTTCCTGCCCGGCCGCGGCAAGTTTTTACGCTGATCGAACTTCTGATCGTAATTGCGATCATTGCGATACTGGCGGCGATGCTGCTCCCCGCACTTAACAAAGCCCGGGAATCGGGGAAACGCGCCTCCTGTGCCTCCAATGTCAAGCAGTTGTGCACGATGGTTTTTCTCTATACCGGTTCCAATGAGGATTACCTGCCTGTCCGGGACATCTGGTACCAAGCTCTCCTGGACAACAAGAAAGACGTTGAGAAGAATCTGCCGAAAATCTTTTTCTGTCCGGCGCAGCAGAATCCCCCACTTGATTATCAGACAATGCATTATGGGATCAATGAAAACATCACCTCCAAGGAGCTGGTGCCGCACCGGATCTCCCAGTGCAAACGGCCTTCCCAGATCATTCAACTGGCGGACGGTGACGGCGACGGCAACGGCGATTATATGATCAATGCCGCCTATTGGATCATCGGCAGTTTTCACAGCGGTCCGACCCCCATCGGCTATCTTGATGGTCACGTTTTCTCACAACTGCGCACCCTGGTAAGCAGAATGAATGCAATGCCGGGTACCATGTCGGCCGTCGGCTCATGGACCACGGAATTGAGCCGGATATGGGGGAAAGACAAGTGGTTTATGGAATAATTTCCGCCGGAATTTGGCTTGCATCCGTACGTCAGGAGGCCATGATCTCCATGGATTTTTTCAGCTTTTTCACTCTCCATCAATCAGAAAGGAATTGAACATGAAGAAAATGTGCAAAAAACTGTTCTGCGCCGGCATCTTCGCTCTGACCTCTGCGCTTCCGGCGGCAACTCCCATCGAAAATGACTTTTCCGTGAATGCCGCGACCAAGGGCATGACGCTTGGCAGAAATGCCGCGATTGCCGATGGGGTTCTGGATCTGAAGGGGTGGCCGGTCGCCCGCTGGGATCTCTCCTCCTTCCGCGGGCCGGTGAGAATCCAGTTCCGCCTCTCCCCGCAACAGGCGCTTCACGAGAAGAATTTTCATTACGGGTTCAATCTGGTTGCGGAGGATGGAAGAAACGCTCTGTTCTACGCCGCCCGCAACCGCATTGACGCGCAGCTCACTTCACCGAAGACGGAGGGCGGAAAAGTTCTGAACAAGGCGTGGATCAACCCGAAAATGGAAACCGGCATCCAGGACCGGAAATGGAGTCAATTTGACATTACGGTCACGGAACAGGAGGTTCAGGTCCGCATCGACGGCGCACTCTGCATGACCGCCCGCTTTGCCCTTCTGCCGTTGAAGGAGTTCAATTTTCACAGCTACAACTATCATCTTCAAGTCGATGACCTGAAGATCGAAGCTGTCGGGGATGGGCAGAAATGAATCTCAGCAGAACAATCCTGCTTCTTCTGCTCCTTGCCGGAGCGGGCAGAGGGTTGGCTGTCGAGCCGGTCATTCAGGACTTTTCCTCCTCCGGGGACGCCGGGCAGATCGGCCGGAATGCGGAGATCAAGGACGGGGTGCTGAAGTTGAAAGGGTGGCCGGTCGCCCGCTGGGATCTCACCCCGTTCAACGGCCCGGTCCATATTCGTTTCCGTCTGAAACCGCTGCGGGCGCTCCATGAAAAGAATTTTCACTACGGCTTCAATTTGTACAGCCGGACCGGCACCCATGCGCTGTTTTATGCCGCCAACGGCAGGATTGCCGCCCATCTGCTCAAGCAGGAGGGCGATTCCGAACGACGTATCGCCGCGGCCTGGATCCCGACCGGGATGAAGACCGGAATCCAGAACGGGCAGTGGGCGGAATTTGATATTTCCGTCGGCCGCGAAGTGGTCTCTGTCATGATCAACGGCACCCGCTGTCTTACAGCAAGATTTCCCATGATTCCGCTTGCCGCGTTCAGTTTTCACAGCTACAACCACGAACTTGAAGTGGATGATCTCCTCATCGAGCCGGTGGTTGAGAAAGAGGCCGCAGTTGCGCTTGAACCGCTCTTTGCCGCAGATTTCAACCGGAATCTCGACGCCGTCACTCTCCGGGGAACGGTATCTCCCGTCCGGAAAGGCCGGGCGGAACCGGTACAGGATGCGGATGGCGGCGCGGTGCGGCTTACCGGCAGCACGCTGAATTATCCGTTCCAGGCGGAACTCTCCCCGCGTCAGGGGGCGATTCAGTTTCGCGTTCGCAGCGTTGACGGCCGCGGCGGCGAAATCCTGCGCCTCTCGGATGGGGCTGGCGACCGCGTCCGCTTTTCGCTTCGACAGAACTCTCTCTCGGCGGTCATCGCACAGAAGAGAGACCCGCACGGACTTCTGTTTCAACGCGCCGTTCCCGGAGACGGCGGCGACTGGGTTCTGATCACGCTGGTGTGGAAGCCGGACCAGACCACCAGACTCTTTGTCAACGCGCTGCCGTATGTCGTGGATTTCAAACCGGGGCAGCGCGCACCGGATATGGTCGACCCGGCCTTTGACGGTATAAAACAGCTGATCCTGGGAGGGGAAGGCGACCTCGTCATCGATGACGTCAGGCTCTGGCGGCGACCGCTCTCCAACCGGGAGGTCTATGAAACCTATCGCAAAACCATGCCGCTGGACATGGTGATGGAGGAGACCTTGTTCGATGAAACCCGGGATGCCGAGCCGGTGGTCCGGGTCGCGCCCGGAGGATTTTTCACTCGACCGCTCCCGGTGGCGGCTCCGGCATCGATTCCTGCAGAGGCGGAGTTTCAGCTTACCCTCCTGCGAAACGGAGACTCCCGCCCTCTGTACGAAACGACCATACGCAAAATGGTCGAAAAGCCCGAAGAGATCCGGTTGGCTCCGATTCGGCTGCCGTTCGGAAGTTACACGTTAGTCTGCAACATCTTGCGTGACGGCACCCGGCATCGTAAATCCTTCCCCATCCTCTCTGCCCGGGCACCGGCAGCGCGGAGAATGGCCGAAGCCGCCGATGTTTCCGCCGGGAAACTGCTGTTTGAAAAAAACTTGACCTCCGCGGCCGATCCGGCGGTCTTCAGCGAGGGGGGAACGCATACCGGTGGTGGCGGCCGCTATCTGGAAGCCGGTTCCGACAAGGGGGACCGCTTCTGCTTCGAAATTCCCTTTCCTCCGGAGCAGCTGGGGAAACCGGTGCTGCTCGACATCACCTGGCCGGACGACAAGCCGCGCTCCATGGGATTCTACATGTACGGCAACGGCATTGGGGCCAACCGGGACCGGCTGCAGAGCGGCATCCAGTCGGGGCAGGAATATCCGGAGAGCGGTGAATTGCAGACGACTCGGCACCTTTTCTACCCCGGAGTGGAAACCTATCTCTTTGAGGCGCGCACCATGGCGAAAGAGATGCCGGCTGCCGTGGCGAAGGTCCGCGTCTACGCGCTGGCGGAAGAGGAACTACCCCGGCTGGCTCTCCGGGAACCGGAGGGACTGCCCGGGCGGAAATTCGGTTTCGTGGACGAAGATCAGACCTTCAACAACAATCTCGGAATCGACCGGGCCAATCGACGTTCGCCCCGGTATCGGGAGTGGCAGACACACTACAACTCGATGACCGCCTTCGTGCTGGATGAGACCATCCGCTATTTCGACTATGTCGGGATGAACCGCTTCTACTGCCCCTACTGGCGGTATGCGAGCGGCTCCGCCAACGTCGAAGGACACACCGGCAACGGACTTTTCCCGTTCCGCCAGGGCGATATGCCCTATATTCTGAAGCGATTTGCCGATGCAGGGATGGAATTCATTACCGCGCTTCAATACAGCACGCTGCCGGAAGGAGCGAATGCCACGAAGATCGACCGGGATTTCCGAAAAGAGGGCATTCTTCTTGAAAATCGATATGGCGAACTCTCCAATGAGAACGGTCTGGGGCGTTTTACCGTCGACCCCTCTGCGCCGGAGACCCTTTCGCTCCTGGGACGCCACCTCTTCGATACCGTCGATTACTTCCGTCGCTATCCCTCCTACGGCGGCCTCTTCTGGTGGGGAGGGCTGGAAGGCTGGCCCAATCTGAACGAAGGGTATGGCGCAGCCACCGCCCGCCGCTTCACCCGCGACACCGGGATCGCACTCCCGGAAGCGCCGGCGGACCGCTACCGGCAGCTCACGGGTCCCCTCCGCCGGGAGTGGATCAACTGGCGGGCCAGCGTGACGGAACAGTTCATCCGCGCCGTCAGAAAAGGGTTGACCGCCGCCGGCGGGAACGTACCTCTGCTGCTGCAGGTGCCGCTCGAACCTGCAGCGCGGGAGGAGCATGGGCTGGATCTCGAGGCGATCGCCCGGATTCCCGACATTCAACTGATGATTCGCCGCTGGCCTACCAGATATCGGCACGGATTTCACTGGGGGACGGAGGAGCTGCCGGACAACGAGCAGATGTACCGCTACGACGACCCGGCGCTGGTCAAGCTGCGCCGGAGCGGCAAACTGTACGGCGTATTCGCGTTCTACACCTATTTTGAGACCTACGTCTCCCCGGTCGCCGCGATGGCGAAGCGATACCCGACGGTTTTTGAAGATGCCGACGTGAAGCCGCACGGACGCTGGTTTCTGCGCGAATTCGCCTTCGATGTCGGCGCCATGGATGCGCTGGAAATCGTTTCCGGCGGGCAGGTGCTCAGTCCGGTGGGCAGGGAGGCGGAAGTGCGCGAATTCGCCCGTGCCTACCGGGCGCTTCCCGCGATGAAGTTTCACGATGTGCCGGGATTGACCGATCCGGTTGTCGCACGGTTTCTGGTGACGAAAAACGGCACCTATTTCTATTGTGTGAACATGTTCCATGAACCGGTCACGGTGGAGCTTGACGCGGGCAGGGAATTTACGAAAACCGATCTCTCCACCGGAGAGCGTTCGTCCGGGCGCAAAATCGAACTCAAGCCGTTCGAACTGCGTTCGTTTCTGGTGCCGGAGGAAAAATTGCAATTCAGCAGGATCACACTGGTTTCCGTCGGCTCCCGCGCGGAGAAGATCTATGCGCAGCGGCTGGAAATTCTCCGGCAGGCGGAGGAGAAACTGCGCGCCCGCGCCCTCGATACGGACAGGGAGCAGCGCACCATCGGCCAGATCAGCCGGCATATGGAGCGCAACGAGTGGTGCGAAGTCTGGCGGCTCGCCTTTTCCCGGGCGATGAACCAGCTGCTGCACAACGTTTCGGAGGTGGAACACCTCGTCAGCCGGGAACGGATGCTCAAGGCCAACCGAATTGCGATCAACTGCGGCGGAACGGTCTATGTTCCCGGGCGCGACGGAGATGTGTTTTTCCCGGACCAGCCTTTTGACGGGAAGTTCGGCTGGATCGGGCGCCGTTCCGCCGTCACCCGGGCGGTCAACAAGCCGCTCGAATTTCATCTTCTGTACGAGAGCGAGGCTTACGATGTGGATGGTTACCGCTTCCGGCTGCCGCCTGGCAACTACCGGCTGCGGCTCTATATGAAGTGCGGCTTCCCCAAAGATTCCAAACCGGACTACTTTGTCTTTGACATTCTCGGCAACGGCAGGGTGCTGGCAAAGAATTTCGACCTCTTTGTCGCCTGCAAAGAGGACTTCGATCAGTCGACGGTGCTGGAATATCCTGTTCGGATCGAGGCGGGCGGCTTCTTCGACCTGACGTTCCGGACCGACGGGAAACACTATCCTTCGGCCCGGCTGATCAATGGATTGGAGATTTTTCCTGAATGAACCTTCGGAACGAGTGTATTGTTATGGCAATGGCTGTATGGCTGGCGGGGGGAATTCATGCGGCGGATTCCGGGGTGACCGCCCTGCGGATCTTCGCTGCTCCCTCCCTGGAGAGTCCCGAGTGGCACAGTGTCCGGGAAGAAACACTTCAACCTGTCGATACTGGAGGATTCTGGTCGCCGTTTGAGCGGCGCAGCGGAATGACCGGAAAGGTGCTGGAACCGGGCCTGGTTCAGCTGATGTGGAGCCCGGATGCGCTCTACGTCCGCTGCCGGCTGACCGATTCTGACCTGGTGGCCTCTCCCCAAAATCGGGACCAGAGCGCCATTTATATGGCGGCGGATGCGGTGGAGCTGTTTCTCAAATGCGACGATTCTCCCTGTTACTGGGAGTTTCACGGTTCCATCGACGGGAAGAAGAGCGGCTGGCGGTATTCGTCGCGCGGTCGACTGGGGCTGCCCGGTACGGATGTGCGTTCCGCCGTGACGGTGACGGTTCAGGAGGAGGGCACGCGAAATCACCTGGGGGACAGGGATGCAAACTGGCAGATCCTCTTCCGCGTAGATGCTGAAGAACTTCGACGCGGTTCCGGCTGTCCGTGGCCGGGAGAACGGAGATGGCGGATGCAGCTGGTTCGCTACAACTATTCGCAGTATCTCCCCTGTCGGGAGGTCTCGGTATTTCCGAAAATGCGGGAGTTCAATCCGCATCTGACGGAGGATTATGCGGAGATCCGCTTCGTCGAAAAATCGGCGAAGCGGGCTGAGGACCCTGTAGAGAGCGGGCGCATCTTCGCCGATTGCTCCGTCGTACTGTTCGATATCGACAACACCATCACATATTACAAGAGCAGGGAGTTTCCGACTCTGCACGGAAATTTTCTCTTCCCGATTATTCGCGATCTCATGGTGGAGCGCGGCTGGCGAAAGGAGAAGGCGGAAGAGGCAATCCTTGCGTTTACCGGACGGATCCCCAACTGGGATTATCCCGATTTCTTTGCGGCATTTGATCTTCCGCCCCGGGAGGCGTTCCGCCGCTGCCGGGAATGGCATGAGAAGTATATCGGGGTCAATCAGGACGCTTTGACGTTGATCGACACTCTGCGCCGGCAGGGGAAACGTCTGGCAATCGCCAGCAACAATCCCTACACCGGCTGTCTGTGGAAATTGCAGCAGGCGGGGCTGGCGGATGAAAACGGCTCCTCCGTCTTCTGCAAAATTTTCAGCACCGATGTCGTGCGCGGCTGCAAGGGAGAGCCGGCAGTGTGGCCGAACATTCTGGCGCGTCTGCCGTACCTCCCGGAAAAAATCGGGATGGTGGGCGACAATCCGCTTGAGGACTCCGATTTGCCGCGAAAGTACGGCATAAAAGCAATCTATCTCTTTGAGCGCAATCAGCCCCGGATGGAGTTCGGTGCGATTCACTGACAGAGGGGAAAGGAGTTTTATGTGCGGGAAAAAAGAGTTGCCTCTCCTGATGGCCTCGATGATCTGCGGAGCGCTGTGCTCCGGCGGGAACGCGGAGACGATGCGTTTCGGCGAACTGCTGTGCGACAATGGCGAAACGCTGATTCTGTCAGCGCCAGCCCGGTGGGAAGGGAAGCTGAACGGAAGTTCGATCGCCGTGGAATTTTCCGAAAACCGCTGTCGGATTCCCTGTGACTGCAAACAGCAGAATCTGGCGGAACTCGAAACCGAAATCGACGTGCCGGCCGCCGGAGAGATCCGCATCGGTTGCGGCGCGGACTGGTACTTTGAGTTCATCGTTGACGGCAGCACCGTCTACTCCACCTGGCAAAAGGGGAACGGCACGGCCGATTTCGGTCGTTTCAACCACATTTTTCAGGTTCCGGTGCGGGCAGGCAGACATCAGATCCGGGTCCGGCTGCGCAACGGAATGGGCGGAATGAGCTTTCATTGCGGTCCGCCGACAAAACCGCCGTACCGCAACCGGCAGCCGGTTCCGACGGAAAAACTGATGCAGGCGCTGTCGACGCTCTACACTTCGGACTGCCGCCGCCTCTCCCCGGAGCGGCGCACGGCGCTCCAGGTCTGCCAGGATGCTCTGGATCTGATTGAACCGGGAAACCGGGAGCCGGAACAGCCGGTCAATCAATGGCTCGATTCTGCCTTGGAAAAGATCAAAAGAGAGGTTCCGGCGGAGCCGGTCTCCGGCAATCGGGTCGTCCTCTGGCTGGTTTACAATATGGGAGTGATCGTCAAAACATCCGGAGCGACGTTCGGAATCGACATCTGCCACCCGAGAGCGGCGGAACTTGCCGATCTTCTGGATTTCGCCATGATCACGCACTTTCACCCCGATCATTTCGACCGGAAGTTTGTGGAAGCGATGCAGCGGGAGGGATTTATTGCCGGGAAACCGGTGTTGAGCAGTTTCTATCCGTCACGGCACTTCCGCAAATATCCGGCCGTGTGGCAGTTCGGAGACATCACCATCCGCACCGGTGACATCGATCACAACGAGATGCTGCCGAACTTTGTGACGACCTACGAGATCCTCTGCGGGAAAGGCAAAGAGGCCTGCACCATCTTGCACACGGGAGACGGAGCCAACGTCGCCCAGTTGAATCCGGCGCGTCACGTCAATATTTTGATCGCCCATCCGCGGCCGTTCGGCGAGATCCATTTTGCGGCGGAAGCGGCTTCGAAGCTGACGCCCGATCTCCTGATTGTCGGTCATCTGCAGGAGATCAGCCACGGATTCGGCCCCGGGCGGTGGAGTTACCAGACCGGATTTGACGAGTGTGCCGGGCTGCCTGCATCCGTCACCGGGGTGGTTCCCGTCTGGGGAGAAAAAATCATTTTCGACCCAAAGGAGGGGGAATGAACAAGACCCATGAACCATCCTGGCTTGCACAGGCGGTTTTCTATGAGATCTATCCGGCCAGCTTTCGCGATTCGAACGGAGACGGGATCGGCGATATCGCGGGTATGGTCTCGCAACTCGATTATCTGCGCCGTCTCGGTGTCAACGCACTCTGGATCAATCCCTGGTATGTCTCCTCTTTCCGCGACGGCGGCTATGACATAACAGATTTCATGCGGCCGGATCCCCGGTATGGAACACTTGCCGAAGCGCGGATTTTTTTCCGGGAAGCCCACCGGCACGGCATCCGGGTGGTCCTGGATCTGGTCGCCGGTCACACGTCGCTGGAACATCCCTACTTTCAGGAATCCTGCCGCGGAACCGGCAGTCGCCACCAGGATTTCTACATCTGGAATCCCAACAGCGTCTACCGCGGGACTGCAGAACAGTACTACATCGCCGGACTCTTTCCGCGCGGCTCGTACTGCGCCAACTTTTTCGCATCGCAGCCGGCGATCAATTACGGGTTCAACAAGGTGGAAAACTCCTGGGAAATGTCCTGCGACCACCCGGCCTGCCGGGCAAACCGGGAATGGCTGATTTCCGTCATGCGATACTGGCTCGATCTGGGGTGCGACGGATTCCGGGTGGACATGGCTTCCTCCATCATCAAGCGGGATCTCGGCTTTGAAAAGACTTCGCAATTCTGGCAGTCGGTACGGACTCTTTTCGACCGGGAGTATCCCGAGGCGGTGCTCCTCGCCGAGTGGTTCATGCCGGAGAGATCACTGGCGGCAGGCTTTCACCTGGATTTTGTCCCGCCTTCGGGACTTTTCCGCAACGACAGCTGGAGTTGCTCGCCAATATTTTCCGGAGAGATTCTGTTTTCCGCCGCGACGAAGAAGAACGACGGCAAATGGCTCGACGGCTACCGCAAACTGTGCGATGTCTGCAACCCGGCAGGGCTCTGTCTGTTCTCCGGGACGCATGATCAATGGCGGCTCTCGTATTTTGGCAGCGATCGTGAAACGATGGTGAAACTCGCGTTCATGACGGCACTTCCGGCGCCACCTTTTTTCTATTACGGAGACGAAATCGGCATGCGCCATCTTGTCGGAGTGGCGGTGGAAGGCAGTGCGTCACGCGGCGGAGCCAGAACGCCGATGCAGTGGGACCATTCACGCAATTTCGGCTTCTCCACTGCGGCGCCGGAGAAACTCTATCTGCCGACGGATTCCGCCGCCGGGGCTCCGACCGTGGAAGATGCATTGGCGGGACGAAATCCTCTCTTCACCACCGTCAGGGAGTTAATCCGTCTGCGACGGGAGCATCCCGCTCTGGGAGGCGACGGTGCGCTCGAACTGGACTGTCCGGAAAACTTTCCGCTGCGCGTGACCAGACGCCTGGCAGGGGAAACGATATTCGCCGCATTCAATCCCTCCGGCGAAACGGTCAGTTTCCCTCTGCCGGGCACGTGGGAAACGCTGCTGACACGTGGCGTTGTCCGCAAAAACGAAATGCTGCTTTTGGAGCCGGTTTCCTTTATTTTCCTCCGAAAGGCAGCTTCCCAATCGGGTGGGAAGATGCATGACGTGTGATTGCCCGGGGAGCCCTGCGGGGGAACTCTGACTGCCGCGGGAAACGAGCAACCCGTATGCGGCAGACGGATTGTACGGAAAATTGAGGATATTCCTCTCTGTAGACCGACGTTTGACGAAGTGCGTCAAAAAGCTTGCAATCGACGGAGAGCAGAATATAGTAACAGGGACATGGAATTTTCAAGTTTTCCTGTTTTTTTGAACTGCTCCCGCGAATCGAGAGAAGTTCCTGAATTTATTGTGCCGACCTTGATTGAAAAAAACACGAATTTTTTTGGCTGACCGGGGAAGCGCCAAGGACGGAC
>CALXOD010000059.1 GCA_944389925.1 uncultured Victivallaceae bacterium | reverse complement strand
ATAACGCATCAGGGCCGATTTTCCACCGCCGGCGATCAGAAAGTCAACTTTTTTACTCTTGATCCCCGGCATTCCGTTTAAAAAAAAAAAAAAAATGCGGCATATTTTCCCAATACTGTAATCTCTTTCTGTAGAAATAAAAGGCGGATTCCCTCATGGTGGTGCAATATTTGACAATATCCGTGCTTTCTTACCTTTTCGGAGCGGTTCCTTTCGGTTTTTTGATCGGAAAGTTTTATGGGAAAGACATCCGGCGCGAAGGCAGCGGCAATATCGGTGCCACGAACGTGACTCGGGTGATCGGACGGAATGCGGGGCGGCTTTGCTTCGCACTGGATTTTCTAAAGGGGATGTTGCCGGTTCTGGGAGCGGCACGATGGTACGACGACGGTTCCGGAGCGGCGATGATTCTGGCTGGAGCCGCAGCAGTGATCGGCCACATGTTTCCGGTGTATCTGCAATTCCGGGGGGGGAAAGGGGTATCCACTGCCGCCGGAGTGGCGGTGGCGCTGGCGCCATCGGCATTTCTGTTCGCCGGGATTATCTGGGTAGTGGTGTTTCTGGTCAGTCGATATGTGTCATTGGCGAGCATTGTGGCGGCGATCTGTCTGCCACTGGCGGCAACCGCATTGGCGATCTGGCGCGGCGGGGTTTCACCGCTGGTAGTGTGCTTTTTTTATGGAATCGGAGTGGCGGCGGTCTGGAAACACCGCGCCAACATCCGGCGGCTGCGTGATGGAACGGAGCTGCGTTTTGAACGCCGGAAAAAATAAACGATCCGAACGAGAAGCGGATGCAATATGGTAAGGGCAACGTCGATTTCACTGGAGAAAAGCGGCGTTTTGCGGACAGGAAGACGAAAGAATGAAGGTAACCGTATTGAGTGACGGCGCCTGGGGAACCGCTCTGGCGCTGGTTTTGCGGAGAAACGGGCATCGGGTTACGATTTGGGGCCCCTTCCCGGAATATTTGCGGGAGATGGAAAAAACACGGGTAAATACCCGTTTTCTGCCCGGTGTGCGATTGGATGACGAATTGCTGTTTGAGGCGGATATAACGGCGGCGACGGCGGAAAGTGAATGGATTCTGCTGGCGACCCCGACCCAGTTCCTGCGCGGGGTGCTGGAGAAATTCCGTCCCTGCTTCCGGCCCGAACGACAGATTCTACTTAACGTGGCCAAGGGGATCGAAGTCAACAGCTGGCTGCGGGTCAGTGAAATCACCCGGGAAGTGCTGGGGGAATCCCGTTACGTGGTGCTTTCCGGGCCGAGCCATGCGGAAGAGGTTTCGCGACAGGTGCCGACAGCCGTAGTGGCGGCCTCTACGGATGCCGAGGCGGCGATGCTGGCGCAGAAACTTTTCATGAATGAGGTTTTCCGGGTGTACACCTCCGGGGATCCGCTCGGTGTGGAATTGGGAGGTGCGCTCAAGAACGTCATGGCGATTGCCGCCGGGATTATCGACGGCATGCAGCTTGGAGACAATCCGAAGGCGGCGATGATGACTCGGGCGATCGCGGAAATGAGCCGGCTCGGCGTGGCCTTGGGAGGCGAGGCGGCGACTTTTTCCGGATTGAGTGGTATCGGAGACCTGATCGTCACCTGCTGCAGTGGACACAGCCGGAATCGGCATGTGGGCGAGGAACTCGGACGGGGGAAGAAGCTGGACGAAATTCTCCAGGCGATGGGCATGGTGGTGGCCGAAGGCGTTCCGACCGCGCGCGGCGCCTGTGCGCTGGCGCATCAGAAACAGGTGGAGGTGCCGATCTGCGAACAGGTTCTGGCGATTCTTCAGGGGCAACAGGAACCCGCTGCGGCGATCCGGACGCTGATGACCCGGGCGGCGCGGGCGGAATAATCGGGCAATGATGACAGGGAGTTGGAAATGACCATTCCGCCGGTGGCGCAGACGATCGGTCTGCTGATTTTGTCGAATGTATTTATGACGTTTGCCTGGTACGGGCATTTGAAGCATCTGGCCAACAAGGCCTGGTATGTGGCGGCGATCGTGAGCTGGGGGATTGCCCTTTTTGAATATCTGCTGCAGGTGCCGGCCAACCGGATCGGGCACAGCGCGTTGTCACTGGCGCAGTTGAAGATTCTGCAGGAGGTGATTACGCTGTCGGTTTTTGTACCGTTTTCGCTGCTGTACATGCACGAAAAACTCAACTGGAATTATCTGGCGGCGGGGATCTGTCTGCTGGGAGCGGTTTTCTTCATTTTCCGCTCATAAAGGCAGTAAAAGGGAAAGCGTCTTTCCGGGCAACGGAAGAACGACCTGCAAGGGGTGTGCGAAACACCGGCAGGGATGGCGGAAGACGGTTGCGGGTCGTGTCGTTTTTTTTTGTTATTCTGTCGGTGATAGTGGTATGGCGCAGACGGCAGGATTATTGTGCGCAGTGCAGTTCACAACATGCCAGATACCGGAGGGTACGATGGATTTGCATTTCACCTGTCTTGTCCGGGAAAAGGAGGCGCGGCGGATTTTGCGGCGGTATCATTCCGTTGTCATGCGGATCCGACGATTCTATTTTCTGGATGGCGGGCTGGCGCTGGCACTGGCGGTGTTCTCCTTTTTCGGCAATTCCTGGGGGACCTGGTGTCTCTGCGTCCTGGTGGTGCTTTTCTATAGCTGGGGGATTGAGGCCATCTCATTTTCGGCCTGGTGGCGGTCGCAGTGCCGGGCCATGCGGCATGCCGGGGTGTTTACGATGCCGGAAGAATGCCACCTGACGGATGAATTCCTGGAAATCCGGCGCGGGGAAACCGTGACTCAGATGGTATTGCGCGAGAATGTAACCGGGTTTTATTACCGGGAGGATATGGTTCTTTTATTCTGTGACACCTTTTTCGCAGGAGCGTTGCGCCGGGAGAAATTTCCGGAGCAGAAGGATTTTGACGAATTCGTCGCACATCTGCGGCGGAGCGGTTTTGCGGATCTGACGCCGTTTCCCTTCCGGCGTGCGCTGGTACCGTGGCTGCTGGGCATGGTGGTGCTGGCAGGCTGGGCATGGCAGCTGATGGCGGCGGGAATTTGAAACTTGCGGCAAATCCGGTGATCATCAGGATGTTGTTCGCTTCGTGGGGACAGCTGAATGGCGATCCATTCGATGGAGAGCAGGCGACAAAGGAGGATGAAAATGGAGTGGGGTTTCAGTTATCAGGTCCGGGAGAATGAACTGAAGAAAGCCTGTCGGTTGTATTACTCGCTGCTGATGCGGGTACGGCGCTTTTATGCGCTGGACGGCGGATTGCTGGTGGTGATTGCCCTCTGGCATTCCTGCGGCGGAGGCTGGTGGTTTTACGGATTGGGAGGACTGGTGCTGTTGCTCTGCTCGCCGTGGGTGGAGAGAATCTATTTTGTATTCTGGTGGAGAATTGCCCGGCTGGCGTTTCGCTGGAATGGGACACTCACCGTGCCGGGCGAATATCTGCTGACGGATGAAACCATGGAGATCCGCCGCGGTACGGATTGCCGCAAAGCCGTCTGGAAAGAGCAGGTCACCGGCTTTTGCCGCCGGGGGGAGGTGTTGCTGTTGGTGAGGGGCCAACACCTTTTCGAGGTTTTCCGGCGCGACATGTTTCCGTCGGAAGAGGCATTTGAGGAATTTGCGAATCTCTTCCAGCGGCAAGGATTCAAAGATCTGGCCCCCTTTCCGTTCCTGCATGCTCTGGTGCCGTGGGGGATCGGGGTGGCATTGCTGGTATTCTGGGGACGGCTTGCCTGGGGGGCACTTTAAGACACAACGGAAGCTGGCCCCCGGGGGCAGTTAAAGTTTTTTCAACCGACTGTCCGTCGGGCCTGCCCCCAGCGTGATCAGCAGAACCTCGGGGCGGCAGCCGACTCGCCAGGGAAACGACAGCTGACTGAGGCCGGAGGAGATGAACATCCGGTCGCCTGTGCCGGAACGAACGAAGAGCCCATAATCAAATCGCCGCCCATATCGGGATGCTGCCGCCACGCCGCCGAAGATCGGTAATCGGATCTGGCCACCATGGGTGTGGCCGCAAAGTGCCAGCGGAATCGGCGCACGTGGTTTCCGGGGAGAATCCAGGGCAATGACGGTATCCGGATTGTGGGCCAGCAGAATCCGTTGCCTCGAGGTGTGAGGCCAATGCAGGGGCGGCAGGTGCCCTGAGCTGACATCAGAGGCGCCGTAAAATGTCAGAATGCCGTCGTCGAACCATTCATTTTCCAGCCAGATAAAGCCGTATTCCCGGTAGAGCGCGCGCCAGTAACCGATGGGCAGCCAACGTTTGCCGCACTCCCAGTTGCCCGGAATCGCCAGCCGGACGGGAGCGGGAGTGTCACGCAGCGCGTTCAGCAATTCCCGTTGTCGGTCCAGGTCGCAAGCGTAGGCGGTGAGATCGCCGCCGGAAATCAGGTAATCCGGAGCAAAGGCCGTAATCAGGCGGACAAGTTCCGCTGCCTTGAGATGATCACGGGAACTGCCGCGATAATGCGCGTCGGAAAAAAAGGCGATCTTCCGCCCCTGGGCCGCCGGGATTTCCGCCGGGAAATGCAGTGAAACCGCTGCTACCGGACCATCGCCACGGCGGTCCATTTCAGGATAGGAACGAACCCGCCGCCACCGTTCCGCGCGGTTGATGAAGCGGCAGAGCAGCTGGACGGGTTCGACGGGCATGCAGATTATTCCATTTCCGCCAGAATTTCCGGCGGCAGCGGCAGGACCGCGGCAATGGTTCGTTCACTGCCGTTCGGCATATTGATCTTTTCCCCTTTGGTATGGCCGAGAATTGCCTGACCGAGGCGGGTCCGATAGGAAAGATAATTCTTTTCCGGATTGCCGTCCCAGGCGCCGAGCAGATAATAGGTGCTGATTTCGCCTTCGTCGTCGGCCAGGTCGACCCGGCAGCCGATGACCGCGGTGTCATCCACCTGCACTTTGGCGAATGAAACCGGTTGGACACGCTGGAGTTCCCGTTCCAGTTCGCCGCGACGGCGGGACAGGAAGTTGCGGCGTTCTTTGGCCGCGTCGAATTCGGCGTTTTCGCGGAAGTCTCCGTGAGCGCGGGCGACTTTCAACGCCTCCCGGTTTTCCGGGGTGTGGATGTTGATGATGTCATCCAGCTCCTTGAGCAGCCGTTCGTGGGAACGTACCGAAGTATAATGCGGTTCGTTGGTGGTCGGGACTTCGACTTTTTTGTCGGCGGCAGTCAAGCCGGCGTTGAGGATGCGCTGACCGGCACCGTTTTCGATGTAATCACGCAAGGCTTCCGAATGGCGGGCGAGTTTGACCAGCAGGCTCTGGCGTTCTCCGGGACTCAGGAACAGCGCCCCCTGCAGCGTGGCGGCAATCGCCATGGCGTCGTCCGCGGCGGAACAGATCAGCTGACGCTGGAAATCATCCTTGTCCAGCAGATGGGTGCGCAATTCGCGCTGGGCATTGCCCCATGCTTTCGGCAGTTTTTCCTGAGAGAGGGCGCGCACGACGTTTTCGACGTTCACCAGGTTGAGCAGTTCCTTGCCGTCTTTTTTGCGGTTTTTCCAGATCCACATCAGGAGGTCGGAACCGCAGCTCCGGAGACTGCCGAGGGTGTCGGAGAGAGTACCCTTGTCGACCGCAGCACAGACTGCATTCAACGCCTTGAGCGGCAGCCGCAGCGCACATTCCGCCAGATAGCTTTCCTCAAAAACCGCGGCAGTGGCCGTCGCCAGCGCTTCCAGATCCTTGGCGGGGATATCCCCCCATACCGTCAGTTTTTCCAGAGAGGCGCGTCCGGGATCGGCGGGCCAGAACGGTGCTTTTTCCCGTAACGGTGAGAGCATGGGAGCAAGGTCTTCGCGTTTGGTACGCTTCTGCAGTTTGGTAATGACCTTGGCCAGCGCCAGGGCTTCCCGCGCGGCAGTTTCCGGTTTGAGCGCAGTGAAGAAGCGGGTCAGAGCCTGAACCTCTTCTTCGGTGAAGGTGGACGCGCCGGCGGCAGCCTCCTTGTCCAGCAGAAGATCGATTTCCGTCAAGCTGCGTCCGTCGCAGGCACGGCGTCCACCGGTAGTGGCGCGCGGGGCGGGTGTTTCCGCACTCCACCAGGCGTTGAAGGCTTCCGGAGTCATATTTTTGCCGGCACTGGCCAGGGCCATGGCCTTGAGTTGTCCATCGGAGACGTTGGTCAGTGCCCGGCGTTTGACTACGGCACGGAAATCCGCGGAAGTCATCGCCGCGGCCCGGGCCGGATCAGTGATCTTGTTGATTTCCAATCCGGGAGAAAGAAAAATGCCTTCTTTCAACACCAATTCCATCGGTATTCCGGCGGCACTGCCCCGGCTGCCGTAGGGACTGACCGGCAAAGTGCCGTTGATGCCGTCCGGGGCACCGGCGACGCCCCAGGTGCCGTTACGGAAAACAATGGTGCCGTTTTTCAGCGCCGCCAGTTTCCGGAAACGCCAGACGATTTCATGAAGCGGGGTGGCATCGTCACGCAGACCAAGTGCCCGCAGAAACGGAGTCCGGTTGAGATAAGGCGGCAGCAAAGTTTTGACCGCCGCTGCGAGCATGTTCCGGAATGCGGCTCCGGCGGGAGCCGCGGTGCCCGCCAGTTCCAGGCAAAAGGTGGCCTGGTTCGGGAAAAGATTGTCTTCGTCCCAGCTTTCCCAGAGGAGCTGAAGCGCCTCTGTATTTTCCGCGGTAAGACCGCCGGGCAGGGCCCGCAGTTCGGTAAGCAGTTTATCGAGGTTTTTGCCGGACGGTCTTTCCGCCGCAGCCATGACGAGATCTTCCAGACGAGCCTGATCCATAAACGTTCCTCCGGGAAATGGGCCGGCGCGGCATCGGAAAACAGGCCGGGCCGGGGAATTTCTGTTTTTGAATGAACAACCGGTTTTCGTACCGGATGATTCTATAATATACCAGTACAATGTGCTTTTATCAAGAAAATCCGGGATGGAGTCCGTGATTTTTTTCATAGAAGGTGTACTGTATGAAATCAGCAATCAGGAAAGGGTGACGGGAAGCGTTTCCCGGGAGTATTTTTATGGAGAAAAGCAAACGAATTTATCTTTCCGGACCGATCATGGACGAGCACGAAGGTGCTGCACGCGAATGGCGTGAAGCTGCCAAGTTGTTGCTGGGAGACCGGTTCCGACTTCTGGATCCGATGCGGCGAAAATTCGTGGACCGGCAGGTGGACAGCGCCAATGAAATTGTGGAATTCGACCTGCAGGACGTACGTGATGCCGACCTGATTCTGGTTAATTACAACCGACCGAGTATCGGTACGAGCATGGAAGTGTTTTACGCGGCGCACAATCTGGGAAAGTTCGTGGTGGCATTCTCGCCGCTGGAATTCCGGGACTGCAGTCCCTGGATGGCACGGTTCTGCACGAAGATTCTGCCGGACCTGGAAACGGCGGTGGAATATATTCGCACTCACTTTTACGATTGAGGTGTGAGGGATGTGGCTGTTCTTGTATAATCTGCTGTTGCCGGTGGGCTTTGTCTGCTTTCTGCCGGGACTGATTTTCAAATACCGGAACCGGCCGGGTTGGAAGGAGACTTTTTCTGAACGGTTCGGGCGTTTTACTCCGGAACGGGTGCAGGAACTGGCCGCATTTCACGGCTGCACCTGGATTCATGCGGTGAGTGTGGGGGAGACCGTAGTGGCGCTGGCATTGCTGAAGGCCTGGCTGGCAGTCGATCCGGAGCGGAAATTCGTCCTCTCCACGACGACCACCACCGGGCAGGAACTGGCTCGGAAACAGGCCCCGCCCGGGGTAACGGTAATCTTCTGCCCGATTGATTTCAAAAGCTGGGTGCGGCGGACCCTGGACGTGGTGCGGCCGGGGCTGCTGGTGATCTTTGAGACGGAAATCTGGCCGAACCTGATTGCCGAAGCCCGGCGGAGGAGTATTCCGGCGGCGGTGGTCAACGCCCGGATGTCGGATCATTCGGCGCGGGGATATCGTCGGGCGCGGTGTTTTTTCGGGCCGCTGCTGAAAATGTTTTCGCTGATCGCCGCCCAGTCGGAGGCGGATGCGGAGCGGTTCCGCTCGGTCTCTCCGGAGGCGCGGGTGACGGTGACGGGCAACCTCAAATTCGACCAGCCGGTGCCACCGGAGCTGAACGCAGTGGATTATCGGGAAATATTCGGTGCCGATGCGGGGGTGGTGCTGCTGGGAGCAAGTACTCATCCGGGAGAGGAAGCATTGTTGATCCGGGTTTTTGACGAATTGCGCCGGGAATTTCCGACATTGCGTCTGGTGTTGGTGCCGCGTCATGCTGAACGCGGCAGTGAGATCGCGGCCCTGCTGGAGGCGTCCGGACTGCGCTACCGGCGACGGAGCGATGGCTCGGGAACCCCGGGTACGGTGGACGTGCTGCTGGCGGATACTACCGGAGAAATGCTCCGGCTGATGAAGGGGGCCGACATCGTGTTCATGGGCAAGAGTCTGGCCGGTCACGATGAAGGACACAATCTGATCGAACCGGCACTGCTGGACAAACCGATTGTCACCGGAGCGGTGCTGCGGAATTTCCGTTTTATTCTGCGGGTGCTGGAGGAGGCAGACGCGGTTTGCACCGTTGCTTCGGACGATGCGCTGGCTGCCGCGCTCCGGCCGCTTGCCGCGGACGCGTCCCGGCGCCGGGAACTGGGAGCCCGGGCGGGAGCGGCGATCCGCCGCCATGCCGGGGCGACGGCGCGGACGATCAAGAAATTGAAAAACATTTTATAATTTGCGGGACGGCCCGCGGGAAGGATGATGACCAAGGTGAAGTGCGTAACCCAGATGGCCCGGGCGCGGCAGGGAGAATTCACGCCGGAGATCCGGCATGTGGCGGAAATCGAAATGCTGCCGCCGGAGACGATCCGCGACGGCGTGGCCGCCGGAACGATCGTAATTCCCGCCAATATTCATCATGCCGGTTTGCAGGCGGTCGGCATCGGTCGCCTGCTGCGGACGAAAATCAATGCCAATATCGGCAATTCCTCTCTGGCAAGCTGCCCCCGGCAGGAAATCGCCAAGCTGCAGGCTGCGTTGCGCTACGGCGCGGATACGGTGATGGACCTCAGTACGGGCAGCGGGATCATCAACATCCGACAGGCGATTATTCAGGCAAGTCCGGCGCCGGTGGGAACGGTACCGGTGTATGAGGCGCTGGCACGGGTGTCGAACGCGGATGATTTGAGTGAAGAGCTGATTTTGCAGGTGATCCGGGAGCAGGCGGAGCAAGGGGTTGATTATATTACCATTCATGCGGGGTTGCTGCTGGATCAGATTCCGGCGGCCCGGCGCCGGTTGCTGCGGATTGTCAGCCGGGGTGGTTCGATTCTGGCGCGGTGGATGCAGAAATTCGGCAGGGAAAATCCTTTTTATACCGCATTCGACCGGATTCTGGAAATCTGCGCCGAACACGATGTCACGTTGTCGCTCGGCGACGGTATGCGGCCGGGTTGTCTGGCGGACGCGAGTGACGAAGCACAGTTCGCGGAACTCCGGGTGCTGGGCGAACTGGTCCGGCGCAGTCGTGCGGCGGGGGTGCAGGCGATGGTGGAGGGACCGGGCCACATTCCCTTCCATGAAATTGAAATGAATATGAAAAAGGAACAGGAACTGTGCGACGATGCGCCGTTCTACATTCTCGGTCCGGTGACCATTGACTGTGCACCGGGGTATGATCATATTTCCAGTGCGATTGGCGCTACGATGGGGGCGTTTCACGGTGCTGCGATGCTGTGTTATGTGACGCCGAAGGAACATCTGGGATTGCCGAATGCCGAGGATGTGCGTAACGGGGTGATTGCCTATAAAATCGCGGCACACGCCGCGGACGTGGCGCTGGGCCGTCCCGGAGCGCGGGAACGGGATGACGCGATCAGCCGGGCGCGGGCGGAATTCGATTGGGAAAAACAGTTCGAACTGGCCCTGGATCCGGAACGGGCGCGGGAATTGCGTGCGGAGGCGCTGGCGGAACGCAGCGAGCAGACGGGCCGGGATCATAGCGGGGAGAAATTCTGCACGATGTGCGGGCCGGATTTCTGCTCCATGCGGATCAGCCGGGAACTGCAATAGGAACGGAATGGGCCGGGAAATGCCGGAATGACGGCAGCGGTCTGGAGGCCGGAATGGATGTAACGACGGAGAACGGGAAAAAGGCGCCGTCACGCATGCGGCTGTGCGGGATTCTCTTCTGGGAGTTCGCCAAGATCACGACGATGGTGATTGGCGGCGGTTATGTGATCTTGTCGGTGGCGGAAAACGAATTTGTCCGGCGTCGGCAATGGATTACGCAGCAGGATTTTCTGGATATGATGGCGCTGTCGCAGACCGTTCCCGGGATCATCGCCTGTAATGGAGCGATTTACATCGGGTCCCGGATTGCCGGTTTTCCGGGAGCGCTGACGGCGCTGTGCGGGACCGTGGTGCCGCCGGTGGTGGCTATTTTGCTGCTGGCGTCCGGAATGCGCATGCTGCCGACGGATTCTCCGGTAATCGAGGGGGCGTTCCTGGGGGTCAACAGTTGCATTGTCGGCATGATCGTTGCGACTGCATGGCGACTGGGCAGAAAATCCATGACCGGTTGGTTTGAAATCATCATGGCCGTCGCATTGGTGGTCGGCATGGTGGTGTTTGAGGTGAATCCGGGCTGGCTGATGGTGCTGTCCATTCCCTGCGGCGTCGGATATGTCTGGTGGCGTCGCCGGCGGCTGCGCCGGGCGGGAGGGACGTGCTGATGTCATTGTGGGGACTGTATTTCCTTTTCATCAAATACGGACTGCTCTGTTTCGGAGGCGGGTACGCCCTGGTACCGCTGCTGACCTCCGATCTGGTGGATACCCGGCATCTGATGACGGCATCGGAATTTGCCAGGCTGGTGGCGGTGGCTCAGGTGACGCCGGGGCCGGTGGGAATCAATACGGCTACTTACGTTGGTTTTACACAGCACGGTGTGCTTGGGGCGCTGGTGGGGACGGCGGGATTGATTACGCCGGCACTGGCGCTGGTGTTGCTGGCCATGCACTTCATTGCCCGTTGGAAACAGTCGCTGCTGGTGGAAGGGGGACTGTCGGGATTGCGCCCGGCGGCTTACGGGCTGCTGCTGGTGGCAGTGCTGGTGTTTGCGGAGATTTCGGTCTTTACCGCGGAATTGCCGGTGGAGTATGTGCGGGGACTGTTGCAGGGGACGCCGGTGGAATGGAATTTCTATGTGCGGCCGCTGCCGCTGGCAATCGCGGCCACAGTGGCGGTGGTGCAGATCCGGACGAAGTTTCCGTTTATCTGGTTGATTGTGATTTCCGCCGTGATCGGGGCCCTGTACGGGCTGCTTTAACGGCAGTCGTGTGGATAAAATACAGCAGGAGAGAGCAGAAGTATGACACAGCGGCGTTATTTGTTTTTCGGTGCGCATCCCGATGATCCGGATCTGTTGTTCGGAGGAACGGCCATCCAGCTGGCCCGGGCCGGCCATGCGGTGCAGTTCGTTTCCGTGACCAACGGCAATGCCGGACATCAGTCTATGAAACCGGCGGAGCTGGCCGCACGCCGTTATGAGGAAACCCAGGCATCGGCGGCCCTTTCCGGGATTGAGGAGTATCGGGTGCTCAACCATAATGACGGGGAATTGGAGCCTACGCTGGCGATTCGGCAGGAACTGGTGCGTCTGATTCGGGCTTTTCGTCCGGATGTGGTGATTACTCATCGGACTTGTGATTACCACGCTGATCATCGGGCGACGGGACAGCTGGTGCAGGATGCCTCTTTTCTGGTAGGAGTTCCGCTGTGTTGTCCGGACACGCCGGTGGGTGATACGGCGCCGGTTTTTGCCTACAGTTATGACCGGTTCCAGCAGCCCCGACCGTTCCGGGTGGACGCGGCGGTGGCGATTGATGCGGTACTGGAGACCAAGCTGGCAATGTGTGACTGTCACAAGTCGCAGTTCTACGAATGGTTGCCGTGGTGCAATGGGAATCGCGATTTTGATGCTTCCCGGATGGATGCCGCCGCCCGGCGCGAACACCTGTTGCGCGGCTGGATGGAGCGCAATGTACGCCAGGCGGAACTGGGGCGCGAAGCATTGCGTGCGGTTTACGGTGCGGCAGGGGACGGGGTCCGGTATGCGGAAACGTTTGAACTTTCTGAATACGGTCGTCCGGTATCCATCGAAGAATTCCGGCGTCTTCTGTTGCCCTGAGCAGAAAAAGGGGGGCGATCATGATGGAGGCAACGGTGCGTACAGACGACAGTCATGAAGAAGGACCGGCCATTTCGGGCGCGGGGCGGAAACTGGTTATCACCTGCGGCGGGACCGGAGGGCACTTCTACCCCGGACTGTCGGTGGCCCGGCGGCACCGGGAGAATGGCGGCGACGTGTTGCTGCTGCTTTCCGGTGTCAATGCTGCGGCACAGCGGGCGACAGCAGAATCGTTCGGCATTCCGGCAATTGAATTGCCGACCATGCCCAGCCCCGGCCGTTTGCACCCGTTGCGGTGGTGGCGTTTCGGGCGCGGATTGCTGCGCGGAATGCTGCAGGCGAGGAGGGAGTTGCGGCGATTTGCCCCGGACGCGGTACTGGGGATGGGGTCTTTTGCTTCCGTACCGGTGCTGGCGGCGGCGTATTGGGGAAGAATTCCGATTTTTCTGCATGACGGCAATGCCCGGATCGGGCGTGCCAACCGCTGGCTGAGCCGGGTGGCGTGTTTTCTCGGAACGGCGTTTCCCGCGGTGAACGCGGATCAGTGTCGCTGTCCCGTCGACTGTACCGGGATGCCGCTGCGTCCGGAACTGCTTCGGGCGGAAAGCGGCGACAAGTTTGCGGCGATTGAGCGTTTGAATACCCGTTTCGGCAGTCACTTCAGAGGCGATCTGCCGACCCTGTTGATTTTCGGCGGCAGTCAGGGAGCGGCGACCTTGAATCGGAATTTCCCTGCCGCGCTCCGGCAGCTGGGGGTTGCCGATGTGCAGGTAATTCACCTCGCCGGACCCGCAAAACTGGAAGAGGTGCGCAATGCCTATACCGGCGTCCCGTTCCGGGTGCTGGCACTGGACGCCTGTGAAGAGATGGCCATGCTGTATACCGCCGCAGATCTGGTAATTGCCCGTTCCGGAGGGAGTACAACAGCGGAGATTGCCTTATTCGGAAAACCGGCGGTGCTGATTCCTTATCCGTATGCCGCGGAAGGCCATCAGTGGGATAATGCCCGCTGTCTGGTGGCTGCGGGAGCTGCCGAGGCGGTGAATAATGCCGATTGCACTGTCGGTTGTGCCGCTTCGCTGATCGGAGCTTTCCTTGACAACCCCGACGAGTGGCGGGAGAAAGGCCGGCGGGCATTGACGTTGGCCCGTCCCCGTGCCACCGACGTGTTGCTGGAACGGATTTTTCAGCGGTAAACCGTATTACGGCCTTCGGTCAGAATCGGCGTCAGACGGCGGAAGAAACGTTCCCCCACCGGTTCGGGAGGATCGGCGGTATGGAGGATGACCGGCACGCCTTCCGGCAGCTGCCGTATTCGTCCCCGCGGGCCGTCGAAGCGCCAGATGTCGCCGTTCCAGCCGGCCAGCGAACCGTAGAACATCAGCGCCCAGGGGTCGGCGGAAAAACTCAGATAGACCGCTTCCGGCATGACCGGAATGCGGCGAACCAGTTCCGACATCAGTCGACGCGGGCGGAAATCCTCCCGCATGTAATACGGCAGAAAGTAATCGTCTCCCATGGCCCCTCCGAAGCGGCGGGAAAATGCGGTTTTCACACCACTGTTGTGTTCCACCACTCCCCATACACAAGTCGCCGCCGTGAGGGCGAACAGAAAAGTATTCGCCGACCAGCGCCGCCGATGGCGGGCCTGCCAGGCAACCAGGCGCTTGATGGCCCCCGCGCCCAGCAGCAACCAGAGTGGCCACAGAACAAAGAAAACGCGAGGGAAGGGTGCCACCGGCAGCAGCAGACAGGCGGGAATCGGCAGCAGCAGAATCGCCGCGCGGGCCGAAAACGTCCAGTTGTATCCCGGTCTTCCCAGCAGCAGCGACGCTCCCAGAATCACCGGGACCAGCAGCATGGCGAAGGCGACAATCAGCGCGGCATAGGTTGCTCCCAGCGCCGCCATTCCATCGTGCCAGCCTTCACCCAGGCGGGAAGCCTGCAGCAGCTGCCGGACGATCGGCAGATAAAACAGTGCGAACGCCGTCACCGGTGTGGCCGCCATGATCCAGAAGCGTTTCCGGCGGTAACAGTCCGGCCCGCAGAGCGGCAGAGCGTACAGGACCGCTCCGGCCAGTGCCAGCAGATTGGTCGGGATGGTTCCGATCGCCGCGAACGAACACAGAAACCAGCCGAGCCAGCTCCGCCGGTCTCCGCACCGGGCGAATGTCAGCGCACAATCGGTCGCCGCCAGCACCAGCAACGCCGAAAGCATATAGCCGCGCAGCGCGGTTCCGTAATTTTGAAACGGCAGCGATACCGCCAGCGCCGTCATCAGCGGCAGCAGGACCCGCGAACCGAATCGCACCCGAAACCTGCCGTACAGCAGGGCCAGCGTTGCCAGCGCCGTCAGGCACGGCAGCAGCCGCAGAAAGAAGGTGAAGTCCAGTGTTTCCGGTGTCAGAACCAGATACATGTGCAGCAGGATGGTATGCAGAATCTGGTTGTTGGGGATGACGTACTGGCGGTAGATTTCCGTCGCCGACGGCAACATGGCAAAGTTCATCAGCGTCAGCGCTTCATCAAACCAGAGATCCCGCTCCAGTGCGGGGAGCAGCGAATACAGGGCGATCAGCAGCACTGCGCCGACCGGCCAGTGCCGTTTGAGCATTCTGAAAATCATACCATTACTCCGAGATGTAACGAACCTGCCACCGCTATCGCCGGTTCCGGATGCGGGGCGACCGGTTGAACCTGCATGGAGTATATTGCTTTTTCCCGTGGAAAGCAAGTGGAAAAGATTTGCAAAAACAGGAAAATCCGAGTATTTTAGACCACAATACCCACAGCTGGATGTGGAATCGGAAAAGGGGGTGCGTTCCCATGACATTGTACGAGGAATTGAAGACGCTTCTGGCCGCGGCAGGTCAGGAGCAGCTGCTGCGCTTCTGGCCGGAACTGGATGAACGCGAACGTGAGCATCTGACTGCTCAGATCCGGGCATTGAATCTCCGGGAGCTGCCGGAGCTGATTGCAGGGTATGTGTTGCAGCACCCGCAGACGGCGGTGCCGCCGGATCTGCAGCCCGCACCGTATTTTCCCGCAACGCCGCGCAACGCCGAAGAAGCGGAACTCTACCGGGTGGCCGAAGCACGGGGACGCGAACTGATTGCCTCCGGCCGGATGGCGGCCCTGACGGTGGCGGGAGGGCAGGGGACCCGACTGGGATTCGACGGACCGAAGGGGACGTTCCCGATTGCGCCGGTGTCCGGGAAATCCCTGTTCCAGTATTTTGCCGAAACACTGCGGCGCGCAGGGGAAAAATATGGATGCGCAATCACCTGGTACATCATGACCAGTGAACTCAACCGACAGGCGACGGAGAATTTTTTCCGGGAACACGGATTTTTCGGGTTGGCACCGGAACGGGTCATGTTTTTTACACAGGGGACCATGCCGGCGGTCGGATATGACGGGAAACTGTTGCTGGCGGCGAAAGATTCCCTGGCACTGTCTCCGGACGGTCATGGCGGAACGCTGCTGGCCTTGAGAAAATCCGGCGCACTGGACCGGATGGCCTGCGAAGGAACGGATGTGATCTCCTATTTTCAGGTGGACAATCCTCTGGCGCCGATGCTGCATCCGCTGTTTGTCGGGCTGCACGAAATGCAGAATTCCGAAATGAGCGCGATCATGCTGCCGAAAACCGGGCCGTTTGAAAAGCTTGGCAACTTCTGCGTTTCCGGTGGGAAACTGGAAATCATCGAATACAGCGACCTGCCCGATGATCTGGCACAAAGCCGCAATCCGGACGGTACCTTGCGTTTCATCGCCGGCAGCCCCGCAATTCATCTGATCAGTCGGAGTTTTGTGGAACGCCTGACCGCCGGTGGATCGCTCCGGCTGCCCTGGCACCGGGCCGACAAGAAGGTTCCTTACGTGGACGACGCCGGAAATCCGGTGGCGCCGGAGACCCCCAATGCGGTAAAGCTCGAATCATTCATCTTTGACGCCCTGCCGTTGGCGGAGCGGACGCTGGTACTGGAGGGAGACCGTGCGGCGATGTTTGCTCCGACCAAGAACCGGACCGGGGTGGATTCGGTGGAGAGCTGCCGGGCCATGTTGATGGAGCGGGATGCCCGCTGGCTGGAGAAGGCCGATGTCCAGGTGCCGCGGGACAGTTCCGGGGGGTTGCAGGCCCGAGTGGAATTTTCGCCGCTGGTTGCGATCGACGCCGCAGATGCCGCTGAGTATGTGCGCCGTACCGGTCTGCAGAAAATCGAACCCGGAGCGGAACGGTATCTGGAGTAAATGTCCGGGAGACGAGTAGAGGAAATGTTGAGAATTCTTGATATCCCCCTGCATGAAATTTCGCTGGATCCGGCGGGCGCGTCGGAGCGGTTGAATGCTGCCGCAGTGCACGGTGCCGGTCTGCATGTGGTCGGGCTGGCGGCACTGGGGGGACGGTTGCAGGTGTTTCTGGAGTCGCCGTTTGTGCCCGGCGCGTACCGATTTGCGCCGGTGGCGGCGGAGTCCGGGGCGGAGTTGATCGGAGAGGTGCGGTCCCGGTATGATGCGGGGTTTTCGACCTTGGGCGTTTTCGAGCTGGGGCCGGAGCGCTGGGGGCTCTTTCAGCGGACGGGGGCGGATGAATGAGGGAAGGATTTCTCCCTGAGGAGTTGCCAGGCAGCTTGACTGATGCAGGCGGGGGGGCGGATTCCATCGTCTATGCCCGGCGTCTGGTGGTGGTGGTGGCGCTGTTGACGGTTTTCGGATTGACCATGCTTTACTCCACCTCGTACAACATGGCGGGGGTGAAATATTTTCAAAACCAGCTGATGTGGGTCGTATTGGGTTCGGCAGGGGCCTTTGCCGCGTTTGTGATCGGATACCGGCGTCTGGCGTCGTGGAGCGGGCTATGGGTAGCGGCGGCGGTTTTGTTGCTGGTGATCGCCGCGACCTGTTTCCCGGCGATCAACGGTGCGCACCGGTGGATTCGGATCCGGATCCCGGGGATGGTGCTCAGTATTCAGCCGTCGGAATTTGCCAAGCTGGCACTGGCGTTGTTTGTCGCGCGGTACTGTTCAGAGAATCTGCGCACGTTCAGCGAGTTTCGTTGGAAGTCCGGATTGCTGCCGGTGGCCGGTGTATCCGCGCTGGTGCTGGGGTGTATTCTGGCCGGGCGGGATTTCGGGACAACGGTACTGACGGCGACGATGGCGTTCATGATCATGATGGCGGGAGGATTGTATCTGCGTTATCTGCTGGTGCCGGTGATGTTGTTGGCGGCGGCGGCGGCGTTCATTTACTTTCTGGACCCGATGCGGATGGCGCGGGTCACGTCATTTCTGGAGCCGGAGCTGTATGCGAAAACCAAAGGATATCAGCTGTACAATTCCCTGCTGGCACTGGGGTCCGGGAACTGGGGGGGGATCGGTTTTATGGAAAGCCGCCTGAAGGCCAAATATCTGCCGGAAGCCCATACCGACTTTATTCTGGCGATCGTCGGAGAGGAACTGGGGTTGGTGACCATGCTGCTGCTGATCGTTGTCTATGGTTTTTTCGCCTGGTACGGGATGAAGATCAGTTTGAATGCCAACTCCCGCCTGGGGATGTTGTTGGGATTTGGTCTGACCATGGTGATCACGCTGCAGGCGGTGATCAATCTTGCAGTGATTACCGGTTCTGCTCCGACCAAGGGAATGCCCGCGCCGTTCATCAGTTACGGCGGCAGCAATATGATGGTTTGTCTGATCGCGGTGGGGCTGCTGCTGTCCGTAGCGGCGGATACGGCGAATCCAGGATACAATGAAGTTTATCTGGATGCCATCCGGCGTCGTTTATCCGCGTTGCCGTTGGTATCCCGTCGCCGCAGAAACGGCTGATAGCGCTCTGGCGCCCATCTTTCGGCTGTTGAATGAAAAAATGGTCTGGTGTCTGGTCTCTCGTCCGGGCGTCCGGTCAGAAGAAAAAAGAAGACAATGCCGCGGGAGGAAATCTCTCTACGGCATTGTCTTCCCAACGAACGCGATGACTCTTTTTCCAGATGGTTCCGGAAAAATTTTCAGCGCTTCGTTTTTATTCCCATTCGATGGTCCCCGGGGGTTTGTGTGTAATGTCGTAGACGACCCGGTTGACCCCTTCGACTTCGTGGATGATGCGGTCAGACATCTTGAACAGCAGTTCCCACGGCAGTCTGACGACTTCGGCGGTCACGGCATCCACACTGTTGATCGAACGGATCGCGATGACGTAATCATAGGTGCGTTGGTGATTTTTCATGCCGACGGTCTTGACCGGGACGAAAATGGCAAAGGTCTGCCAGGTTTTATCGTACCAGCCGGAATTCCGCAGTTCTTCGGTGACAATCGCATCCGCTTCCCGCAGGATCTGCAGGGTTTTGCGATCAATCGGGCCGAGATGGCGGACCCCGAGTGACGGGCCGGGGAAGGGGTGGCGATTCAGAAGTTCCGCCGGCAGGCCGAGCAGTTTTCCTACGACACGCACCTCATCTTTGAACAGCCGTTCAACCGGCTCCACCAGTTGAAATTTCAGATCCGGCGGCAGACCGCCGACATTGTGATGGCTTTTGATGACACCGGCGGGATTGCCGTCAAGCGGGATGCTTTCGAGAATGTCGGGATAGATGGTTCCCTGACCGAGAAATGGAGCGTTGATTTCCGCTGCGGCTTCGGCGAAGACGTCGATAAATTCCTTTCCGATAATCTTGCGTTTCTTTTCCGGATCGGCCACGCCGGCAAGTTTGTCGAGAAAGCGGTCCGAGGCATTGATGTATTTGAGATTCATCTTGAAGTTACGGCCGAAAATCTCCTGCACACTTTCCGCTTCATTTTTGCGCAGCAGTCCGTGATTGACGAACACGCAGGTCAGACGGTCGCCGATCGCTTTATGAATCAGGGCGGCCACCACGCTGGAATCCACTCCGCCGGAGAGCCCGAGCACCACCCTGCCGTCTCCCACCTGACGACGGATGTCGGCGACGGCTTCATCGATGAATTTCTCCATGGTCCAGTTGCCGCTACAGCCGCAATCCCGGAAGCAGAATTCCGCCAGGGCCGACACATCGCCCTCCGGCATTTCCGCCCGGCGAGCTTCCGGAGCCATTTCCGCCGCAGCTTCGCCGACTGCCAGCATCGGCAGTCCCAGCGCGGTGAATTTCGGCATTTTTTCAGCTGCGGCAGCCGAAATCCGATCGGCGCAGACGATGATTCCGACCGGTTGTTCGGCCTGCAAACGTTCAATGGGGACAGAATAAGGCATCACCATCGTGTAGATATGGCGGTCGCGAACGGCGCGGGCGATTTTTTGAATATTCTCGCAGCCGCAGTTCAGCAGAATGACAGTTTCAGGAGTACGTTTCATGAATGGTTTCCTGTATGTTGTTATGATTATTTGAAATGCCGCAATGTTTCGCTGACTTCCAGTACCCGCCGGAATTGTTCCGGCGTTACATCTTCCGGAATGCCGCCGGAATCCATGAGCAGATAACGACCGTGACGACGATACCGCTCGACGGCACGGGAGATTACCGCATCCTGTTCCGCATCGGGAAGTTTCCAGAAATCAGTGGGCATGCCGCCGCAGAAAATGAACCGATCTCCATAGCGCGGCAGCAATTCGTCCAGATCGAAATTTTCATTGGGATCGAAGGGGTTGATATAATCAAACCCACATTCTGCCAGATCGTCCAGCAATGGAGTGATGGCGCCGTGGCTGTGCAGATGCACATCGACTCCATGTGCATGCGCCAGTTCGCACAGGGCCTGATGGTGCGGTTTGAAAAACTTCCGGTAGAGTTCGGGCGCCATCAGCAGATTGCAGGCGCTGCCGAGGTCATCGCAAAGCGCCAGTCCATCCGCACCCGCTTCAATCAGGTGTCGGGCCGCGGCCAGATTCCAGGGAACCAGTCGATTCAGAACGGTTTCAATGAGTTCCGGTTCGATCAGCAGCGCGGCCAGAGTATCCTGATAATCAAGAAAGAAATAATGGATGCCGGAGAAGAAGCCGTTCAGAGAACAGAGCGTATATTCTCCCTGTTTTTTCAAATAAGCGATTTCCTCTGCAATCCCCTGGTAACGTGCGGGATCATCCGGATCCGGGAGGAATACCTTTTTCGCCGACTCGAGGTCATGAGCCGGATAGTCGAAAATATGATAAAAATGCGGATTGCGGCGGATTTCCGCTTTGACTCCGGTTTCATATTGAACGATGGTGAAATCTTTTCCACCGTCGATTTTCCGGCAACGGAATTCTCCGGGCCCGCCGTGTCCCCAGGAGAGGGCGGCCCCGCGTCCGGGAGCCGTCATACATCTGCCGGTGGCGCGGTTGAAGGCGATCATTTTGTCCAGAACGTCCTGGCTTTGGGCGGAAAAGTCGAATGTTTCTCCCGGTTCAAACAGCCACATATGTTCATAATGGCATTCGGGGGGACTCAAACGCCGGGCGCAGTCTCCGGTAAAGAACGACATCCACTGCTGCGGCATAGGCACATCCCGACTGCCGGAGGCGAATGCCTGGATCCACTCTCGATTAGTCATGCTGGTTCCTTTCTTAAAAGCATTTGGAATTTAATATAACCGCATAACCGTTTTGGTCCAAGACGGAAACTGTAAAAAATCGGTAAAGCCGATAAAAAATACTCTGTTTCATCTACAGAAAATAGAAAAACAGAGCTTTCCTGGCTGGAATGATGAAAAAAAAGCTTTTTTTCCCAAGAAACGATTTGCTTTTTTTGTTGAGGGGAGTATAATATGAACTATTGAAACGCTCCGGCATAGCTCAGCGGTAGAGTAGGTGGCTGTTAACCACTTGGTCGCTGGTTCGAATCCAGCTGCCGGAGCCATTTTATTTTCTGACGTAAACTCTTTTCATTCAGCTCGTTACACGTACC
>CALXOD010000058.1 GCA_944389925.1 uncultured Victivallaceae bacterium | reverse complement strand
GGCCGAACGGCGCAGGCAAGACCACGACCATAAAAATCATGGCCACGCTCGACCGGCCCGACTCCGGCGACGTACTTTACGACGGCGTCTCCGCCGTGCTTTATCCGGAAAAAATCCGGCGCGTAGTCGGCTATATGCCCGATTCCCTGCCGGATTACCGGGACATCCAGGTCTGGGAATATCTGGATTTCTTCGCCCGCGCCTTTGGTCTGCGGGGAGCGCTGCGTCGGAAGGTACTGCAGGATATCGAGGAATTCACCCAGCTCGGCGAAATTCGTTACAAATACCTTGCCGCGCTCTCCAAGGGTATGAAACAGCGGGTCAGCCTCGCCCGTTCTCTGGTGCACAATCCACAGGTGCTGGTCATGGACGAACCGGCGGCGGGACTGGACCCGCGCGCCCGGCTGGAATTGCGTTCCCTGTTGAAAATTCTGGCTGGACAGGGCAAGGCAATTCTGCTGAGCAGCCATATTCTCTCCGAACTTCAGGACATCTGTGACGGCGCGGTGATCATCGAAAAAGGCAAACTCCTCTCCGCCGGCACTCTGGAACAGCTGCTGCAGGCGGCGGAAGGCGCTCCGGCCGCCGATGCGACTTCGACAGCCCCCGAGGTTCCCCACCACAGCCATATTGTGATCGAAGTTGCAGGAACACCGGAAGCAGCGCGACTCAAACTGCTGGAACATCCGCTGGTCACTGCGGCGGAAATCCATGGAGAACGGGAAATCCATGCGGAAATCTCCGGCGGCGACGCCGAAGCCTCCCAGGTGGTCGGCACCCTCTTCGCCGCAGGCATCGTGGTCACCGGCTACCGTCGCAACGAGCTCGGACTGGAGGAACTCTTCATGAAAATCACCACAGGAAAGGTGCAGTAATGAAAGCCATCTCCCGTTATCTGGATGATCACATCAATCCGGTACTGCTCAAAGAATTGCGGCAGTCCTTTCATAACAAGCGCATGCTCCTGACCATGGCGACTTTGCTGGCAGCGCAGCTGATCGTGCTGCTGTTTTTTCAGCAAAGCGCACTGGAACAAGACACCGATTCCCCTACCGGCGGCGCCATGATGGGGGTTCAGATGTTCATTCTGGCCCTGTCCGGCCTCATCCTCTGTGTCGGCAGCAGTTACAACCGCTACCTGACGGAACGGACCAACCGGGAACTGGATTATTCGCTGCTCTCGGTCTTGACGCCGCATCAGATTCTGCGGGGAAAAATCGCCGCGACAATCGTCCTGCTGGCCTTCATCTACGCGCTCTGTCTGCCGTTTATGACGATCGCCTATTTTCTGCGCGGGATCTCGCTGCCGCTCGTGGGCATGATGGTGCTTCAACTGGCGGTGCCGCTGATCGTGCTGACGCAATTCGCCCTGCTGGTCGCCAGCTCCGGAAAACGCTGGATGGGCGGTATCGCACTGGTGATCATCGGGCTCACCTGCATTCAGAATGTGCTGATGGGGTCGCTGATATTTTTCCGCATTTCTCCGCATAACGGGTGGGCATTTCTGAGCATCGGTCTGTTCGGCTATCTCTTGCTGTTCGGTTTATTCTATGTGTTGACGCTGGCGGTGATTTCGCCGCCGGATTCGAACCGGATTCTGCCGGTCCGGATCTATTTGTTCTGTATGGCCGCGGGAATCGTGCTGGCCTTCATTTTCGCCCAGCACCTGGATGGGAAACTGAGTGCGACCTCGCTCTGCGGGAGCGCAGCCCTCGCCTTATTCCTGCTGGTAACGGCGCTGGCGGTGATCACACTGCTGGAGCGAGAGAAACCCGGGCCGCGGGTCCTGCTGCGTTGTCCGACCGGCCGGGCGGGCCGATGGCTGCATTTCCTCTTTTCCAGCGGCTGTTACGGCGGTCTGGCGCTCACCTGGCTCGTGCTGGGGCTCACCACGATCTGGCTGGTGCTGCTGCAGAGCCGCCATCCGACGGATCGAACGATCTTCGTCTGCGCCCTGACCGGAACGATCGGCGCCTATATGCTCTTCTACGCGGAATGCGCCCTGCTGCTGCACCGTTTCGTCGGGAAATTGTCGAGCATCCAGTGGGGACTGATCGTCTTCATCATACTGGGGGGCCTGCCGATCTTCTGCTGTTTTGACTCGTTGAATCAACCGAAGATGTTTTCCGGTCTGATCACGTCCCCCTGGTTTCTGACCTCCTTCCTGACCACGAAATCCACAATGAGTCTGCCCCCGCAGATGCTGAATATGGCCATCCTGAGCGGGTATCTCTTCGCCGTGCCCGGAGCGCTGGCGCTGGTGCCGCAGGTGCTCCGCGCCTTCCGCGAACATCGGCGCCCGGCGGCGGACAAGGAGGAATGATGCGGGATACTACGGAACTTCCGGATCGGCTGAATCCCTATTATTTTTATTTTAAGTGCAGTATGCGACACCAGCGTCTGCGTATTTTTCTGCCGGTCCTGCTGGTGGGAATCCAGCTCCTGTATCTCTGGATCGGGCGCGAAACAAGGTTAGAAGAATTTGTTCTGCAAGTCATGCTTTTTCTGCTGATTACGGTTGTATTCATCGGTCTGGGAGGGACCCTCTCCTGTTTTGCCGGAAGATCAGAGGGAAACTCTCCTCCGACCTGGCAGCACCTGCTGGATTTCGCACCGATCGAACCGCGACAGGCGATCCAGGGACTTCTGTACAGCGCCGCCGACGCCTTCTGGCCGATGCTGCTGATCACCCTCCCCAGCTGGTTCGTACTGGTTGCCCAACTGCGCGGCAACCTCTGGCTGACTCCGCTGCTTTTCTGGATCGCTCTCCCGGGGGCGGCGCTGTTGTTCGTCTTTCTTCTCAATCTGCGGCGACCGCTGGAATCGGCCGCGGGGATCCTGCTGATGCTGAATGTTTCCCTCCAAATGTTTTTTTCTGAAATGCATCATCCGGAGCATTATCTTCCACCGACGGCGGCAACCGTGGGAATGCTGCTTCTGGCCACTACGTATACCGGATTGGAGCTGGTTGAAAACCTGCGCCGCACGCCGTGGAACCGGCATTTCTTTCCAGGATATCTGATTTTGCTGCTCATGCTGCTGATGGCCGCACTCATTTCCCGGTCCTGGGTGGGCGAAAAATTTCTCCCGTTAAGCCTGTGCCTCTTCGCCGCCGCCGCAGGCATTTCCGGACTGAGTCGCCATGCCGCGAAGCTGCCGGCGTGCCCGGTGCCGCCGGGATTGCGGCAACGGCTGTCCGGAGCGGACAGCCGACTGCTCGCCACACTGGCCGTCATCGTTGCGACCTGGCTGATTCTGCAATCCATCAACCTGCATTTTGCCGCAACGCTGGTGCTCTGGGAATTTGCCGCGGCGCTGACCTGTCTGTTTTGGTGCCGGATTAATACGCGCACTGGCCGTTGGATGCAGGAAGAAAAAAACTTTCAGTTCATGCTCGGCCTCCTGCTGGTGGTCGGTGTGATGCTCCTGCTGCTGCTGAAGATCACGCTGCCTCATCTGGACGACCTGACAATCGCCGTCGGAGTGCCTTACTGGCTGTGGATCGTTCTGGGAGTGATCTCGCTATTGTCTTCTTTCTCCATGAATCCCGGCACCGGGTCTCCGACGCGGAAGGACAATCAGCATGAATGATCTCTTCAAGCGCACCCTGCAAACCGTTCTTGCCCGGGCCGCCGACACCCGTCTGGCCGGTCCCCGGACCATCGGTTTCAACGGACGTCGCCTCGGGCGCCGGGCGGGGAATGCACTGGAATTTTCCGAATACCGCGAATACCGCCCCGGCGATGATCTGCGGCGGTTGGACTGGAATGTTTTCGGACGCCGGGAACTGCTGATGATCAAGGAATTTTCCGAAGAAGTCGATCCTCGATGCGATCTGCTGCTGGATCATTCCCGCTCCATGGCGGTCACGCCGGAAAAAAGCGCGGCGGCATTCGGTCTGGCCGCGCTGCTGGCCCGGGCGGCGCTCAATGCGGGATTTTCCCTCGCAATGCTCCATGCCGCCGACGTCTGGCGCAAAGAACCGCATCCGGAATCGCCGCCGGACTGGCTCGCTACAGCATTCGACGCGACAGCCAACCCGGGCGACGGTCTGGCCCGATACGGCGGGACACTCCAGCGGCGGGGATTGCGGATTTTGATCAGCGACCTGCTCTGGCCGGAAGATCCGCAAATTTTTCTCGGCGGATTCTCCGCCGGGGCAAAGCAGACGGTACTGATTCAGATTCTGGCCGATGACGAACTGGAACCCGTCCCGGGCGATTACGTTATGCTGGAAGACGCGGAGACCGGCGAAGTCCGGGAGCTTCCCATCGACGATGCCATGCGGCACCGCTTCCGGGAACGCGCCGCGCGCCATCAGGAAGCGTGGCGACGCGCTGCTGCTGCCCATGGTGCGCTGCTGCTGTGTTTTCAGGCGGGAGAACTGATACCGGACTGGGACCTTGCCCGGCTCTTTCAGGCGGGGGTGCTGCAATGACACTCACCGGCTGGACCAATTCCTGGAACCTTTTCGCCCTGACGGCGCTGCTGTTGCTGGTCCTATTATATCTTTTCCAGCGCCACGCCCGGCGGCAGCGGACGGCAACACTCTTTCTCTGGGATCGCCCGGAAGTGCCGCCGCGCAGCGGCGCCCGGTGGCATTTCCGCCGCTTTCCGCTGGAATTCTATCTGGAAGCGCTGGCACTGGCACTGCTGGCGGCGGCCGCAGCCGGACCGTTCTTCACGACCCGGGAGGAATATCCGCCACTGGCGGTAATCCTCGACAACTCCTTCTCCATGCGCGCCACCGCCGGTAATGGGGAAACGTTCCGCACACTGGCGCTGCCGGAGCTGCGCCGCCGTCTGGAGGAACTGCCCGGACGCCGCATTTTCTGGTTTGCCGCCGGACGCACACCGCGGCTGCTGGCGGACGACCGGAACCGTTTTGATTTCGAACGCGCCTGGACCGCGACAGAGGATACCGCCGATCTCACCGCAGCGCTTGCTCTGGTCCGCCGCACCGTACCCGAAGCGGAAATTCTCGTGGTAACCGATACGCCTCCACCGGAAAACCTCCAAAACGTTGAAGAAATCGGCTGGATCTCCGCCGGACAATCCCGACCGAATCTCGCCATCGTCAATGCCCGCCAAGGAGATGGTCGACTGCTGGCGGAGGTGGTGAACTGCTCCCCCCTCCCCGTGCCGGCCCGCCTGATTCTGACGCCGGGAAACGCGGAACATCCCCTGATGCTCGCCCCCGGAGAACGCCGCAAGGTCGTCTTCCGTCTCTCGCCGGAACAAACAGCAAGCCGTCTGCAACTCCGACTCTCCAGTGAAATGGACGTACTGGATTTCGACAATGAACGCATTCTCCTGCCGGAAGATGAGACGCCGATTCTGGTTCGTATTCAATCCGGCCTCTCCGATACCGCCCGTCAAGACCTTGAAGCAGTTCTGAATGCCGCGACCGGATTCCGACAGGCATTGACGGCGGAACTGGAAGTGCTCCCCCCCGGCCAGCCCTCCGACGCACACCGGCTGATCTGGCATCAGCCCGTTCCAGGGCGGTCCCGTCCCACGCTGACCGATGAACCGATCATTCTTTCCCCGGACCATCCTCTGACCCGGGGGCTGTCGCCGGATGAACTCCACTGGGCGGCCGTTCCGGATATACGGCTTCCCGGCGAAACGCTGATCAGCCGCGGCGCTGATCCGGTCCTGACCGCGCTCCGACGGCTGGATGGAAAATGGGATTTTCATTTGAATCTCCAGCCGGAATCCTCCAATCTCGCCCGCCGCCCGTTGTGGCCGGCCCTGTTCTGGAACCTTGCCGCGCTGCTTCGCGCCGAACGTCCCGGAGCAGAATCCCGTAATCTGCGCAGCGGCGATCTGGTCCGGCTCCGCCTGCCTTCCTCCAAAACCGATTCCCTGCGCCTGCTCCTCCCCGACGGGACAGAACAACTCCTGCCGGCCCGGAGCGGACGATCGACCTTCCTCGCTCCGCCCCCCGGTATCAGCCGGATTGAAGCGGAAAATTTCCAGGAGGAAATCGCCGTCTCCCCCGGCAATCCCGCGGAATCCGACCTGCGTCGCTGCGCCCCCTTCCTCCGGGATGGTATGCCACCGGCAAACCGCGGCCGCCATACCGTCCACAGCTGGTCGCCCCTGTTGCTCCTCGCCGCCATCCTGGTGCTGGCGCTGCATCAAATTCTCATCGGGAAAAAGCCGGAGGGTGCACGATGATTCATTTTACCTGGCCTGCCGCATGGCTGCTGACTCTACCGCTGGCGGTCCTGTTTTTCTATCGTCCTCCTGCGGGGAAATGGCTGTTTATCCTGCGCGTCCTGCTTTATGTACTGCTGATCGCAGCCCTTTCCGGACCGCTGATCCGGCATGAAGACCGGGCAGGCACACTGGCGGTGCTGATCGACGACAGCCGCTCCATGCCCGCCGGTTCCGCCTCTTCCGCCTCCACATTTCTCCGGGAATTGGAGAAAACCCGGCCATCGGATTCCCGCCTGGCGGTCATCCGCTTCGGACGAAACGCCGTGGTCACCCGGCATCCCGACTCCCCCGGAGGTGATGCTGCCACACCGAAAGCGGACATCGATCCCGATACCACCAACCCCGCCGCGGCACTCCGGTCCGCCCTCCGTCTGCTGCCGGAAAATACCCCTGCCCGGATCGTGCTCCTGACCGACGGCCGCTGGAATCTCGAACATCCCGCGCCGCTCCTCGCCGCTGCCACCGCCCGCGGGATCCCGGTCGACTGGCGCAGACCGGAAGCTGTTTCCGGCAATGATCCCGGCATTCTGGACCTTCAAGCCCCCTTTCGGGCCGCCCCGGGAGAATATTATCCATTGCAATTGCGCGTTTATTCGCCGGACATCCGCCGGGGAGTCTGCCGAATCCGACGTTCAGGTTCCAGCGGACAGGAGGTGCCGCTGTCGCTCCGACCGGGAATCAACGTCTTCACCTGGCGCGACCGTACCGCCGTTCCCGGCGTAGTCGAATATACGCTTGAACTGCAATTCGAAGGCCGGGACGATTTCTCCGAAAACAACCGGGCCCGCCGCCTGATCGAAATCGCCGGACGCAAACCGCTCCTGCTTCTGACGGACTCAACTACCGGACATTTCGAACGTCTGCTACGCGCCTCGGGTTTGCCGGTGGTTGCCCATTCCCCCTCCCCCGGGGAAGTCACAGTAGAACGCCTCTCCGGATATTCCGGCATCATTCTTGAAAACGTCCCCGCCTCCCGCATCGGTCCGGACGGCCTCACCAGAATCGCCGAACTGGTGAAAAACGGAACCATCGGACTGATGATGACCGGCGGCCGCCGTTCCTTCGCCGTCGGCGGTTACTACCGGACTCCGATTGCCGACTTGCTGCCGGTTTCTCTGGAACAACGCCAGGAACTGCATAAAACCCGCAGTGCCGTCATGATCGCGCTGGACCGCTCCGGCAGCATGAGCGCCAACATCGGCGGTATCACCAAAATGTCCATGGCCAACCTTGCCGCCGTCGAGGTTCTGCGCCTGCTGGCCCCCTCGGACGAATTCGGGTTGATCGCGGTCGACAGCAGTGCGCACGTCGTCGTCCCGTGGGGCAAGGTGGGCGATCCCCGCAACGCGGAACAGCGGATTCTGGCCATCGAATCTATGGGCGGCGGGATTTTCACATATACCGCGCTCCATCGGGCCACTGCGGAACTGCTCCGGTCCAATGCCGATAAGCGCCACCTGATTCTTTTCGCCGATGCACAGGATGCGGAGGAACCCGGAGAATTCCGTTCTCTGCTGAAGCGAACATCCGCGGCGGGCATTACCGTCAGTGTGGTCGCGCTCGGCAAAGAGAGCGACTGCGACGCCGCATTTCTGCAGGAAGTCGCCCAACTGGGAAACGGTATCTGCTATTTTTCCGACCGCCCGGATGAACTGCCGCGCATTTTCACGGAAGATACGTTCGTCATGGCCCGGAGCACCTTCGTCGACCAGCCCACCCGAATGCGTTACACACCCGCCGCACAGCTCCTGCCTTCGGCGGAAAAATTCGGTGACAGCACTGAATTCGGCGGGTATAACGTTTGTTTCGCTCGCGCGGGAAGCGATGTCATTCTAGTCAGTGAGGATGAGTTCCGCGCCCCGGTGGCCGCAGTCGGTCAGGCCGGTCTTGGTCGGGTCAGCGTCCTAACTGCGGAAGTAGACGGAGAGTACACCGGAAAATTCGCACAGGACCCCGCCGCCGGGCATCTCCTCGGCGCCCTGGCCGCTTGGATGGCCACGCCGGAACAAACCGGCGAGGATTTTCTGGTCACGCAGACCCTCTCAGGTGGTGCCCATCGGATCGAACTCTTCCTTGATCCGGAACGAGAACGGGATCCCTTCGACACGCCGCCCCAGATCACCACCGTTCTGTTGCCCGAAAACGGTCCGGCGGAACAGCGGCAAGACCTGATGGAATATCATTCTCCGGACCGTCTGGTGCTGGAATTGCCGCTCCAGCGCACTGGCGTCTCGCTCTCCACGGTGAATCTCCCCGGGCACCGTCCGATTCCGCTGGCGCCGGCGGCCTTGCCCAATTCGCCGGAATTCCGCCCCGTTGCCATGGAAGTTCGTGCGGAAGAATTCTTTCAGCTTGCCGCTGCCACGGGTGGACAGGAACGATTGGTACCGGATGGTTTATGGCAAGCGTTGCCGCGGAAAACGCAGGATTTCCCGCTTGCTCCGCTCCTGTCGCTGCTCGCTATCGCCACACTGCTGCTGGAAGTGGCGGAACGACGTTTCCACTGGACACAGCGGGTTCAACTTCCGGCCATCCGCCGCCACCGGCAAAATATTTCAAAAATTCCGGCGGCGGCACACGATATCAATGCCGCCGTCATGCCGGTGCCTTCCCGATTCGATGCCGATCCGTCCGCCAGACAATCAGCAAAGCACCCCGTACAACCGGCCTCTTCATCTCCCCCCTCTCATGATGAAGACAATCCTCTTTCGGCCGCATTGAAAAAAGCGGGAAAACGCTGATCCTCCGCCCGTTCCCGCTTAACATGGGTGATTAGTGCAGAAGAATGCGCCGAACTGCCGTCGCGGGTGTCCAGCCTTCCTGTTTGCCATAACGGATCAGCGTGTAGTCCTTGCGCTCTTCCAGCACCTGCACCTCATGACCGGCAGGGACCGTTCCCTCCAGACGTCCGGAAGCCGTAGGCAGCGAATGCAACGGAGCCCCGCCCCGCATCACCACCGCCCGGCTCTTATGATAAGGGCCATGCCACTGCGAAATGAACGCGACCGTGCACAACAGCATTACCCCGAACAGCACACCTGCTGTAATCCTGCTGGCATTCACCCCCAATGTCCGTCGAAACGCCAATACGACGAACACACCAAACCATGCTCCCGCCCCCAGCAGCAACCACCATTCCGGCCGGAACTGATCGCGGGCAAAAGTCAGCAGCTCTGTCGGAGAAGTCACTCGACCGACCTCCGGCAATCCCAGTTTGCGGCGGCTCAGATTCAAATTCTCCAACGCGGCGGAATCCGTCGGATCAAGCCTCCGGGACGATTCGAAAAACAAAGTCGCCAGCGGATAATCCTGCTGCATGAAAGCAACGCATCCAAGATTATACAGCAATGCCGGATTCGGATGCTCCGGATCCCAGGCGCTCCGGTATTCCTTCGCCGCCTGTTCAAAATCTCCAGCGTCATATGCTTCCATGCCACGCCGGAACGCCTGTGCCGGATCAGCCGCCAACGCATCGGAGGCTGAAACCGGAACGCAGACCCACCCTCCCCACAGCAGCAGCAACCATATCATAATGCGTTTTAAAACCTTCTGTAACCGCTCCCGGCAAAGTTCTCCGGATGTTTCCGCCCCTGGCGCATAGGCCCCGTCAGACAAACTCCGCAATACTTCTGCCAGTTCAGCATCCTCCACCCGGTCAGCCAGCTCCATTGCTGTCAATCCCGGTGGGAAACCAAAATAGTCATTGAGCATCGGCACTACGGCGGAATGCACCGTCTCACTCAGTTCTGCCGGAGTCCGTGCTTTGCCAAGTTGTTTCAAAACCACTCTACGCATACGCCGGGCAGAGGAACGGCGGCGATGCTGCTCATCCCCGCAAACCCGGCGACGATGCCGTCCGATTCCTTCCGTCACCCCCCAGAAAACCGGTCCACCAATCAACAGCAGCAACAACCAGCCCCAGAAACTTCCACTCAAAATCCGTCCACTGCCGCCTTCATCCAGCCTCTTGACATAAAGCAATCCGGACTGCTGTGGCAATTCCGGCATCGCTGGAGCAGTAGCCGCAGTCTCCTCTGTGTCCTGCTGAGCCGACACCACCGAATCCAGCGGACGGTCCGAAGGTAAAACCGTCAGGGGGCGGGCAAAAGACGCCACGTCATACTTGCCGCTCTCCGTATTGAAATACGCCAGCTCCGTCTTCAGCTCCACCGTCCCGGAACGCAACGGAATCATCGTCCAGACGATCGCCCGCCCGCCGCCGCGCAACGGTTTCACCTCCGGCGGATACACCCGGAATCCGGGAATTTCCAGTTTGGGCGCGGTCAACATTTCCAGAGTACCCTGCCCCGTAATCCGGGCATACAAGGAAACCACCTCACCGGCCTTGATCTTTTCCGGAGCGTCCAGCGAAAAATCCACCTGCCATCGCCCCACCAGGCCCAACGACACACTGCCATCAGGCGGCGGAGGCAGCGCCCGGAAGGTAATCTCCCGGTCGCACTCATACGCTACCGGATACTGACGGGTCGCCCCCCGGTCCATGATACTGAAAAATGCGCCGAACGGATCGTCATCCATCATGGATCGGCGTTGCTCCGCCACCACCGCCACTCCGGATGCAGACGGACGCACCACGCCCGCCGCCAATGAACGAAAACGAAATGGCCGGCTGACCACATAAAAGCGCTTGCCATCGACAATCGTCTGCCGGGGCGGCTCATTTTCCGGCCAGCCCCCATTTTCTGCGGACAACACCACATGCGGCATGGTCGGCTCCGGATTGGAAAGTCCCCGCAACGGCACTCCCTGACGGAAAAAAAGCTGCAATTCCGCCGGCACCTCTTCCCCCAGGTAATACGTCGTACGCTTGTCCGGAATCCTGATCCGCCCGAACAACGCCTCCCGCAGCGGTATCGTTCCGCCGCCCTCCTGATTCGCGGCAAGAGCTCTTTCGTCGGCGGCCAATACCCGGACACTCAGTGGCGTGGTATTCTCCGTCCGCCCGTCCATCATCACCTTGAGCGATGGAATGGTCAGCGTCCCCTCCTTTTCCGCCAGAATGGCGTAACTGACCGTATACCGGGAACTCCTCTGGCCATTGATGATCTGTGTGGATTGACTCTGGTTGGTCCGGTTCCGCAGCCAGCGGCCGCCTTCAAGCGTCGGGTATTCCGTCAGCTGCGGCACACCGACGGACGACGTCAGGCGCAACTCCACGATCTCACCCGCGGCAACGGCGTCCGCACTCAACTGCACATCCACATCCGCAGCAGTTAATATCATCGAACTGATTGCGGCAACAGCCGCTAGAAATCGTTTCCTCATCATAACGCTCACCAATCCTTTTCCACCTGAATCCGTCCGGCGCCGGAACCGCGCTTGATTGCTTCGCGCAGGTCTTTTTCCTGATCGGCCATGATTTCCAACATCTTCTCCGCGGATTCCTTATCCAGTTTTCCAGGCTGTCCCCGGCGCGGCTCGCCGCCGGACTTGCCGGGTTCCGGAAGGGGTTCGTTTTGCTTTTCCTGCTCCTGACCGTCCTCCTGGCTACGATCCTGCTGCTTCTGCTCATCGGCGCTCTGATCCGATTGGGCCTGCTGCCGATCCTGCTCGCCCGATTGCTGCTGATCGTTCCGGCGCTCCTGATCCGAGTCGGAACCGAGGTTCTTCAACGCCTCCTGCAAATGCCGGTCCGCCTCTTCCGGACGATTCCGACGCTTCGCCTCTTCCGCCTTTCGGATATCCTCGGCCGCCCGCTGCGCGGCTTCGCTCAACTGTTTCTGCTGCAGATCTTCCGCCTGGCGTTGCAGTTCCTCCGTTGCCTGGCGCGCCTGTTCCATCTGTTCCGCAGTGGATGGCTGATTCTGTTGATTTTGTTGTTGCTGGTCCTGCTGGCTCTGCTGACCTTGCTGATTTTGTTGTTGCTGATTCTGCTGACCCTGCTGGTCCTGCTGGTTCTGCTGATTCTGCTGATTTTGCTGATTTTGTTGTTGCTGATTCTGCTGACCCTGCTGGTTCTGCTGATTTTGTTGATTTTGCTGATTTTGTTGTTGCTGGTCCTGCTGGTTCTGATTCTTTGCCTGACGGGTCTGCTGCTGCGCCTGCTGTTGTTGCTTTTTCAGCTCTTCAATCTTTTTGAGGAGGTTATCCACCATCTCCCGATCTTCGTTCAACTTCTGCAAATTGGAACCAGGATTGACCGCATTCTGCGCTCTGTCAGGAAAAGTTAAAGCCTGCGCGTAAAGCTCTGAAGCTCCTTCCAACTCCTGTTTTGCATTCTCCAGCTCCCGGGAGGCAGCATCCAGCTGCTGGGCTTGCAGAGTCTGCCGCGCCTTGCTGATCAACTCCCGCGCGCCACGATGACGCCCCACACCAAGATTGAAAAAACTCCGGGCCCCCACCGCAGTATTTTCCCCTGCCTTCCGGATGGCTTTCTCGTACAGGGAGGATGCCTCTTCACGACCTTCCCGTTGCCATATCAACGCCTGATTATACAATTGAACCGGGTCGTTTGTTTCCACTTCGCCGTCTTCCTCCGGTTTCGCCGGAGCCTCCTCTGCAGTCTTCTGCTTTTCACGTGGAGGCAATGGCTCACCCCATGCCGGATAAATACTCAGCCCCAGGAGGATCATCACCGCCACCGCTCGGCGGTCGTTCAAAAGGAAATATCCCAGCAGCAATACCGCCGCCGCAATCAAAAAATACGGAAAGCGTTCGATCGGTACACTGCGCACTCCACTGCCCACATTAGCCGGCACCAGCGCTTTGATACGTCGCTCTATTTCGCTCAGTCCGGAATCCAGTGCCGTACTGCGCACATACACGCCGCCGGTGGCCAGCGCCAATTCTTTCAAAGCGTTTTCCGCCAATCTGGTTTTGACCAGTTCTCCCTGGGCATCCCGCTTGAAGCTGCCGTCCGGTTCCGGCACCAGTGCGGGCACTTCCGGATCCCCCAGTCCGAGAATAAAAAGCGGAATATGTTTCGCCCGCAGCGCCTCCACCGCCCGGCGGCTCTCTCCGGAGAGCTCATCCCCATCGGTAATCAGCAGAATTGCACGAAAATTTCCCTCTGCCGCCTGAAATGCCTCTTCCGCAGTCCGCAAGGCCCGTTCAATATTCGTTCCTCCCATCGGAACGCTTTCCGGGCTGAGTTCGTCCACATATTGCATAAAACTGGTTCGATCCGTCGTCAACGGACATTCCAGAAAAGAAGTCCCGGCAAACGCCACCAATCCAAAACGATCGCCAGAATTAGCATTCACCAGCTCTTTCAGCAGATATTGCGCATGTTTCAGACGCGAGGGGGCAACGTCGGTCGCCAGCATGCTTTTGGACACATCAAACAGTACCAACACATCCCGTCCCGTTGCCGAATACGGCACCGGTCGCGTACCCCACCAGGGGCGCGCCGCCGCCGTCAGCAGCAACACCGCCGCCAGCAACAGCAGGACAAAACGCATTACCCGCCGTCCGCGTGACACCCCCACCGCATCAGGCTCCTCCGCGCGCGCGCCAAGCACCAGCCGCAGCAACCGCCGCCGTCGCGCCCCGGCCATGGCAAAAAGAATCACCGCCCCGGGAATGAGAAGCAACAACCAATAAAAATCGGCACCATGCAGAAAATTCATTGCCAATCCCCCTTTGACCCTGAATGTATTCAAAATACAGGATTTTTGTGACTCAACCATTTTAATGTAACGCTGTTTCCGGTTGAGTCAAGACCCTTGCGTGCCGGTTTTTCCCATTTCTTCTGCAACCAGGCAAGCCTGGGAAAAAAAATCCCCCCGGTGTACAAAACATGCACCGGAGGAATGGAATCAGCTTCCGCTTTTCGTCTTCAGAAGCACGAAAACGTCTTAAGCGTTTTTCCGATCCAGAAACAATTCAGCAATCTGCACCGCATTCAACGCCGCGCCCTTAAGCACCTGATCGCCACTGACAAAGATGTCCAGTCCGCGCTTGTCGTTCCGCGAAATGTCCTGCCGGATACGGCCCACCAGCACATCATACTGTTCTGTGGCATCCATCGGCATGGGATAACGGTTGGCCTGCGGTTCATCCACCAGTTTGACGCCGGGAGCTTTGCTCAAAATCGCCCGGGCTTCCGCCGGAGTGATTTCTTCTGCAAACTCCAGATTCAGCGCTTCCGAGTGCGCCCGCAGAATCGGAACGCGCACGCTTGTGCAGGAAACCCGCAAGGACGGCTCATGCAGCATCTTGCGGCTTTCATTCAGCATCTTGAGCTCTTCCTTGGTATAACCGTTTTCATTGAAAACGTCAATATGCGGAATCAGGTTGAAGCCCAGACGGTGCGCAAACGCCTTCGGTTGCACCGGCTGACCGTTCAACAACTGCCGGGTCTGTTCCTCCAGCTCCGCCATTCCCCGGGCACCGGCACCGCTGGCAGCCTGATAAGTAGCCGCCACCAGCCGCACCAGTTTTTTCGCCCGATGCAGCGGCGCTACCGCCACCAGCATGATGATGGTTGTGCAGTTCGGATTGGCGATCACGCCGTGATGGCGGAAGGCATCCTCGGGATTGACTTCAGGCACCACCAGCGGCACATCGTCCTCCATACGGAAAGCGCTGGAGTTGTCGATCATCAGTGCCCCCGCATCCGTCACCGCCTGCCGGAACGCGCGGGAGATATCCGACCCTGCGCTGAACAACGCCACATCCACGCCCTTGAAGGAATCGGCGGTCAGTTCTTCAATTACTACCTCTTCGCCCTTGAAGCGCATGGTTTTCCCGGCGGAACGGGCGGAAGCGAGAAGTTTCAGGCTTCTGACCGGAAAGTTGCGCTTTTCAAGAGTCTTGACCATTTCGACGCCTACCGCGCCGGTGGCCCCGGCCACTGCGACATGAAATCCGTTCGACATTGTGTTTTCCTTATCCAGCTCTGCGTTCGTTCTGTATCCGTTCCGCCGGCTCCACTCCTGAATTCCGGCAGTAAATCTTGATAAGATAGCACAATCCTTGATTTTTTCAATTCCCGGAAGTATATTCCGGAGTATTATGGAAACTATCAACTTCATTGCCGAACAATTGACCGCTCCCGAACTCGTGGAGCTGATCCGTTATCACAATCGCCGTTACTGGGAACTTGGCGAACCCGAGATCCCCGATTACCGCTACGATGAACTTCTGCGCGCGCTGGAACGGCTCGAACCCGCCCATCCGCTCCTGGAGGAAGTCAACGCCCCGGAAGTTGCCACCCTCGGCAAAGTCCGCCATCCTGAACCGATGCTTTCGCTGGACAAGGCTTATTCTCTGGAAGAGGTCGTCGAATGGGCGCAGAAGTGCTGTCGCTCTCCAGAGGAACTTCTGCTGGTTGAACCGAAATACGATGGGATTTCTGCCCGTTTCGACGGCAGTGTGCTCGCCACCCGCGGCGATGGCATGCAGGGCGAAAACATCTCTGACAAACTGCCTTTCATCGAACTTGAGACCGACGGTTATACCGGCCCGGTCGACCGTCCGGTACTGGGGGAAATCGTCGTTCGCAACGATCGCTTCGAGTCGCTGCGCGAAACCATCCGCCGGAAAACTGGAGAACTGTATAAAAATTCCCGCAATGTGCTGGCGGCGCTGATGCGACTCAACGACGAACGGGACATCCGGTACGTGGAGTACGGCATGAATCTCCGCCGCGCCCGGTTGTCGCTGATCGATTATAACCTGATTTCCCGCCCGGTAGCGTTCCGGAATCTCGCCGAAGAGTGGCCAGCCCTGCTTGAGGAAATGGAAAATCTGCCCTATCCGCTCGATGGTGTGGTCATCAAACTCGCCGACGAATCGTACCGGAAATCTCTCGGCAGCACCGCCCACCATCCTCGCGGTGAAATCGCGTTCAAATTTTCCAACATCCGGCGTGAAAGTCGACTGCTCGACATTGAATGGAGCTTCGGCAAAGGCTGTCTGACCCCCATCGCCCGGATCGAGCCGGTGGAAATCGGCGATACGACCATTCAACGGGCCACCCTGCATAACTTGCACAACGTACTCCGGCTCGATATTCAGCAATCCGACCGGATCACGGTTGAACGTGCCGGCGACGTCATTCCCAAAATTGTCGCCTCTGCCCCCGGTCCGGCACGCCGCTGTCTGCTCATCACCGAATGCCCCGAATGCCGTACTCCCCTGATCCGCCGTGGTCCGGAACTGTGCTGCCCCAATCCCGAATGCTTTGAAACCCGGCTGCGGTTGCTCCTCGCTGCCGTCCGCAGCATCGGCATTGACCGGCTGGGAGAACCGAACCTGCGCCGGATGATGCGGATTCTGCACGTCCGAACCCTTCACGATCTGTTCGCACTGACCCGGCAGGATCTCTTCCGCCTCGGCAATTTTGCGGAAAAGTCCGCCGACAACCTGCTCGCCGCCATTCAGTCTGCCCGGGAAGTGAATGATTATCAACTGCTGGCGGCATTGAACATTCCCCACGTCGGAGTGAATATGGCCCGGGAGATCCTTTCCGCCCATACGCTCGAAGAAATCCGCGCATTTTCCGAGGAACAGTGGGCGCAAGTGCGCGGTATCGGACCGGAACGGGCCGCGGCACTCTATGCCGCACTGGCGGAACAATCGGATTTTCTGGACGAACTGCTTCAAGAGGTCCAGGTGAAGGCAACGGCGGGCGCGGCGACCGCACCCACCATCTGCTTCACCGGGAAAATGCCGGAAAAACGTTCCTTTTACCAGCAACTGGCAGCAAAAGCCGGATACCGACCGACCGACGACGTCACGGCATCCCTGACGCTTCTGGTCGCCGCCGATCCTGCCGAAAAAAGCGGCAAGCTCCTCAAAGGCACCCGGCTCGGCATCCGCATCATTGCACTTGACGACTGGCTCCGGGAAATCGGAGCGGAAACAGAAAAAGACCGAAAGGAAACAGAACCGTCAGGTCAGATGTTTTTTGATTTTTGAACCGGACAGCAACCCAGGAGGGTTTCAGCATGACGATCAGCATCCGTACCGACTTTCCCGGAGGCAATCTCCGCATTGACCAAATTGCGGCGGACGAAGTCCGGATACGACCGGATCTACGAGACACCACCACCGACTGGTTTTACTGGCACTTCGAAGCGGAATCGCCGGAGGATGCCCTGGTCACCTTCCAGTTTGCCGACCGCCAGTCGCTGGGAACCCGTGGCCCGGCCGTCAGCGAAGACGGCGGAATGCATTGGCGTTACCGCCCGGATACCATCTGTACCGCCCCGGAGGGGCCGAACCGGTTCCATTACCGGTTTCAAGCAGGAAAACCTGTCCGATTTGCATTCGCCCTCCCCTATCTGCAACACGACTGGGAAGTTTTCGCCGCGCAACACCGGGGCGATCCTGATTTCCGGGAAGAGGTGCTGTGCCAGAGCCGGCAGGGACGGGCGGTTGAACTCATCCGGATCGGAGCCGCCGCGCCGGAAAGGATTCCCCTGCTGCTCTGCTGCCGCCACCACGCCTGCGAAAGCTCCGCCTCGTATGTGCTTGAAGGCTTCCTCGCTGCCGCGCTGGCTCCGGATGAAACCGGTCGACGTTTTCGGCAACGGGTCGCCCTCTGCGCGGTACCGTTCGTGGACAAGGACGGTGTTGAGAACGGCGATCAGGGCAAAAGCCGCGCTCCTCATGATCACAACCGCGACTACATCGCGCATCCCATCTATCCCGAATGTGCCGCCATTCAACGACTCGCCGACCAGGAGCGTTTCCGTTACGTCATTGACCTGCATGCACCATGGCTGAACGGGGGGTTGAACGAGGCGCTTTTCTGCGTCCAGCCCGCTCCCCCGGAAGCGCAGAAACGCCAGCAGCGCCTGATGCATGCCATGGTCCGGGAACTGCCGGCCGAAACCCATTTCACCATGGAAAACCTGGTTCCCTTCGGTTCCTGGTGGAACGTCGGGTATGGGGAACTGATCGCTCTGGCGCACTATTTTAAAAACCGTCCGGAGTGCGCACTGGCTTTCACGTTGGAGGTGAGCTATGCCAATTTCGGCGACACCACCATCACACCGGAACTCCTGCGGAAAACCGGAGAGGGATTGCTGCGGGCGTTCCTCGCCACCGCGTCCGGGCCGGAAGATATACCCGTTCCAGAAGAAAAGTAGTGATTATCAAGCTATATAACACCCCGGCAGTGATTCCGTTCTCCGGACCGCGCCGGCAAGGAGGAAAACATGGCTCATCTGTTCGACCTTGCAGAAAAACTCCGCATTCGTCCTTTCCCTGTAGCTGACGCGGACTCTGCCGCGCCGATGCGTCTCAAACCGGAAACGCTGGCAGAAGAGGCTCGGAGCGCCGGTTTATCGGCAGAAGAAGCCGCCAGCCTCGAACGGGCTGCGCAGCATTTCGCTGACCACCCGGAACTGAGTACGTACTTCAATTGGCTGTCGCTGCAATTCTTCGACGGTACCCTGCGCCGTACTCCCGACCTCTCTCTCCTGCCGGAAGCAATCGGCGTTCTGAACGAAGAAGAACTTTACGCTTTTTTCGGTTTGCTGGCGCTTTCCGGATTTGATTCCTGCCGCCGGGGATTCGCCGCGGCGCACCTGCCGCCGGAAATCCTCGCCGGAGCGCTGGATGACTGCCGGATCTGGATTCAACACTTCCGGAAAAACCGTGGTCTGACCGGCGTTTCCCGCCGGGCCCTCGGCTGGCTGTGCGGCGTGTTGAACGGAGATCCGCTAACCATCGGCCGCATGCAGTATCGGATACGTCCATTACGCGCCGGCCTGCAGGTCTATCGGCATCGCCATACTGGAAAAGTCGTGGCATTCGCCGCCGCGGGCGGACGATTCAACCGGGGTGGATTCGTCGACGGCGTAGATGGAGAATTTGATCCCGTGGCCTGGACCGCCGACTTCACGGTTACGCCGACCGACATCACCGGACACGTCATCACCCCGACCGGCCATGTGGAACGGGAAATCACGGTACTGCCCGCGACAGATTATCTCTGTGTTTTCCGGGACGGGGATCTGACCCTGGATACGCACATTCCGGAAGGTGACCCGTTAACGCTGGATGACTGCCGTGAATCAATGACCCGGGCACTGGCATTTTTCCGACAGGACCGCCCGGAGGAAAAAATCCGCGGATTCAGCTGCCTGTCGTGGATGCTGGATCCGCAATATGAATTTCTGCTTAAACCCAATTCCCGCATTCTGGCGTTCATGCGACAATATTATCTCTTTCCGATTGCAGAAGGTGGTGCAGATGCTTTGTGGCGAATTTTCGGGGAAGACGGCCTGCGCGACGGCATCGCCAGCGCTCCGCGCCACACCAGCATGCAGCGCAAGGTGGCCGAATTCATCGAACGCGGCGGGAAACTCCGTTCCGGCGGCGGCTTTCTGCTGCCGGAAGAACTGCCTCGTTATGGCGAAGCCCCTTACCGCGATTGAACCGGCCCGGACAACACCGCGAGAATGCGGCGCGCAATTTCCAGCTTGGGTGCCAGATCAAAATCGAAGCGCTCACCGCCGCGTCCCAGCATGACCACGGCGTTGTCCGGTGATCCGAATCCCCGATCGGTACGTCCGATGTCGTTGGCGACAATCCAGTCCAGATTCTTGCGGCGAAGTTTTTCACCGGCATTGGCCAGCAGATCATCGGTTTCAGCGGCGAAGCCAACCAATACCTGCCCCGGCTGTTTCGCCGCCCCCAGAGCAGCCAGAATATCCTCGGTGCGCTCCAGCTCCAGCACCAGTCGACCGGGCAACTTTTTCATTTTGCCGGCCAACGTCTGTGCCGGACGGTAATCGGCCACGGCGGCAGCCATGATGATGATATCCATTTCCGGAGCACGAGCTTTAATGGCAGCAGCCATTTCGGCAGCGGATTCCACCCGGATACATTCAACGCCCTCCGGCGGCTCCAGCGTCACCGGTCCGGAAACCAGCGTCACCTGATATCCGGCCTCCCGGGCAGCGGCAGCCAGGGCATACCCCATCCGTCCGGTGGAACGATTGCTCCAGAACCGGACGGCATCAAACCGTTCCCGGGTCGGCCCCGCGCTGACAAGCAGTTTTTTCATGATCCCGGATTGCTCTTTCTTCCTATGGACACCAGGGTCCGGACTCCATCCCTACTTTTTTTCCACATTCACCGGCAGCGGTATTATGGAAAAAACAGGTTATAAAATACCGGTCTTCCCGCCATTTGTCAATCCCCTGCCCCCAAGATTCACAAGGGAAAATCGTCCCACGCCCTGCCTCATTCGTCAATAAAATCATAACGGAAACAGTCGCAGCGCTGGAATTTCCCCGGTTCCGGTGGTAGATTACCGGTGAATAGCAAACCTTATTTCACTGATGGGAGTAAAGTATCTCTTATGCAATATGAAGCCGTCATCGGGCTGGAAGTTCACGTCCAGATCCGCACTAACAGCAAAATGTTCTGTTCCTGCCCCAACCGCTTCGGCGCCGAACCGAACACCCTGGTCTGTCCGGTCTGTATGGGCTATCCCGGCGTGCTCCCCGTTCCCAACCGGGAGGCGATTCTCAAAACCGTCCGCGCCGGACTTCTCACCGGCTGCGCCATTGCCCGGGTCAGCAAATTTGACCGCAAGAGCTATTTTTATCCTGACATGCCCAAGAATTACCAGATTTCGCAGTACGACATGCCGTTCTGTGAACACGGCCGGATCCGGATCGGCGGCGGCAAAGGTTTCTCGGGGGCGGAACTTCCGGTGCGCGAAATCGGCATCACCCGCATCCATCTGGAAGAAGACGTCGCAAAACTCAACCATTACGCCGGCGCCAGCGGCGTGGATTACAATCGCGCCGGAGTTCCGTTGATGGAGACCGTCAGCGATCCGGACATGCATACGCCGGATGAAGCCTATGCGTATCTGACGGCCCTCAAGAAGATCATGCAGTATGGCGACATCAGCGACTGTGATATGGAAAAGGGACAGATGCGTTGCGACGTCAACATTTCGCTGCGTCCGGCGGGCTCCGAAACGTTCGGGACCAAAATTGAAATCAAAAACCTGAACAGTTTCCGCGCCGTTCACCGGGCGCTGGAATATGAAATCTGGCGGCAGGCACAGGAACTCGACGCCGGCCGTTCCCTTCGACAGGAAACCCGCGGCTGGAACGACGACCACGGTGAAACCTATCTGATGCGTACCAAGGAACAGGCCCACGATTACCGCTATTTTCCCGATCCTGACCTGATGGTGGTCAAATTCACCGATGAGGAAATCGACGCCATCCGCAGCGCTCTGCCGGAATTACCCGATGCGTTGCGCGCCCGCCTGGTTCGCGATTACGCACTGGCGGAATACGATGCCGAAGTACTGACTCAGGACCGCATGCTGGCCGCCTGGTTTGAAACCGCCGCGGCCGCTGCGAAAAATCCCAAACTGGTGGCAAACTGGATCATTTCCGAACTGCTCCGGGAACTGGGGGAATCGAAAACCGCTATCGCCGATTGCCGGATTCAGCCCGGACAGCTTGCCGCCCTCACCGACTTGATCGAGAACCGTACCATCAACGGCAAGATTGCAAAAGACGTCTTTGCGGAAATGTTCGCCACCGGCGCCGACCCCGCCGAAATTGTAAAGGCGAAGGGGTTGACTCAGGTCAGCGACGAATCAGCCATCGCCGCCTTCGTTGAGCAGGCCATCGCCGCCCATCCGGCTCAGGTGGAACAGTTCCGCGCCGGCAATGAGAAGGTCCTTCAATTCTTCGTCGGACAAGTCATGAAACTCAGCCGGGGGAAAGCCAATCCCCAGCTGGCGGTCACGCTGCTTCGCGACAAACTTTCTCAATAAAAATACGGCAAAGGGATGCTTTCCACACAATACATGGTATTGGCCCGGCACCCTTACCGGGAATCCGCGTTGCTGCTCTCCGGCATCAGTCCGGACTGCGGCAAACTGGATCTGGTTGCTCACGGCGCCCAAAAGGTATCTGCCCGGGATTTCCCGGTGGCGGATCTCTACCGGGTGCTCGCTGTGGAATATGATCGTTCGGAAAAATCCGAACTCGGCACGTTGCGCCGGGCGGAACTGGAGGAGGACTTCTCGGCGCTGGCGGAACAGCCGAAACATTTTCTTTTCGCCGGCAAGGTGGGACATTTTCTGTTGCGCAACTCCATGCCGGATGCGCCGCTGCCATTCACTTTTGATGCTCTGCGCAGTATCTTTTCCCAACTGGCTCTGCCGTCGGGGACTGAGGGAGCCTGGAGTATGACTCAATGTTCGGTGGTGCTCAAGTGCACCTATCTGTATGAAAACGGCCTGCTGCCGGAAGCAGTGAGCGAAAAGCAGAACGAATTTCTGGAAAACCTCGTCGCCGCCGGCATTGAAAATGCGCCCCTGCCCTCCTGTCCGGAATCCTACTGGACGCCTCTCAACCAGTGGCTGAACAGTCTTCTGGACTTTCATCACCTTGTTCGCTGATTTCCCGCCGGCCAGATCGCTCTCCTCCTGTCGTCAAAAAACAGTCCATTACGGTCAATTCATGCTTGACAGGAGCGAATGCGCAGAGGCTTTTTTTTCCGGATTCCACTTGACTTTTCACGCCGGGAATGTTAATTATTAACGTTTCTTCCAATGACAGGAAAGGATGTCGCATGAATCGCAAATTATTCGTCACGTTGTTTGCCGCGTTGAGTGCACTCGCGCTGGCAGCCGCACCCGAGTTCAGTATCAAAACCGATCGGGAAACCCAACGCTACCAGTGCGGTGAAGAGGCGGTCTTCACCGTCAGCGCCACCGAAAATGGACAGCCGGTCAAACAGGGCAAGATGAAACTCAAAATGACCCTGGATGGCGGAAAAGTCCTGCAGGAGGCCCCGATTGATTTTTCCAAAGCCAACCCAGCAACCGTAAAAATCACGCTGAAAGAACCGGGGTTCGTGCGGGCCCAGGGTGTGGGCTATGTCGATATTGAAACCCCGAAGAAACCGCTCACGGCAGGAGCCGCCTTCGATCCGGATAAGATCCAGCTCGGTTTCGATCTGCCCGACGACTTCATGGAATTCTGGGAAAGCGGGCGGAAACAGCTTGCCGGCGATACCATCAAACTGACCAAACTCGATAAGTTCTCCACGGATAAATACACTTCTTATCGCGTGGTCGTCGACACGCTCTATGGAGAAAAGCTCTACGGCTTCCTCGCTGTCCCGACTGGTCGCGGCCCCTTCCCCGCCTACCTCAGCGTCCCCGGCGCAGGCCCCGGAGCTGCCGGCCCGATCACCAATTATGCGGAAAAAGGCGTCATCACTCTGGTGATGAATGTTCATAAGTTCGAAGGCGCCATGAACGCGGCTGAACTGCGGAAACAGTATGCTGCCCAGCAGAAGCAATTCTACTATCCCCAGAAAAACGCTGACGACCGGGACAAATACCATTTCCGTAACGTAATCCTCGGCGTGGACCGTGCCATCAATTATGTGGCCGCGATGCCGGAATGGGACCGGAAACATTTTGCCTACTACGGCTCCAGCCAGGGCGGCGGCATGGGGCTGATCCTCGCCGGCTTCAACAAAAACATCACTGCGGCCGCCGTCAATGTACCGGCGCTCTGCGACCACGGCGGATACAAATTTGATCGTCAGCCCGGATGGCCGCAGCTGGTGCGCAAAGATGCCAAACGCGAAGCAGTGGCGCCCTACTATGATGCCGGCAACTTCGCCCGTTTCATCACCGTGCCGATTCTGGCCTCCGCCGGTTACATTGATTCGACCTGCTCGCCCAGTTCGGTTTATGCGGCGTTCAACCAGATCAAAGCTCCGAAAAAGCTGATCGACATGCCGCTGGCGAAGCATGAAATTCCCAAAATCTTCACCTCCTACCAGCTGCCCTGGATCGATGGACAGCTCGGTCTGGGCAAAGAGATGGAACCGACGGCGAAATAACGTCGGGAATCAGTTTCGATTCGTCTACTCAAGACCGCCTTCGGGCGGTCTTTTTTTTACTCGTTATAACCACTCTCCTATCGTCGTATCCTCTCGAAGTCGGCGCACCAGAGAAACAACAGACTGCCATTGATCCGGATATCTTTAAGAACAGGACTTTCTAACGAAAAAAACTGACTCGGACGCGCATTTTTCCGGAATGATGCTATATTGTAAAGGATCTGCCGTCAACGGACGGAGAATAACGATCGAAAATCAACCCAACAGGCGTCGCCGCATTTCGCGGGAAAGCCGTTTTTGAAAAAAAGAAGAAATAATCCTATGAACAAATTCCGTACTCATACCTGCGGCCAGCTCCGGCGCGAAAACGTCGGTGAAAGCGTCCGAATTGCCGGCTGGATTCACAGTGTCCGCGACCACGGCGGCGTCATTTTTATCGACCTGCGGGACCATTACGGCATTACCCAGGTGGTCATCGATCCGGAAAAAGCCTTCTATCAGGAGCTGGAACGCTGGCGCGTGGAAACAGTTGTCTCCTTCGGCGGCAAGGTAATTGCCCGCAGCGAAAGCACCGTCAATCCCAAACTCGCCACCGGCGAAATTGAAATCGCCGCTGAAGATATGGAAGTGCTCGGAGAAGCAGAAGTCATTCCGTTCCAGATTGCAAAAGACGACGGCGCGCCGGAAGCCATGCGTCTCAAATATCGTTTTCTCGACCTGCGCCGGGAAAAACTTCATGCCAATATCATGCTGCGCAGCCGCGTCATTGCCGAAATCCGTCGGTATATGACCGATATCGGTTTTCATGAATTCCAGACTCCGATTCTCACGGCCAGCAGTCCGGAGGGTGCTCGCGACTACCTGGTGCCGAGCCGATTGCATCCTGGAAAATTCTATGCGCTGCCGCAGGCTCCGCAGCAATTCAAGCAGCTGTTGATGATCGCGGGATTCGACCGGTATTTTCAGATCGCGCCCTGCTTCCGCGACGAGGACGCCCGGGCCGACCGCAGCCCCGGAGAATTCTATCAGCTTGACATGGAAATGAGCTTCGTCGATCAGGACGAAATTTTCGCTGTGGTGGAAGGTTTGCTGGAGGATGTTTTCTCCAAATTCACGGATCGGGAATTCACCCGTCCTCCCTTCCCGCGCATTCCCTACCGGGAGGCGATGCGGCGCTTCGGAAGTGACAAGCCGGATTTGCGCAACCCGCTGGAAATGATCGATGTAACCGAACTTTTCCGCAATACGGAATTTAAAGCCTTTGCCGGTACCGTTGCCAATGGCGGTGTAGTACGCGCCATCCGCGCACCGCAAGTGGCGGGAAAACCGCGCAAGTTCTTTGACGACATGATCAAATTCGCGCAGGAAAACGGCGCCAAAGGCATGGCCTACATTATCTGGACCGGAACAGAGGAAAAAAGCCCGATCGTCAAGTTCCTGAGCCGAGAAGTCATCGACGGCCTCAAGGCGGCGGGCGGAGTGAAAGACGGAGATGCCCTCTTCTTCCTCGCTGACGAAGAGAAAACCGTCTGCAAAATCGGTGGTGCTGTTATTCCGGAACTCGGCCGCCAGCTGGGCCTGATTGATCCGAACGTCTTCAAGTTCTGCTGGATCGTAGATTTTCCGATGTTCGAACGTGATGAAGAGACCGGCGCGACTATTTTCTCGCACAACCCGTTCTCCATGCCGCAGGGAGGCATGGATGCGCTGTTAAACCAGAATCCGCTGGACATCCTCGCTTATCAGTACGACATTGTCTGCAATGGTATTGAATTGTCCTCGGGCGCCATCCGAAACCACCGTCCGGAAATCATGTACAAAGCCTTTGAAATCGCCGGATACGACCGTTCGGTAGTAGATCAGAAATTCGGAGGCATGATTTCGGCCTTCAAGCTCGGTGCGCCGCCGCACGGAGGGATCGCCCCCGGTGTCGACCGTATGGTCATGCTGCTGGCGGATGAGCCGAATATCCGGGAGGTCATTGCGTTCCCCTTCAACCAACAGGCTCAGGACCTGATGATGAACGCTCCGTCGGAGGTGACGCTCAAGCAGCTGCGGGAACTGCACCTGCAGGTCGTCCTGCCGAAGAAGGAACGGGAAAAAATCGAAAACGCCGGCGTTCCGCCGCGCGGCTGATCCGCCCGGTTTTCCACCACCGGAGCCGGACGGAAACAAGAGGAGAAACTCTATGAAAACGTGGCTTGTTTCACTTCTGCTGACCGCAGTCTTCTGTTATACTTCCGTCGCGGAAACGCCGGCTCTGTGCCGACGCCTTCCCGCCGGAACCGTCGGTGCGGTGCTGGTGGAAACCGGACGAATTCTGCAGTCACCTTTTTACAAAAGTCTGCAACAGAAATTTCCGGAAGTCAGTGCGGCATTAAAAGACTCCCAGGAACAACAGTTCCCGTTGGACGCCTGCGTCCGGATGCTTTTCTTCAGCAGTGAAAACAAGGAAGGCGGTGTACTGGCGGAGGTCCGGAATCTGCCGGAAACGACGTTGCTCGCCCATCTGAAGCAACTGCCTCTGACTGTGGAGCCCATGAAACTTAACGAGCAGCCCTGTTACCGGATTACCAGCAAGGAATCCCTGCCGGAACTTCGTCAGACACTGGTGTTGACCTATCTGGACGAAAATACGCTGCTGGCGGCGGACCAGGGAACCGTTACGCTGCTGCTCGGCCAAAAAACGCTCAGCACGCAGGAAGTTGCCGCATTATTTCCCGATTTTTCCGAAGAAAATATCGTGGACTTCTCTTATTTGTGTCCGGCGAATAAACAGTCATCACAGCGGCAAAACGGGACCTCCTTCGACGGCTTCACCCGCCAGCTGGATTCGTTCCGAGCCCGCATGCGCTTCCTTCCCGGCTCTCCGGAAGGGCTGCATCTCAGTGCCGTAGCCCTCTGTCAGAACGAACAGGTCGCATCCAATGCGCTTCTATCCATGAATGGTGCGCTGTTTATGGGGGTCGGGATCCTGTTCGCAGAAAATTCCCAACTCGGACAGCAGCTGTTGCAAGCCATCCGCCTGACCGTGGATGGACGCCGTTTCCAGGGAGAAGCAACCTTGCCGGGGCCCCTGTTGATGCAACTGCTGGACTACGGCATCGCCCAGGGACAGAAAATGATGCTGCCCCCGGATGAATCGCCGTTTCCCGTATCGAACGACGCGACGCCTGCGCAGTGACCGGCATGCCCCGCTCCGGCTCAAAAAAAACAATCACTCGCTTCCGGCTGCTGCTGGCATTAGGGGCTTTGGCAGTCATGTTGACAACCATCGCCGCCTATCAGCGGGAATTGCGTGATTTTGTGGTAGACGACACGCAGTATGCTTCCCAGATCCGGGCGGCGGCGGACAAATACCGCCTGGATCCCCAACTGGTCCGGGCGGTTATCTTTCAAGAAAGCCGCTTTCGTCCGGATACCATCGGTACGGCAGGAGAAGTCGGCTTAATGCAGGTGTTGCCCAAGGGAGCGGTGACAGACTGGGCACGGCGCCATGGCGTTGCAGTACCTTCTGTACGGGAGCTGATGCGTCCGGAATTAAATCTGGAGATTGGTTGTTATTACCTTTCCCGCGCCATGAAGCGGTGGCAGGATTATCGCTGTCGGACAGAATTGGCCCTCTGTCAATACAATGCCGGAGAAAGCCGGGCCAACCGCTGGAAGCCGTCCCAGCCGGACGGCGACATGATCGAAAACATCACCATTGCCGGAACAAAAACTTACGTCAAAAACATCATGAGACGTTACCAACAATATCGGAGGGATGAAAAACCATGAAATTCTGGAACATTCTGCTTGGCAGCCTGCTGGCTCTGTCAACAGCGGCAGCTGAAGTCGCCCCCGGAGTCGGCTGGCGGGAGGATTTTTCCAAGGTAAAAACGGAAGACGGCAATCCAATCCCCGTTAATTGGCGCCCGGACGGTAAAAAATTCATGGTTCCGATGACCACATTCCGGGTGGAAAAAGCTCCCGGTCAGAGTACCTACGGCCAGGTCCTGACGGTGGATTCCCACCGTTCCTCCGGAGCGCTGCTCACCATGCCGGGAGTTGATCTGAACAAATATCCGATCCTTCGCTGGCGGTGGCGCGTAAAAAAACTCCCCCCGGGCGCCGACGGCCGCACCGACAAGGATGATCAGGCGGTGGGGATCTATTTCGGTGCAGGCGGTGCCCTCAGCCGTAAAACCATCGCTTATCGCTGGGAAACGCTGACGCCAATTGGTACGGAAGGAACGGCCCGGTATGGTGGCGGCATCGTCAAAGTCAAGTATAAGTGTCTGCGCAATCAGGATTCTCCTTACGACGAGTGGATTGAAGAAGAACGGAATATCGCGGAAGATTTTCGCAAAACCTACGGCTATCTGCCGGAAGCGGATCAGTATGTAATCAGCGTATCCGGCAACAGTCAGTATACGAAATCCGATGCCCTTGCCCAGATTGATTATCTGGAGCTGGCGGAAAAACCGCACAATCCGCCCAAAGATACGAAAACCAACTGACAGAAAGGAACTTGATAGTTATGATCGGCTGGTCGGAATTATGTGTCATCTTTCTGGTGGTGTTGCTGCTCTTCGGCGCCAAGAGAATTCCGGAGGTCGCGCGTTCCCTCGGGCGGGCTTCCCGGGAATTCAAAAACGCCCGAGACGGTATTCAGGACGAACTGAACAAAAGCGTGACTCCGGACGACCCGGATCAAGAGAAGCGTTAGAATCCGTCGCACAACGCCCACGAAATATCCCGCGGTTTGCGATGATCATCGGACCAGGAACCTGTCTGCCATGCCCGGCGAAAACAAAACCTTTCTTGAACATCTGGAAGAATTGCGCGGAGTGCTTCTCCGCAGTCTTGCTGCGGTGGCACTGTTGCTCTTTCCCGCCTACTGGACGGCAGGCCGGCTGATTCCATGGCTCCTGCACCAGTTGGAGGGGCTCGGAGGAAACGGACTGCAGTTCCATTACTTCTCGCCGCTGGAACCCTTTCTGGTACAATTGAAGTGTTCTTTGCTGCTGGCCCTCTTCGGTGCTTTGCCGTATGTTTCCTGGCAGGTGGGGGGCTTCATTGCCCCCGGGCTCTACCGTCGGGAACGGCGCCTTTTCGGCATGCTGGCAGGAGCGGCATTTCTGTTGTTTCTGGCAGGAGCGGCATTTGCTTTCACACTGATTCTGCCGCTGCTGCTACGCTTTGCCGCCTCCTATCGCAGTCCGGAACTGGCACCGATACTCGGCCTGGGAAATTTTGTGGATCTCGCAGGCTTGTTACTTCTGGGATTCGGCATCATGTTTCAACTGCCTGTAGTGGTCGTAATACTGGTCCGCACGGGACTGGTGCGGACCCAGACCCTGCGCAAAAGCCGCCCGGTGGTCGTCATCGCGATTCTGGTGTTGGCTGCCGTGCTGACGCCTCCGGACGTAATCAGCCAGCTGCTCATGGCCGTGCCGACCTGGTTGCTGTTCGAACTCGCCCTCCTGCTGGCGGCCCGGCTGGAGCCTCCGGCCGAGCCGGAATCGGCTGAAGACGCCGTCTCTTCCGCCACGCCACCGGTTGCTTCGTCTGCGCCGGATACAATTGCCGCTGAATACAACGAACCGCATCCCATTCCCGAAGATGATGCTTACGCGCCCTATGCAGCGGCCGCCCGTTCACGACGCGGCCGTCGGATCCGACCAATCCGGCGGCGTTGAAAAGAAAGTGCCGGGAAACGTTATGGCATCCTATTATTCCGCATCCACGCCGTATCGGGAATCCGCCATGAAATGCCCCCGTCGGAACTGACCAGCCACATCAACGGGAAACGGCCCTTCAATCCCGTATCGAAGTCATGAAACAATGCCTTGACGTACAAGTTATCCCTGCGGTCAATAAACAAATGATGATAGAAAACGGTATAGCTCAACGTCCCGTCGGCACGCCGGGCCGGCGTGTATTCCAGTAATCGTACTGGCAGCAGCCATTTCCCGGATTCCCGGTCGTATTTGCGTACCCACAGTTGCGGATGGACCCGGTAGGCGATATAAAGGTTGTCTCGACTGTCCACTACCATATCCACATAGGATTCTCCCACTCCCAGCCGTTCCGGTACCGTCCACTCCGAAAGCTCGGCCGGGCGTATGCTCCGGGCAAACAGAAAACCAGGATGTTTCGGACTCCACCCATGTGACCCAGTCACCAGATCCAGTTCTCCGGTAGAAGTCAGCGCCAATGTCGGACAGGCATGACTGTCCGAAACCAGCGGCGTGGCATTGGCCACCAGCTTCCGTCCCGCGACCTTCCGTCGTTCCAGATCCACTTCCGCAACATAGGTGGGATTGCCTCCACAAGCCGGATTCTCGGGCACTGCCACATAGGCGACAAACAGACGCGTATCGGTTCGTGCGGCAATATGACCGCCTCCCGAATGGCTGGTCACGCCGTTGGCCCGTTCCGTTACAACGACCGCAGGCGGTAACCGGAGCCCCTCATCCGTTATCTCGGGCAACACCACATCCAGCCGATTCAATGAACAGAAATCAAGACTCTGTTCTCCCACATCCGGGTAAGTAATCCCCTTCCCGGAAAGCCGTTGCAGGTGCACACCGCGAAATACCGCCGGCGGTCCATTCGGAATCCGCCCCGAAGAAGAACTCTCCATGGTCCCCTGATAAGGCCGGATCCCGACCCGGTATGCCTGAAAATGCTCTCCGTAATCGGTGGAATACAATAACGCCATATCTCCATTGATATCTACGCCGTCTTTGACTTTGCGCGGCGTGGGCACCAGCGCATACAACCGGTCCTGACGGTCAAAACCTAATACAGCCCGGTTTTGTACGGTCCGCAGCGTAGGAGATTCCACCGGGAAACCGGCAGCTTTGAGTGCCGCAGTAAAATCACGACGTTCCCAGCGCCCATCCTCATCCAGAACGGAAATATACCCGTAACATTCCGGATCAACCGCATTCACCATATACGGCCGGTTTTTCCGGTCAAATGCAATGGCCGACCCCGAGGGCACATCCGTTGCGGCGGTATACTCTTCCGGCTTTCCTGCCGAAGGTATCTCAAAAGCAGCCTTTTCACTATCCACCGGCAGAATCGCGGCGTATCCCGTCAGTGCCAGAAACATCCAGGCACCGACCCATCCTTTGATTTCGGTCATCATCATAAACGGTCCCATACATTCAGTGCCGCCTGCGCCCCTGTACAACGCCAATCCTCCAGAATCGGAGCAGTGGTATAGGGTTGCAGTCGATTGTACAAACGGTGTGTCCCGACGTGACCGTCTACCCTGGCCACATTCAGAGAACTTCCATGCGCAGCGTAGAGAACATTGCGCCAGGCTGCGGTCTGGGCATTCGGCCAGAGAGAGATGCCGCCGGGCATGTCACTGCCGTCCGATTTCGCCTTCAAAGAGACTGTTTCTCCCAGAAGAACGGTCCGAGAAGGCTGTTTTATCTGAGAAATCCGGCAGGATGTATAATAGTAATGATCCGGAGTATCGTTCATATACCGGTCTGACCCCAGATATTTGAAGTTATACCCATAGGAGATTTTATCCAGATGCTTGCCGGAAAGTTGTATAATCTCATTCAGATACTCCTGCTCAATGCCAACAGAAGAAGTAGGGCAGAGAAAGGTTCGGATACCGCTGGTCAACAGTTTCTCGGTCCGCATCAGATTCACCCAGTTTCCAGTGGAATAGGAATTGATCGCATTCGGCGGCAGATAATCATCATAGCTGCCGCTGTAGAACAGCATCATCGCCGCCACCTGCTTGATGTTGCTGACGCATTGAATCGTGCGCGCCTTTTCCCGGGCCTGATTGAGCGCCGGCAGCAACATCGCCGCCAGAATGGCAATGATCGCAATCACGACCAGCAATTCAATCAATGTAAAAACTCTTTTCATGGAAACCTCCATTGTTCGGGGTGAATCATCTTTCCGGTTATCCCTGTCGCAATCCCTTGGAAACGGCAGTTGTTTTCAACGGTCCCAGCGTCATGCTGCGCCGCCTCCTTCTCATCTCCCATCCTATTCCTTACGCACCTGAATCCATCCGGTATACGGAATATGCTCCAGTGACACATTTTCACCGTTGCGACAATACCTCACCGCATCATGAACAAAAACCGAATTGCCATATACCAGCAGCAACACCGCCTCCGTTTCCACCCCCGCCGTGACCAAAATCTCCCTGGTTCGGAAATCCGGCACGAAACGCAGTTGCCACGGGACATCCCCGACTCTCCCGAAATCCACCCGGCCGGGTACAGCCTCCATCACCGCCATCGGCACAACGGCCCTGCCGGGGGACGATGCTGTAACCAGAGTCACCGCATGACTCAGCCGATCTCCGGTTTCCGCCGTAAATTCCAGTGTCGGCGCCGGAATCATTGTATCCCGCGCCGTCCCCACCCATCCGTGCAACTCCGGGGTCTCCTCGCCGGCGGCACAGCGGGTCTGAACTCCGGGGACCGGCTTCAAAAGCATTTGCACCAATAAATTGGGTTGTTTCCGATTTTCCGAGTACCAGGCCGACCGTGATGCATCACAATGCCATCGCTCCATTGGTGCAATCGGAAAAACATACCGTGTCATCCACCGATCATCCGGAGATTTCCGTATCCTCGTCCGATCGAAAATCAACAATCCCAGCCCTTCCAACCAAAGCAATGCCCGTTGCTGATCCGCCTCCAGATTCGGAATGAAATGGTCGCTGAATTCACCGGAAAATCCGCCGCCGTTAAACGCTCCGACCACTATGGCAAAACGCTCATCCAACACCGCGCCCAGCAAATGCGCATTCTCACGGGCCTGGTGCGCCCCGTTGAAATTCATAGTGCCATGGGAACGGGTCATCCGGCCATAGACGAAATGCGGATCCCGGCGTTCATAGGTGGTAATCGCCGGATCTACCAGCAGACTATAGCCATCTGCCCCGAATTCCACACTCAAACGACTGAGATGCGTATGCCAGCCGGTAAACGGCCCCGCGTCAAAACAAAATCTTTCCCGGTCATTCCCGCCGAACACCAGTCCCGCCTCCGGATAAACGCCGTATCGATCCGGATGAAAGTCCCCTATCCCCGCCCGGCGCGCCATGCCGACCACGTCCGGCATCTCTCCCCAGCAGGGGAAAACGGCAGGATAACTGCTGTCGTTAAAGGCAAAACGACAGCTTAGAGCCATAAAAGAAAGTGCCCGCCGGAGAATTTTCAAGTCGATTTCCGCCACCGGTTCCGGGCAGAGTGCGGTCAACGCCCGCGCATCGATCATCATGCCCGTCATCCATGCGTGGTATCCGGTGGTATTTTCCCCGTGGGACCCATCGGAACGGAATTGCCGGCGAAAACATTCCGCCAGCACCTGCGCGCCCTTTTCTCTCCAGCCCTTTGCATCCGGCAGAAAATCCAATGCCAGTCCGGCTTCCAGCAGGGAAAACGCCTGCGCCGTCTGATGGTTGCTGGATCCGGCGGAAGTATACTGCTCCAGCCGATTGGTCTGCTCGCGGCAAACCTCCACCGCGCGCCGTACAAACGCCTCGTCAAACGCGGCACTGTTCCGGAACGTCGCCAGCGCCTGAATCCAGTTCCGTCCCCGCAGTGCGGCATTGAAGGGACTGTTCCGCTGCGGATCGATAAAAGTTTCACTCTGACGCGCCCGGAAATCAAACCAGTCGTCCATCAATTCCCTGGCCCGCGCGGCATATTTCTCTTCCCGGCTCTGCCGGTAGGCTCCCAGCAGAAATTCAAACATAAAAAAACGATTCAGCTGTGCCACCCATTCCTGATGCGCCTTTTGCCCGCCGGTCCAGTCAATGTCCCGCTTCCCGATCAGCACCGGCTCTTCCCGGTAGAAAAAAGCCATCCCGTCACAAACCGCATCCGCTTTCTCCAGCAACCGGCGTTCCGCCTGCGCACTCAAATCAGCCCGTTGATCCACGGGTGATCTGCCACAGGCAGCATTGATCTGATCCACTCGGGCGGCAAATGCATCGGCATGCCATTCCCATTCGCTTCCGGCTTTTCGTTCTTCACCCCCCTCGGCCGGCCATACCGTCAAACCGGTGACAGCCGCGGTCGCCAAGTATTTGCACACGGCATATATCCGCCCCCCTTCTCTGACTAATGCAACAATCATGACAATTCCGCCCCGCTGGCAGCCTCTTCCCGGCGTTGCAGATGACATGGCAGGGCACAGCTGCACCGAATAATCAATTCTCCGACAATCCGTTCCATTTTCACCGGAATCGAATTCCCTTCCAGCTGGCGCAGCACCGTCACCAGCGCCCGGCTGCCGATCGTCCGACGCGGATCGGTAAAAATGCTGAATCGGCTGTTCGAGTCACGGCTGAAATTTTCGATTTCCCCCTGCTGAATTACCGATAACTGCTGCGGCACTGCAATCCCGGCAGCATCAAGATAGCGGGAAAATTCCGCCAGGTACACATTGGAAACCAGCACCGCCGTGGTCCGGGGAATGCCCCGCATCCATTCTGCAATCCCCAGATAATCGATTTCCCCATTCACCACCCGGCACAGGTACTTTTCCGCCTCTGCAATACCGTCAAATCGGAGTTCCTCCAGAAATGCTCGTTGCCGTTCCCGAAACACCTCACCATCCCGTCCGATGTCAATCAAACCGATGTGCCGGTGTCCGATACTGCGGAAATACCGCATGGCAGCCCGCACCCCTTCCGGATAATCACACCCCAAAGCCGGAATGCCATCCTGAAAACGGTTGATCGTCACTTGTGCAACGCCCATCTCCCGGAGCTCTTCCAGCAAGGGCGCCAGATCTGATTCCGGCCGATCCCAGATGATCCCGTCGAACTCTCCGGCGGCAAAACGTTCCGGCAAATTCCGGACTTCCGCAAAAGTATCCACCTGCACCCGGCAACCATCCAGGTAGGCCTGCTCCACTGCCCCGAGAATCAAATCACGATTGAAAATGTTTCCCCCGTTCGCCGCGGCATCGTAATCCACCTGCAGCAAAAGAATGGTCCGCACCTTCCCGGGACGGGGCGCCGGCGTCCGGCGGAGCACGAAAGTGCCCTTGCTCGGAATCCGGGCGATCAGACCGTCATGCTCCAGCATTTTAAGGGCGGAGCGCATGGTGATGAAGGAAACCCCCCGTTCCGCGGCAAAGTCGATTTCCCGGGGCAGTTTTTCCCCCACCTGATATCGTCCCCGGGCAATATCATATTTAATCCCCTGGTAAACAAGATCTTTTTTCAGCTCCACCGGTCCTGTCTCCATTGCTTGATATTATATTCGATATTATTCGATATTAATTATAGAAAAAAAACGCATCCATGTCAAGGCTTCCTATGAAGAAAATGCCAAAACAGTCACCGCTCTCTATTTCCATTCTTGTCTTCAAACGTACAGGAAAAATGCCGTAAATCTTTCTTTCAAGGCAGAAAAAATGGCTTTATCATTCTTTTTTTTGTTTTTTTTCGTGGTTTTCTTCTCCTTCAAACATTTTGCTATTGACTTTTTATTTTTTTTTTGTAAAATATTAGACAGATGATCTGAATATGAATTTTTCTGAGACCAAGGTATTTTCGGGAATTTTGAATTTGATGTTTTCCTCGCCATAGGCCCAAGGAGCGGCGTGGTCTTTCCTCCGCCGCATATCATAAAAATCTCACCGCGATTTCCGACTGTTTTCATGTACGCGTGATCCCTGACTGTTCGGCACTGACGGTGCGATTTATCCTCAAAACAGACAACCAATACCAGGGAGCACGCGGATCATTAACCACATGTTTCAGCTGTAAAAAAAAGAAAAAGGCTGAAACGCAGAAAGGAAACACAATGAACATCTACGTCGGAAATTTGCCCTACAGCATTGATCGTGACGAACTCTCGGAGATCTTCTCCGCTTTCGGCGAAGTCAGTGCCGCCCGAATCGTCAACGATCGCGAGTCCGGCAGATCCAAGGGCTTCGGCTTTGTCGAAATGCCCAACGACGAAGAAGCCAACCGTGCCATCGCCGAACTGAACGGCAAGGAAATCGGTGGACGCAAAGCCGTCATCAATGAAGCCCGTCCGCGTGAAGACCGTCCCCGCGACGGCGGATTCCGCAGTGCCAACCGCGGCGGCAACCGCTGGTAACATCGCTGGCTGTTTGCAGTGAATCCAGCCCCGGAGAAATCCGGGGCTTTTTTTATTGAACGCCCCATGAAGTCCGGGGCAGCAGCATTTTCAACGATCGCGTGCCGTCAGGTAGTCCGTGAATTCCAGCAGATAATCGCGGTAGCGACTGGCGGGAAAAACCATCAGAAGCTTGCGGGCTTTTTCCACAAGTTTCCGACAGTCTTCCGTCACGGATTCCGCCGCACCGCATTCCAGCATCCATCGCCGCACCTGCTCCAGCTGCTCCTGCGTATACGTTGTACCATGGAGACTTGCCAGCAATTCCTGACGCACCGCCGGGGTAGCCAGTGTCAAAGTACGCAACAGCAGTACCGTCGGCTTTGCCTCCTTCAAATCGTTGCCAATGGCCTTCCCCAGTTTCGTTTCACTTCCGAAAATTCCAAGATAATCATCCCGTAATTGAAAGGCCACACCGCAGGCTTCCGCAAAGTCTCCCAGCATGCGCGTCTCTTCCCGCTCCGGAGCCGCATCGTCCAGCGCCACCATCGCGCCCAGTTCCGCCGCCAGGCGCAACAACGCTCCGGTTTTCAAACGAATCATCTCCAGCACTTCGCCGGGCTCGATCTCCAGCGGAGAGCGCAGCGAAAATGCCACATCCAGCGCTTCTCCGCTGATCAAGGCGCGTCCCCCCAGTTCCTGCATCCGGCGCAAGGCCCCCGTCACAGTATCTGCCCGAAGTCCGGACTCCACGGCCCGAGACAAAAGGTGATTGGCCCACGCCTGCTGCAGATCTCCGCAAAGCACGGCAAAATTCATTCCCTGCCGTTCCGCCTCTGCGCCGTCCTGATGAAACGGAATAGCCGTCACTGCATCGCGCAGCCGGCAGTGGGCTGTCGGCACCCCGCGTCGCAAGGCATCCCGATCGATGATGTCGTCATGCACCAGCGTCCAGTTGTGCCAGACCTCCACTGCTGCGGCCGGCAACCATGCCCGGCGCAGCTCTCCGCCCAGCAAACCGCAACACCAGAGCAACAAAGCCGGGCGCAGCCGCTTGCCGCCGCGTCCCGGATAATCCCGTACGGAATCCCGCAAAAAAGCAGGCTGAACCGTTTCCGGAAACGCGTCATCAGCAATCACCCGATCGATTTCTGCGGCGACCTCCCGCAACGCGGCCTGCATGCCGTTCACAGTCTCACCGTGGAGCTGACGCTGGTCCAGAGCTGGCTCTTGAGGTCGATCTTCTTGCGCTGCCGGGTCGCCAGCGAAATCGGCACATGCGTAAAGGCATCATGCCAGTGTCCAACCACCATATCGGTACGCCCGGACATGGCGGCATGCACCGCATTTTGAGCCAGCATGGTGCAGAAAACCGCATCAGTTCCGCGCGCGGGAACGCTGCGGATCGTATAGGACGGATCGAAATATTTCAGGTTGACTTCCATATCTTTCTGCTTGAAATATTCGATAATCCGCTCTTTGAGCAGCAATCCGATATCGTCATGCAGCACATTGCCGGAAGCATCGGTACGACTGCTGTGATTGGCAAAAAGTTCCTGGCCGGCCCCTTCCGCCACAATGATCACCGCATGACGGCGTTCCAGCAGCCGTTTCTCCAGATTCGGCAGCAGAGCAGACGGGCCGACTCCGTCCAGGGTAAACGGTTTTTCCGGCACCAGACAATAGTTGATGTGAGAGTTGGCCAGCGTCGCATTGGCAGCGATGAAACCGCTGTCCCGCCCCATCACCTTGATCAATCCAATACCGTTGAACGCGCCTTCCGCCTCGTTATGCGCGGCAGTCACGAACAGCTCCGTGGCATAAATTGCGGTTTCAAACCCGAACGATTTGTCAATGAAGCCGATGTCGTTATCGATCGTCTTGGGAATGCATACCACGCTGATCGCCAGTTTCCGATCCCGGATGACCCGTGCCACGTCATGAGCGCAGCGCAACGTGCCATCACCGCCGATGCAGAAGAGCAGATTAATGTTCATGCGCACGAGCGTATCCACCATCGTCTCCTCGTCCTGGCGGCCGCGCGACGAACTCAACACCGATCCCCCGCTCTCGTGAATGTCGTCGATATTATCCTCGTCCAGAATCATCGGCTCAAGCTTGTAATCCGGAATCAGCCCGCGGTACCCGTAACGGATACCGTACACCATCGGCACCTTGTACTGGGAACGCAGGGTGCGGGTCAGGAACTTGATGACGTCATTCAACCCCGGGCAGAGACCTCCGGCGGTAAGAATCGCCGCCTTGCTCCACGCCGGATCGTGAAAAATCCGACTGCGCGGTCCCGCCTGCTCAAATGCGGGAATCGGTTCTCCCCGCTTGATATATCCGTTTAACTCCTTGAGGTCGCTGGGATAGGCAACCGTGGAATCGTCCGAAATGAAGTCCACAGCCTGCAGCGGGCTTTTGATTTTCGCATCCCCCAGTACTTCTATCTGAAAATCCTTATGATCCATTTTCTCTCTCTCCCCAACCCGAAAAATCATTGCAGAAAGCATTTTACTGTAACCCCGGAAGCCATAAAATTCAACCGTTTTTCCTGCATCACAGTGCTGGAAATTCAACAAAAACGAACTATTTTATACTCTCTAGATGGAATTATAAAAAAAGAAATCGATTGCCGGAAATCCCATATCATACCACCCGATTCCGGCACATGATCCGGGAGAATCTCTGTTGTTCAGACTGTTCCTGTTCTTTCTGCTGCCAGGCTGGACCGCTGGTTGGAGCGCGGCCCGGGGAGCAACCGTCTGGCAAACAATGCCGGCGCTGCTGCTTGCCGCCGCGGCGGCATTAACCGGCGCCCTGCTGGTCCGGTTCCGCTTCTCCAAGGAACCCCACAAAGGGAGACTCGCCTGCATCCCGCTCATTCTCTATATGCTCCCGGAAGCCCGGCTGATCGCCGCGGCCCTGACGGCGGGAGCGCTAAGCGCGTTACCGGAGTCTGCCGCACCGGAAAACGGGAAGCGGATATTTGCCGCAGCTTTCGGTGGATGTGTCCTGGCGGCATTTCTGGGAGGCAATCATTTTCTCACGGACCCGGTCATCAACATGGTATTCACCGGCATGGCTCTACCTGCTGTCCTGGTATTGTTCCGGAACAGCATTCGGGGAATCCGCCTGCTTCCGGAACTATTAACTGTCATCCTGGCGGGAGTGCTGAGCCTCAACCTGTTCGCCGCAGCGGCATTCCCCGGCAACATTCTCCGCGGCAATGCCAACGACTATCTGGTAACGCTTCTCCCGGACCGGCCCCATCATTATCAAATCGGCAACAACGGACAGACGTATGAATTTCCCGAAGCCTTTTACCGCCATCTGCCTGCGGCGCTGCCTGCGGCGCTTCAACCCAACCGGGACCGTTTGAAAGTGCTGTTTCTCGGTGCGGTACCTTCCGCCATCCCGCTGCTTCTGGAGCAGTTCCCCTTCGTCTCCTCCGTTCACGCGCAGTTTGATCTGCCGCTTCCCGGCGTCTGGACGGGGGAAGGTGTTCTGCCTTTGACTGTTCTGCCGCAGTCTCCGGCATCGCCCTCAGCTCAGGAACGGTATGACCTGATTTTCATCCTCGACTATCCCGATGCCGTACCGGAGGCGAAATCGCGGCAACTGCGACGGCTGTACGCTGACCGGCTCGCCCCCGACGGGGTTCTGATCGTTCCGGCTGACGGGCCGGAACCGCCCTGCCGTTACCGTCTGCCGCTGCCGGGGACAAACGGAAAATATCTAGCGGCCACGGATACTCCGGAGCTCCTGTGCGCAGATCTCCCCCTGTTGGATCGACGACTCGGGGAATTAAGCCCGCCGGAATATGAACTTCTACCGCCGGGCATTTTTTCCGTGCTGTATGAGCATTGTCTGGCTTCGGAAGCCCCGGCAATTCAGGTAGAAGAATCGTCTCTGAACCGCCTCCGGCGCCAAATCTCCGCCTGGCCATGGCAATGGACGCTCCTGCCGCTCGCCGGCGTCTACGCTCTGATCCGGATCAGTTGCGGCCGCTATCGCCATCTGCCCGGCTTTTTCGTTCTTGCCGAAAACGGAATGAGCTGGCTCTGGCTCGTCGCCGGCGTAACCCATGGCCTGGCTGCCTATCAGTTAACCGACAGTTTTGCCGGAAACGTCCTGCCCGCGCTCGCTGCAGCCCGGTTGCCCGCAGGACTCCGAGAAGACGGTAGAAAGAAAAATGCCGCGCCTCTGCTGGCAGTCGCAGTCATTCCCATCCTGTGGGGAGAGTTTCATCTGGATCTGCCGGGAGCGGCATGGCTGCCGGCCCTGTTGCTTTTTGCTGCAATCCGCTTTTTCGACCGCGGTGCCGGCTCCGCTCCGGCAGGAGAGATGCCACGGGAAATTCCTGTTTTCGCAGGAAGCCTCTTTGCTGCGGTACTGCTGCTGTTCATTCCGCCGACGGCGCTTCTGCCGGCGGCTTTTCTCATCCACCTGCCCCGGTTGCTGAAACTCTGACTCCAGATCAGTCGGCAAGACGGCGATAGTTGATGGCTTCCAATAAATGCTCTTCGCGGATGGCATCGTTCCCCGCAAGGTCGGCAATGGTACGGGCAACTTTCAAAATCCGGTCGTAAGCTCTGGGACTGAGGCGGAAACGACTGATGGCCTGGCGCAGCAGCAGGCTACCGGCCGCGTCCGGACGGCAATAACGCTGCAGTTCCCGGCTGCCCATTCGGGCATTACAGAAAATGCCGCTTTCGGCATAACGTACGGCCTGTCGTTCGCGGGCGGCGATGACCCGTTCCCGGATCACGCGGCTGGGTTCTCCGTCAGGTGCGGCAAGCAATTCATCCTGCGACAGTTGCCGCAATTCGACATGGAGATCGATACGATCCAGCAATGGCCCGGAAATGCGTTTGCGATAACGCTGTTTTTCCAAAAGCTTACAGGTGCAGCCCAACTCCACCTCCCCGCGACCACAGGGACAGGGATTCATCGCCGCACACAACATGAATCGGGCAGGAAACGTACAATTTCCGGCGGCGCGGGAAACGGTGATCCAGCCGTTTTCCAACGGCTGCCGAAGTACCTCCAGCACATTGCGCTTGAATTCGGGAAGTTCGTCCATGAACAATACCCCGTTGTGCGCCAAACTGATCTCGCCCGGCCGGGGATCGCGCCCTCCGCCGATCAATCCGATGTCGGAAATCGTATGATGCGGACTGCGGAACGGCCGATTGCGCAACAGTGGTTTCCCATCGGCCAGCATCCCCAGCACGCTGTGAATCCGGCTGGTCTCCAAAGTCTCTTCCAGCGTCATCGGCGGCAGAATCCCCGGCAGCCGCATAGCCAGCATGGACTTCCCGGTCCCCGGCGGGCCGATCATCAGGGAATTGTGGCCGCCGGCGGCGGCAATTTCCAGCGCCCGCTTGGCCAGCAACTGCCCCTTGACTTCCGCAAAATCCGGCATACTTCCCTCTGCCGCTGCGAGGTATCCCGGTAAATTCGCCCGACAAGGCGACGGTGACGGATCTGAAAAAAATGCCACTGCATCCCGCAAATGCCGCATCGGAAATACGATCGGACGCACTGCCGCCAATGCCGCCTCCAGCGCATTGGCCTCGGGCACCAGAATCGCTTCGATCTCCGGATGCGCCGCCAGCCGGGCGGCAATCGGCAACGCTCCGCGGACCGGCCGGATGGAACCATCTAGACTAAGTTCTCCCAGCACGGCGGTCCGGGCCAGTCGGGCGCGATCCAGCGCGCCTCCCGCCGCCAGCATTCCCAATGCAATGCCGAGATCAAACGCCGCCCCCTCTTTGCGCAAATCCGCCGGAGCCAGGTTGACCACGGTAAATCCGCGTGGATGCACCAGGCCGGAACTCGTCAATGCGGAACGCACCCGATCCCGGCTCTCCTTGACTGCGGCATCCGGCAGCCCAACGATGGAAACCACGCTGTCCGCCGCACCACCGCCGCCGGATTTACCGGTTACGTTCACCTCCAGCTCAACCACATAAGCGTCGATACCGATGACCGTAGCGGAATACGTCTTGGCCAGCATTCAAACCTCCTCCACCGCCGGACGTCCGAAACGGTCACTCACCAGTTTGAATTTCTTCGGTTCAAACCCGGCAATCCGCAATCGTTCCCGCAGATACCCCCCCTGCTCTTCGCTCATCGCCGCACCGGCGCGTTCGCGATAAATCCGACCGGTCGCAGCCTCCCAGGCCACAATGCGCGGATGGGGGATCAAGTGCAGAGCCAGTTCAAAATCCCGTTTTCGCAAATCCCGCAATGTTTCGTCGGAACCGGAAAGCACCTCATATGTTTCACTATCAAGTTTCTCCGGTTCGACAAGCGGCATTCCGGCGGCATCCAGCGTCAACCACAGCGACCGCCCCCCCCATTCTACTGTTTTTCCGTATTTGGCATAGCCGCTAAAAAACTGTTTCAAGCGTCGCGGCAGTTCACGCTGCGTTCGAGCAGCCGCATACTGCAGCAGCTCGTCATGCCACTGCTCCGCCTCTTGCCGATCCTTCGCTGCACCGCATAGTTGCAACCCGTTCAACAGCTGCTCCCGGTTGAGAATTTCCCGGAACTCCCGCAGCGCCATGATCATGCGGCGACGTCCCAAGCCACGGAAGAATCGCCGGCGGCGCACCCCGTATACATCCACCAGGATGAATGATTGGCTTTCCGGCTGATACAGCAGATTCCCCCCGTGAAAATCAGGATGATAAAATCCGGACGCCAGCAATTTACGCAAAAACTCCCCCCAGCTCCGCAGAAACATCTCCGGATCCCCGCCCCCACGGACAAACTGTTTCTGAAACCAGGCATTGGCCGTCACCGCCTCGGGAACTTCCCGGGTAATCAGCATGGAACAGGTCAGCGCCTGTCCGTATCCCACCGGCGGCGTCACCGGAATCCCCGCAACGTCCAACGCCAGCGCGCTGTAAAATTCCCGCCGCGCGCGCGGAAACAGCACCGCCCGCCAGAAAGTTACCGGATTCCGACAGGCGGGCATTTCCAGTTTGCAGAAATACCCGTCCCGCCGGAATACTCCACGCACCGGATTCGCCTTGACCAGTACCGTATCCGCCGTCATCTCCTCCGGATGCGGCCCCAGCCGGTTCCAGTCCTCCAGCTCCTGCCAGAACCAGATCCAGTTGCCGGATTTAACCCTGTACATCGGCGGCCTCCGGCAGATATCCGATCAGGAATCCAGTTCCCCCGAATTGTCGCAACCGGTAATCTTCCAGAGGATTATCTGCCAGAAACATCCCGGAAGCCCCCGGCGTATCGGGAATTTCCCATACCAGCAGCGCCCCCGCTGCCGCCCGTAGAAAAGCACTGTCGTGCAGCAGCTGACGCCAATACTCCCCTGATTCTTTATAAGGAGGATCAGCAAAAATCACATCCGGCACCGCTCCACTCCAGAATCGAATTGCCGGAGCAGCCGCTTCTGCCAGACGGATGTCGGTGACCACACCGGTTTTTCGAACCGCCTGGATATTGCGTTCGATCACCCGGCAATGGCGGCGATCGTTCTCCACAAGCACCACCGTCGCCGCGCCCCGGCTCGCCGCCTCCAGCCCCAGAGCACCGGATCCGGAAAACAAATCCACGACCGTCGCGTCGTCAAACCGGCCGAGACTATCGAACAATGCCTTGCGGGAACGCCCCGCCGTCGGTCGTACCGCCATAGTCGGCGGCACCGCCAGCGTTATCCCCCTCGCCTGCCCGGAAATAATCTGCATTGCTTCCTTTCCCGCCCGGTCGGGCCGTTATTCCCACTCAATTGTCCCCGGCGGTTTCGACGTGATATCGTACACCACCCGGTTGACCCCGCGGACTTCGTTGATAATGCGATTGGAGATTTTCTTGAGCAACGCGTACGGCAGTTCCACCCAGTCGGCAGTCATACCGTCCGAACTTTCCACCGAACGCAGAGCAATCACATAGTCATAGGTCCGATTGTCCCCCATTACGCCGACCGTCCGCACCGGCAGAAACACGGCAAAAGTCTGCCAGGTCTTGTAATACAATCCCGCCGCCTTGATTTCGTCCACGACGATTTCATCGGCATCGCGCAAAATGTCCAGCGTCCGCAACGATACCGCCCCCAGATGCCGTACCGCCAGTCCCGGCCCCGGAAACGGCTGTCTCATGACCACATCCTCCGGCAACCCGAGCTGCCGCCCCACCTCCCGGACTTCGTCTTTGAATAACCGGGACAACGGCTCGAGCAGCTTGAATTTCATATCCTTCGGCAGGCCGCCGACATTGTGATGACTCTTGATCAATGCCGCCGGATTCCCGTCGATCGGAACGCTTTCAATTACATCGGGATAAGTTGTCCCCTGCGCCAGGAATTCCGCCTGTTCGATCCCGGCCGCAGCCCGGTCGAATACCCGCACGAATTCCCGCCCGATCACCTTTCGCTTCGCCTCCGGCTCGCCCACCCCGGCCAGCTCGCACATGAACCGGTCGGTCGCATCCACATACGTCAGTTTCATCTTGAAGTTATCGCCGAACAGCCGCCGGACTCGCTCCGCCTCATTCTTGCGCAGCAGTCCGTTGTTGACGAAAATACAGTGCAGCTGATCCCCGATAGCCCGGTGTATCAACGCCGCCGCTACGGAGGAATCCACGCCGCCGGAAAGTCCCAGAATCACATTCGCTTTGCCGACCGTTTCCCGAATTTCCCGGATGGAACGTTCGATAAACGACTGCATGTTCCAGTCGCCGCGGCAGCCGCAGATATCGTAACAGAAATTCCGGATAATCCGTCCCCCCTGCGGCGTGTGTGCCACTTCCGGATGGAACTGGATTCCGAAAATTTTCCGGGACGGCAGCTCCACGGCGCAATATTCCGTATTTTCCGTGGAGGCCAGCACCGCCAGCTCTCCTGTCGGGGGAGCCAGTACCTTGTCGCCATGCGACATCCATACCTGAATCTCCTCCGGCAGTCCGGCAAAAAGCGCTGACTGCCGTCGAATCCGCAACATGGCCTTGCCATATTCCCGCGCGGTTCCCGGCGCCACCCGCCCCCCGAAACTGTGCATGATCAGCTGCAACCCGTAGCAGATCCCGAGCACCGGCACACCCAGCTCAAAAATTTCCGGATCGCACTGTGGTGCGCCCTTTTCGTAAACACTGGCGGGTCCACCGGAAAAAATGATTCCGCGAGGATGTTCGGCGCGGATTTTTTCCGCAGAGGTGTGGCAGGGAAGAATTTTACTGTAAACATTGCATTCGCGAATGCGCCGAGCAATCAGCTGGCTGTATTGCGAACCGAAATCAAGAACGACAACGGTCTCCGGAGAAGGATTCATGGCCCACCATAATGATTATGAAACAGGATAATATTGGTATAAAATATAACACGTTTTTCGCTTTTTTAAATCCCCCGACTTTAAAAAAACCGGTTCAAGAGTTATATTATTCGTTACGACATACACTTCATTCAGGAAAGAACGCTCCATGACCAACGATCTGCTCTATTGCTGCAAAATGCGGGATGACTCCGATTCGCCCGGAGCCGCGGCAGAACTGCTCAACGCTCTGGAACTTGATTTCAGTACCTGGGAAAACCGGGAGGAACGAACCACCTGGCATACCGTTTATGCGACGGATCCGGAAACCGGCCGGGCCCATTTTGAACAACTCAAAATCGCCGTGCCGGAATGGCGGACCTGGGGCGTGCAGTTGACCGATCCCGAATATTTTGAACTGAAAAAAGAGGACTGGGCAGAAGTATGGAAAAAATATTTCCCTGTTCTGCCCATTTCCGAACGACTGGTGATCAAACCCGGCTGGCTGGATTATCAGCCTGCCCCTGGAGAAGCCGTCGTAGACATCGACCCGGGTATGAGCTTCGGCACCGGTCAGCATGCCACCACGGCTTTCTGTCTGCGTGTCATTGACCGGCTGGCCCGGGAAAACGCAGCGCATTCGCTGCTGGACGCGGGCTGTGGTTCCGGCATTCTTGCCATCGCCGGGGCCAAACTCGGCTATGACCCGGTCAATGCTTTCGATTATGATCCCGACGCGGTGCGGATCGCCGCGGAAAACTTCGCCCGCAACGGCATCGCTCCGGAACGGCTGACCCCGACGGTTGCCGATGCCGCCGTTTATCGCGGCCGTGAAGAAGGCTACGATCTAGTCGCCGCCAACATCCTCGGACACCTGCTGAAAGCCTACCGGCTCAATATCGCCGGCTGGGTGCGTCCGGGAGGCTTTCTGGCGTTGGCCGGGATTCTCAGTACGGAATTTGACACCGTGGCGGAAGCCTTTCTCCCGCTCGGTTTCACCGAAGAGGACCGGTGCACCGAAAAAGAGTGGACCAGCGGACTATTCCGCAAAAACGCTTGAATTTGCATCCATTTTTCTGACAATCCAGAACCATACAGGAGAAAACATCCCATGCTGAAAGAAAAAGCTTTGAATGCGGCAAAACTCGGCCTCGAATACTTCGTGCGCGAGCAGCTGCAGACCCCGGAAAGCGCCGACTGCGGTCGCTTTCCATTCATCGCGGACTGCCGTAACAACGTCATCCAGACCTGGACCACCAACTGGACCACCGGCGTAGTCGTCAGTCTGCTGCTCTCCGGACACCGTGCCTTCGGCGACCAGCGCTATCTCGAAGCCGCGGGCCGCGGCGTCTCCTATCTGCGCTCCCTCCAGAATTTCGTCCCATGGCAGGACCGGGTTTTCGGCGTGCTCCATGAAAATACGCCGCAGACTCCCGTAGCTCATCCCCGCGATGCGCTGACCGGAGCGTGGGCCATGCTGGATTATTCCGTTGTGTCCGGAGACGAAGCGGCAGGTAAGGCGGCACGTTATTATGCGGACTGGTTTGTCCGCTACGGCATGGAAACGGGTTATCCGTACTGGACGGTCCGTTTCGACGACGGTGACTGGGAACCGCACTGGTTCGGCTCCTTCCACAGCGGCAGCGCCTTCTTCTTCTACCGGCTGGCCCAGGTAACCGGGGGACAGAAGGAATACGTGGATACGATGAAACGCATTCTGGATTTCTACAACGAAAACCTCCTCGGCGCCGACGGCAACATTACGGTGATCCGCGAACACGGTACCAAAGCGGATCTGGACCGGACTGCTGATCCAGCCTGGGCTCCCTCCGGTTGGATTGCCATGCATAAATTCAATGACGACTTCGGCGCACTGGCCAACCTCGCGGCGTGGCAGTACACGGGCAAAGACCGCTATCGGGAAGCCGCCCGGCGTTTCCTGGACTGCATGGCACGTCAGCAGAAGGCCGATGGAGGCTTCGGACCGGCGGACTGGCAGGACTCCATCCCGAACGCGGCCGGCGTGATTCTGCTGGAAATGCTCACCGCCAAACGCCTCGGTGCCGTCGATGGTGAATATGATGCGGTTATGGAAAAAACTGCGCAGTATTTGCTGAATCAGCAGTATTTGAACCCGGAAAGCCGATTCCACGGCGCCTTCCACGGTATGACCGGGGAATACCGGGTGGACCGCGATTTCTGCAATACGCGTGCAACCGGTTATGCGATTATGTCGCTGCTCTACTACGCCACAGAAAACACCTTCGCTTACAAGGTGGAAAAGCAGCGCTGACGCGCCTTCAACCGCCAAACGACCGGATGGGACAATGCTGATGCCCATCCGGTCGTTTTTCTTTTTTCCCTGTTCCAGGCTGACATTGGCCAGCCAATGATCACCATACTACTTGCAGCCACCTGATGGGAAGCAGATCAAAAATAGACAACTTTCCGCCGTATGCAATTTACATTAGGAATGTATGTCTTCTCCCCGCCAGCCAGACAGAGAATAAGAATATTTTTCCTGAATTTTGACAAAAAACTTGACTTTCATCTTTTTTTTATGTATAATAACAACTGGTATTATCTGGTATCAACTGGAGTCAAAACATCACTTTCAGGGAGAACCGTTCATGAAAAAATCTGCGCTGCGTTTCTTCACCTTGATTGAGTTGCTGGTCGTCATAGCGATCATCGCCATCCTCGCATCTATGCTGCTTCCCGCTCTGGGAAAAGCACGGGCGGCGGCGCATTCAGCCAAATGTACCGGCAATCTGCGCCAAATCGGCACGGCTATGCTAAGTTACAGTGATGATCATGAAACCTGGACCACACCATACGCCACCCGGTTTCAGGATTTTCATGCTTACGGAGTCCTGTACAATACAATCGGGTTCTGGTATGTCGGTTTGTTTGCCGGTAAATATCTGCCGCTCCCCGCCGGCCCTTTCGCCACTTACGCCAGCGGCTCCACTCTTTCGCCGCCGGACGCCAACCAATCTCCTGAATATCTGGAAAGCGTCATGAACTGTCCGGGAGACAAACTCCAAAGCCATAAAAAGATGTTCGCCTATTCCATCAGTGAATTCATTGCCGGCTTCAACATCGTAACCGGCCCGACTACCAAAATACAGCAGGGCCGGGCCTACCGCCCGTTGAAATATCTGAAACGCCCTGCCGCAACTTTCTGGATCACCGACAAGGACCCGAACCGTTGGAACATTCCCTGTGCTTCAGGCAATAACGGCGGCCGTTATCCGGATCCCCGCCATAACGGTTTTGCCAACTCGCTCTTCGCGGACGGACATGTGGATCGAAATCAGGCCCATACTGTTCAGCTGTCGAACAGTCCGTATTACGGTGGCGGCGATTATCTTGCCGACTATTTCCGAAACAGTCGCTGGAACCAGGATTGAGTCAGTATGGAATCGCAATGATGAAATTTCTGCTTTCCCCCCTTCTCTTCCTGACGGCAGCATTCCATGCCACCGGTGCGGTCTATGGCAGTTGGGCCCAAGATGCGGCCCCTGCAGCATCCCCCGCAGTCATACGACTCATGCAAATTCCGGAATCAGAATTGCTGCGTCTGCTGCCGAACCGCAGCGGCATTTTCTTCGTCATGTGTCCGACACCGAACTGCGGCAACGGGCAGGGATCGGCTTTTTCCTGGAATCCGGATGAGCCGGAGGTCCTGACCTGCGACTTCTGTCGACAGAAATTCCCTTCGCAACAATATCCGGAAAACGGCATCACCAAGGTTCAGCCCCCCTCCGGAAAAATCCTTCAGGAACCATACCATCAAGCCCAAGATGGACGTCGCTATTATTTCTCCGCAGGCATTGCCAGTCGAAAAGCGACCGTCTTTGCCACCGCAGCGCTGTGGATGGCCCGACATTACTATCGCACCGGAGACGAATCCTATGCACGTCGGGCAGCCCTGATTCTCTGTGGACTGGCACGGAACTTTCCGGATTTCGCCTTCAAATACGACTTTCCGGCACACCCCGTCACCTGGTATACGGGAGTGCCGGCGGATAAGGAGCTGATGCCGGATCATCGTACCAGCCGCTGGTCATGGTGGGCATACACCGATATTCCGGTGGATCTGATCTTAACGTTCGATCTGATCCGCCATTCCCGAAGCTACCCGCAGGTGTTGACGGAACAGAAACTTTCGGAAGAGCAAGATATTCTGCAGGGATTTTTCTTTGCCGCATGCGATGCCCCCCTGCGGTATCCGGAACGCTACCATAATATGTCGCCGCGCCTGTGGCGGGATCTGGTCATTGCCGGCCGGATCTGCGGCAAAGACGATTACGTCGAAACAGCCATCCAGCGGGCACAGCAATTTGCAAAGGCCGGTTTTTATTTTGACGGGTTCTGGAAGGAAGCAACGGTCAGCTACCATGCCCAGGCAGTCCTGTATCTTTCCCGGGTCGCCGACGCTCTGGAGGGATACCGGGGAAAAGCAGCTCGGGAATTCCTTCCCGCCCTCCCGGCGGCGTCGCAACGGTTACAGCAGTTCCGTTACCCGGATGGACGACGCCTGCCGCTCTCGGACACCTGGGTAACACCCAAACGGGCAGGAAGCGGATATGCCCAATCCTCATTTTTAAGTCCGGGGCTCCGTTATGCGGCGTTATGCGGCCGGCTCGTACCGGAACAAACCCAGCTGCACCTGTCATTCCCGGCCAAAATCGGGCACCGTCATTATGATCTGCTCGGCATGACCCTTTTCTCTCACCATCGGGAAATGCTCTCGGACATCGGTTACACCCATACCCGCATGGCCTGCTGGACCATCCAAAGCGCGGCTCACAATCTGGTCGTGGTGGATGGTTGTAATCAGCAGGAAACGCCCGATGTGTTCGGCAATCTGCTGTATATGGACATTGCCTCTCCCGCCATTCAAGTCATCAGCGTAGACGGTCGGCGGGCCTATCCGGAACTGGGCCAATATCGGCGTACTCTCTTTCTCATCCGCAGAATGAACGGGACATATTGCTGCGTGGATTTTTTTGAAGCGGGTCCCGGTGGAAAAATCTACGATTACTTCCTGCACGGCTCCGCGGATGTTGACGAAACCATCACCATCGGATCCGATCACGGCCCCGGTCAGGCGCAGACAGACGACCTCATGCCCCCGGAAGAACGCGCTTCGTGGCGCATGCCGGAAAACGAGCAGGATCGCGCCAACCTGAACCGCCCTTACTGGGGATATGGATTTCTGCAAAATCAAAAGCGGATCGCCCTGCCCCGGAATGCCACCTTCGGATATGCCTCGTTCAAACCAGACCAACAGGATGCCTGCACAGTGTTTTTTCCCGTAGCGTCGGATCTGGAAATCTGGCAAGGCGACAACCCTTCCGTCCGACGGGCGCGGGAAAATAATGCTCTCAGCGACAAATTTCGAAGAAATCATCTGGTTCTGCGACGCAGAATCAGCACCGCACCCGCCTGTTTCACCACTGTTCTGCTGCCGAGTGGCCAGGCACAGGACGTGCAACTGTTACGAACGCCGCAAGCTGGTATTCTGCAACTACGTTTTCCGGAAGGAGAATACTGGATTTTTCACCATCAGCAGCAGGATGCTCAGATGGGAAACGCCGTAGCCAGCGGAGAATACGGGTGTCTGTTCTTTACACCGGACGACCAACTGCAGTCCCTTTATCTCGTCAACGGCCGGCTGCAGACAGCTACCCGGCAGATCCGGCACACACCGTTCCCCCGAACCACCATCACAACAGCGTCCGGCGAGGAAATGAAATATCACCCACCCTTTTCCGGATATGATGCTACCGGAGCTCCGGCTGATTTCGTCTGCGTGAAACACGCCGACGGACGACGTCTCGGCTATCTGCTTTCACAACCACTCCGAAGCTGCCCGCAAGGCACCCTGATGGGAAACTGGGGGTTCCAGGTGGACCCGAAGCGAAAAATTCTGATGTTCCAGCAACTTCCCGGATGGGAATGGCCGCTGGAAAAGGTTTCATTGGAGTTTTTCCGTCGTGCTGTCGTGGGATGGCCGGCCTCTTCCCCGGTGGAACCGCAAAAAGAATAAACGCGATCTTTTCGACAATAAAGTTCCGGTTCTGCCTTTTTCTGTACGATATTCCGGATGCACATGAAATATATTTGCAATACCTCGGAACAGAGTTATACTATTTTACGATACGCTCATACTGGAAACATTATGAAATCCAATCTCAATACGGTCATTCGACAACATATCCTGGAAGAGATCCGTCGCAATCCCCAGGAATCGGTCAAAATTTCGTCTGAACGGGAGCTCTGTCAGCTGTTTCACGCCAGCCGCACTACGGTAAGACGAGTGATTGCCGGTCTGGTTAAAGACGGCAGACTGATCGTACGCCACGGCTCAGGGGCATTCAGCAATCCCTGCCCGGGCCTGCACGCTCCGGCGGGAGGAGCGGCCCCCTCCATCGGGGTTCTGCTGTTTCAGGGGAACTCCCTTTGTTTTGATCTTTATTACTGGGAAATTCTGGATGCCCTCCGCCGGGAACTGGCCACAGATCAGGGGCTGATGTTGCCGATGCTCGTGCTTTCCGGCAACACACCGGAACGAGCGGCGGCGGAAATCCTCCACCTGCAGCTGGATGCGTTGGTCTGGCTGCATCCTTCTCCGAACCACTTCGACATGATCAATCGGCTGGATGCAGCGGGATTGCCCGTCGTCTGCATCGCCCGCGGACCGGAAAACGCCCGGGGCAGTGTAAAATACGACTATGCCGCTGCAGGAAGAACCATTGCCGAATATTTTCTTGCACACGAGGTCGATACACCGCTGTTTGTGATCGATGGGCAGGAAAAAGAATACGCCGATATGACCCAGGCTTTCTGCGAACGCATGGCCCGGGCCGGAAAAACTCCGGATTTCCGGAGACTGCTGGTCGATCTTGATCGGCTGGAAGAGGGCACCATGCGGCTGGCCCGGGAAAAAATTCCGGTGGATGGCCTGTTCGCCTTTGGGCGGGCTTTCTGGAAAATCCACGAACTTTTCAGCCGGATTCCCGGCCTCCCGTCCTGGAACTCCCTGGTCATCGCCACCAATCAGACTGTTCACATCAAAGGCAGTGGACACGCCTACCTGGACATTGATGCGACCACTCTGGGGAAGGCCGCAGCTCAAATCATCCGGAAGCGCTTTGCCGGAGATGAGTCTATGCAACATACGCTTCTGGCAGCCACCGTCCGGCAAGAGGATCGGCCCGGACCGGCCGGCTGCCGTTCATAATTATTTCACTTCTTTTCCGCTGTTCCGCATCAGCATCGGCGCTGTGCCTGCCGCTCCGCGATCCGCCCGCAGATTCAAGCGGATATGTCCATCCCGCCCCAGTAACTTCTGACACACCCGATACAAGTAAAAGCCGTTCACCAGCCCCGTCAAAAGCCAGCTGATCGGATAAGACAACATCAGATTCCCCATGGTCGGGTACAACGGGAAAATGGCGCAAACCCAGAACACCCGGAAAACACAGACGCCCAGCAGCGTCACCACCGCGGGCATGACCGAATGTCCCAGTCCCCGCAGCCCCCCACTGATCACGTCCATCACCCCGCAGAGGAAACAGGTCGTCAGCAGAATCTTCATCCGCAGCATCCCCCAGTCAATCACCTCGGGATTGGTATTATACAGGGAAAGCAGAGACGATCCGAACAACAGGAAACCGAGCCCCAGCACCAGACACATGACCGCGGCACAGAGAATGCAGTACCGCAGGCTCCGCAAAATCCGGCCGTAACATTTCCCCCCCAGATTCTGCCCGGCAAAACTGACTGCCGCCTGGTGCAACGCACTCGCTCCGATGTACACAAATCCTTCCAGACTGCTGGCCGCCGTATTCCCGGCGATCGCAAACGAGCCGAAAGAGTTGACCGAAGACTGGATCGTCATGTTGGAAATGGAAAAAAACGTTCCCTGAATCCCCGCCGGCAAGCCGATCCACAGCATGCGTTTCAAAATCACCGGATCAATCCGCAGGCTCCGGTAACGCAACCGGCAGGCATCCCGTGCATTCCGGAGACACCTCAGCACCAGCCAGGAAGCTACCGCCTGCGCGATGACGGTCCCCAGCGCCACCCCCGCAACATCCATTTTGAAAACCAGCACGAAAAACAGATTCAATCCGACATTAATCACGCCGGCAAACGCCAGAAAATACAAGGGCCGCCGAGTATCCCCTACCGCCCGCATCACCGCACTGCCGAAATTATACAGAATAATGAAGGGCATCCCCCCGAAATAAATCCACATGTAAAGGCACGCCTTCGGCAACACATTCTCCGGCGTTCCCATCAGCAACAGCAGCGGCCGCGCCAGCAGGATCCCCAAAATCCCCAGCACCACTCCCCCCACCATCGCCATCAGAATAGCGGTATGCACCGTCCGACTGGTCATCTTCCGGTCGCGAGCACCATAGTAGTTAGCCACCAATACATTGGTGCCGACCGAAAGCCCCATGAAGACATTCACGATCAAGCCCGTCAGCGACCCCGTGGACCCCACTGCCGCCAGAGCTTCGTGCGGCGCCAGGCGTCCGATGACGATCAAGTCGGTGGCGTTGAACAGCAACTGTAGAATCCCCGACAACATCAGCGGCACGGAAAATACCACGATCTGTCCGAAAAGCGGCCCATGGCACAAGTCCATCTGGTATTTATTCTGCACAGCAGCCATCTGGTTGCGGCTCCCTCTCCGTTTCTTCATTCCTCTGTATCTCACAAAACTATTAATATAGAATGCCAAAAGAAAAATGCCACAGTGAAATCTGCTGCATCCCCATTTTCCTTCCCGCCGGGAGTTCTCTGTCCCTTTTCCGCAACCGTCTCAGAGAACCGTTATCCCGCTCATCAAATTCAGAAGAACGCCCCGTTTCTCTTCATTTGCCGGAAGAGAAAACGCCTTCTTCCGTGGGAGCCATAATTTTCTCCCTGAAAAAATTCATC